>DASPLH010000045.1:0-15710 GCA_035627675.1 Clostridia bacterium
AGCGAGGAAAGACGGTGGTGAATTACCGCGCCAACAGGCTGTCGAGAAACGCCTCCACGACACGGCTCGCGCTCGACAATGGGGACAGTCTGCCGGTCATCTACTCGAATCCTAAGTTGAACGGCACCAGCTTCGAGGTGCTCCAGTGGTACCGGATGCCCGATTCCGACCTCTCGAGCCGCTACCTGGCCAAGGCAAAATCCATTACGGACGCACTGGTGAAACGGCACAACAACGCCGCGATCGTCGTGATCGCACGCCCCCTCCCGGCACAACCCGGGGAGATGCCCTCCGTGGCAGTCGCCGACTTCGGGCGGCTGCTTCAACCCGCAGTCCGAGACCTGATCCCGTAAATCCAGAGTGTGAAAAGAATTGCACATCCCCACGGAGTGGAAACTATTTTCCAACGGCGAAGGGAATGTTCTGGGCCTCTGCGGGTGGTTTTGCAGGGAAAAGCAGCCTTCGGGCGCTCTCCCAGCGGCGCGGATGTGGAAGTCCGCTTGCTTATACATCGGAGAAGCTGTTTGCGAGCCTAAGAATATGTGCGGCATAGCCGGTATCTTCCATAAAGATCGAGACGTAGCGACTGACGCGTCGGGCGTTCACCGGATGCTGGCCGCCATAGGTCATCGCGGGCCAGACGCCAGCGGTGCATACATTGACGGGCCGGTGGTCCTCGGCCATGCGCGCCTGAGCATCATCGACCTCGAGGGCGGCGCGCAGCCCATGAGTACCCTCGACGGGGCGCTCACGATCACGTTCAACGGCGAAATCTTCAACTATGTCGAGCTGCGGGAGGACCTCGCCGCCAGGGGCTACCAGTTCGCTACTCGCTCCGATACCGAAGTAATCCTGCGCGCGTACGAAGAGTACGGCGACGAATGCGTTCACCGCATGAATGGGCAGTGGGCATTCGCGATCTGGGACAAGCGGCGGAAGCGGCTGTTTATCTCGCGTGACCGTCTGGGCATTCGTCCGCTGTTCTACACGGAGTCGAATGGCCGGTTTCTGTTCGCCTCCGAGATGAAGGCGCTCTTTGCCGATCCCGCCGTGCCTCGCAAACTCGACCTGAAAGCTCTCGCACAGGTGTTCACGTTCTGGGTGACGTTGCCCCCGCGAACGACCTTTGAAGGCGTTTGTGAGCTGCCCCCGGGACACTCCATGTCGTTGCAGGACGGCAAGGTGTCGGTGACGAAGTATTGGGAGGCGCAGTACGCGGCCCCGTACGAGATCGAAGACGACTCGCGAACCGAGCAGAGTTACAGCGAAGAATTGTGGGACCTTCTGCTGGATGCGACTCGCATACGGCTGCGCGCTGACGTGCCCGTGGGTTCGTATCTGAGCGGAGGTCTCGACTCTTCGGCAACCACGATGATGGCCAAGAAGTTCACCGACACCTCGGTGACGACTTTCTCGGTCGCATTCGAAAACCCCGAGTTCGACGAAAGTAAGTTCCAGAGCGAAGTAGCCCGGCACCTTGGCACCGAACATCACGTGATTCGCTGCTCGTCGGACAGCATTGGGAAAGACTTTCCGAAAGTCGTCTGGCACGCTGAAAAGCCGCTCATCCGCACGGCGCCGGTCCCGCTGTTCCAGTTGTCGGGCCTCGTGCGCCAGCACGGCTTCAAGGTGGTGCTGTCTGGCGAAGGCTCCGACGAGGTGCTGGGCGGATACGACATTTTCAAAGAGGCGAAGGTCCGCGCCTGGTGGGCTCGGCGTCCGGAATCGAAGCTGCGCCCGATGCTGCTGCGCAGGCTTTACCCGTATATGCCCGCGCTCCAGAAGCAATCGGACGCGGCGCTGAGGGGGTTCTTCCACGCGGCACCCGAGCACCTGGACAATCTCTTCTTTTCGCACTTGCCGCGCTGGGAACTGACCGCCAAGTTACAGATGCTGTTCAGCGCGGACACTCGCGCGCAATTGGGCGATTACAACCCATACGACGAATTGTCGGCGAGTCTGCCGGCGGATTTTCATCGCTGGAACGCTTTCCAGAAGGCGCAGTACCTCGAACTGAAGTTCCTGATGCCGGGATACATACTGGCCTCGCAGGGTGACCGCATGGCCATGGGGCACTCGGTCGAGATTCGGATGCCGTTCCTGGATTACCGCGTGGTCGAGTTTGCCGGACGCTTGCCGGTTCAGTTGAAGATGAAGGTGCTGAAAGAAAAATACCTGCTGAAGAAGTGCATGGCGCCTCACCTTCCACCGTCGGTGCTTCGGCGCCCGAAGCAGCCATACCGCGCGCCCGACGGCGAGAGCCTGTTCAGTTCGGCGGCAAGGCCCTATGTCGATGAGGCGCTTGCGGCGGATCGGGTGGCCGACGATGGCATCTTCGACAGCAAGGCCGTCGGGGTGCTGGCTTCCAAGTTCGCACAGCGCCGCGCCAGCAGCATAAAGGACAACATGGCGCTCGTCGGTGTGCTTTCCACGCAATTGCTGCAACAGCAGTACGTACGTCAATTCCATGACAGAGTTGGGAAAATCGAAGATGCAGATTCAAGAGCAACTGCGGCAGTTCATCGTTAACAACTTCCTTTACGGGCAGGACAACGCCTTCTCCAACGATTCGTCGTTCCTGGAGAACGGCATTATCGACTCAACCGGCATGCTCGAGTTGATCGCCTTCCTCGAAGAAACCTACGGATTCAAGGTGGAGGACGAGGAACTCATTCCTGAGAACCTGGACTCGATCACGAACCTCGTCGCATTCGTTGCGGCGAAGAAGGGTACATCGAAGGCCGCCGTTGCCCAGTGAAGCAATCCAATCCGCGAGGACTGGCACGGACGCGCCTGCATCGCGACAGGTAGCGGTTGAGGTTCGGCGCTTTCCCTATCCATATCGCTCGATGTTGGCGATATGCAGCGATCTGGACGAGACGCCGGACCGGCACGTCTACTACGAGATCGCGCGTTACCTCAACACGCGCGAAGAGACGTCGATGGGTCGCGGCGTCGGCCTTGAGGTCGGCAACACGATCTACTTCGATATGCCGGCTTCGCAGTTTGCCTACTGGAACACGGACGACGCGGGGCGGGCCATGGTCCGGGACCTGATCAAGTCCGGGCACATCGACTGCCTGCATTCTTTTGGGGATCTGGCGACAACGCGTGGGCACGCGGGGCGTGCGTTGGAGGAGTTGGCAAGGCACGGCTGCAAGCTCGAGTGCTGGATCGATCACGCGACGGCCGTGACAAACTTCGGCGCTGACATCATGCGGGGTCAGGGCGACGTGCCGGGTTCGCCGGCGTACCATGCCGACCTGACGTGTGACTTCGGCGTGAAATACGTCTGGCGCGGGCGCGTGACCAGCATCGTCGGACAGGACGTGCCGCGCAGCTATCGCGGCCTCGTTCGGCCCGATCATCTGGTCTCCGCGTTGAAGACCGCCGGGAAGGAATTCGTCAAGGGCGCACTCGCCCGCGCAGGCAATGCGAAATACGAAATGCACGCGTCGAACCGCATCCTGCGCCAATCAACTCTGCGCGACGGACACGACGTTGTCGAGTTCCTGCGCGCGAATCCGAATCCTGGCGGCGTCAGTTGTGGCGATACCGCGGACGGGATCGCCGATGTGCTGACCGCGCCGGTGCTCGACCGACTGGCTGCAAGCGGCGGGTTCGCCATCTTCTATACGCACCTGGGCAAGATCAAGGATCGAAAGGTGCCATTCAATGCGCGCACAAGGGCCGGCTTTGAGTTGCTGGCCGAGCGGCAAAACGATCGGCGCACTCTGGTCACCACCACCAGGAGACTGCTTGCGTATCGTCGAATGCTTGGGGGCATCGACGTGTCCCTTCGTGAGGGCACAGTGCCCGAACTTGTCTTGAGCAGGGCAGAGGATATCTGCGATACCGATCTGTCGGGATTGACCTTGTATGTTCCAGGTCCGCCGCCGTCGCGCGTGTTGCTCAACGGCCGGGAGATCAAGGTCGTTGTGAACGAGCCCGACGAAAGCGGGAGGAGAAGCATTTCACTTCCGTGGAGCCGCTTGGAATTTCCGCGATGAATCAGCTGAACGTCTCGCAACCCGCCGACCGTGGCGCTTCCGGACGAAGCGGCCCGTCCGAACAGACCCTCCGGATGAAGTTAACGCACGCTGTGCTTCGTGCAGCAGTGATGCTCTATCTCTCGGCGCTGTGGCTGGCGGGAAAATTGGGGCGCCCAAAGCGCGTGCTGCCGGAGCAGGCCGACGTGCTGCTTACCGGGACCTTCTACTCCGACAACTGGATTCGCGCTCACTTGGGTCCCATGGGGCAGGCGCGTGCCTTCAGGCGGGTGCGTATGGTGGCCACCTCTCCCGTGCCACAACTGGAGAATGTCGAGGCCGTTTACCCTCCAAGCTGGCTGCGCAAATCGTGCGGCGATGTACCTTCGCGGCTGATTACGTTCATCTGGACAGCCCTGAGGACGAGGCCGGACGTAGTGGGAGGATTCCACCTTCTGTTCAACGGCCTGCTCGCTCTGCTGGTAGCGAGGATGATCGGGGCGCGGGCGGTGTACTTCGCGGTCGGCGGACCGGCGGAAGTGCTGGGCGGCGGGATCATGTCGGAGAACCGGCTATTTTCCAGGCTCGCGGCTCCGAGCGCGGAAATCGAGTGTGACCTCCTGCGGGCCGTCGGGACCTTCGACCTGGTGGTAACCATGGGAACGGGCGCGATCCAGTTCTATCGATCCCGCCATATCGGGTGCGAGTGCAGGGTGATCTCCGGCGGCATCGCCGCCGCAAGCGGCGACGGCGCGGATCGGGATTTCGATGTCATCTTCGTCGGCCGCCTCGCGCCCATCAAACGGGTCGAGTTGCTGTTGCGATCCCTCGCTGAGGCGAAGCAGACGCTACCCTCTCTGAGAGCCGTGATCGTCGGCGACGGTCCACTGCGTGGACAGCTGCAGCAACTCTCTGCCGAACTTGGGCTCGGCGACTCGGTTGTTTTTGCGGGTCACCAACAGGATGTGGGACATTGGCTGTCGCGAGCGCGCCTGTTCATTCTCACATCGCAGTCGGAGGGGCTGTCACTGTCGATGATGGAAGCGATGATGGCAGGGCTTCCGGTCATCGTTTCGAACGTTGGAGATCTTTCCGACATGGTTGAGAACGGGCGTTCCGGATATCTTGTTTCCGACTGCGTGCCGCAGCGATTCGCCGGACACATCGTGGAACTGATCGGGAACACGAGCCGCTGGCAGGCTTTCTCGGCGCAGGCACGTAAGACGGCAATGCTCTACGGAATCTCCGCTGCGGCCGCGCGATGGAACGAAGCGATGAGCAGCCTGCGGCCATGTAAGAAGTCAACACAAGCGGCAAGCGGAGGTACTCGATAGATGTGCGGCATCGCTGGATACGCCGGTTTCGACGACGAAGTCCTGTTGCGTTCGATGTGCGACAGCATCAGCCACCGAGGCCCCGACGCCGACGGCTTCTTTGTGGCCCCTGGAATCGGGCTGGGGATGCGCCGTCTGGCGATCATCGACCTGAAGACCGGGCAACAGCCCATCGCGAATGAGACGCAGACAGTCTGGGTGGTCTTCAACGGCGAGATCTACAACTATGAAGAGCTGCGTGCGGAGCTGATCGCACGCGGACACTCGTTCAGAACGACATCGGACACGGAAACGATTGTCCACCTGTATGAAGAGCATGGGCTGGATTTCCTGCAACATCTGAGAGGCATGTTTGCGATTGCCCTGTGGGACACTCGTCTGCGACGCCTCGTGCTCGCGCGGGATCGCGTAGGGGAGAAGCCCCTCTTCTGGTCCTGCCCGGCGGGCAAGCTGTTGTTTGGCTCGGAGATCAAGACGATTCTGCAGGCCAGGGGCTCACGAGAGGTTGACCGGCAAGCGGTTTGCGATTACCTGGCCGCGAGTTACGTTCCTCGCGAGCGAACGTTCTATCAATCTATCCGGAAGTTGCCGCCCGGTCACATGCTGGTATGGGAGGAGGGTCGAGCGACCCTCCGACGCTACTACGGGTTCAAACAGGCGACAACGCGGCGGATCCCGTTTGAAGAGGCGCAACAGCGACTTGCAGAGGAACTCAACGAGAGTGTTCGGTTGTGCCTCAAGAGTGACGTCGAGGTCGGCGCTTTCCTGAGTGGCGGGCTCGACTCATCGACGATCGTCGCGTTGATGCGCCGGCATTCTGTAAAGGTGCAGACGTTCTCGATCGGATATGCGGCCGACGCAGCGGGATTCAGCGAACTCGGCTATGCCAAGCGTGTCGCACAGCTTTATGGAACCGACCATCACGAACTGATTCTGGACGCATACGAAACCGTGGACATGCTTCCGCGAATCTTGTGGCACTACGACGAGCCGCACGGCGAGCCGACATCGATACTGGTCTATCAATTATGCGAGTTTACGCGCCGCCGCCTGAAGGTGGCGCTGGGCGGGACCGGCGGAGACGAGCTCTTCTTCGGCTATCCGCGCCATAAGGGCATTCGCCTGCTCCAACTCTACCGACTGCTGCCTCGGATCGTTCGCAAGCACCTGGTCGAGCGAGTGGTAGCACGCTGGCCGGAGTCGACGACGGGGAGCCGGTTCGCCAAACGCGCTCGCCGGTTCGTCCTCAATTCGGAAGCACCCAGCGACCAGGCGTATCTCTCATGGGTGAGCCTGCTTCAGCCCGAGGTGCGAGCGGACCTTCTCTCCGGTCAGATGTACGCAGATTGCGAGGATGCCGCGGGAGACTCCTTCTTGCGGGACTACCTGATCGCGGACCAGAAGCGTGAATTGCTGGATCGCGCTGCCGATTTGGACATTGAAGGCTACCTGCCTGAGTACCAGCTGGCCTACATGGACCGCATGAGTATGGCGCACGGGCTCGAGGTGAGATCGCCGTTCTGTGATTACCGCTTGGTCGAGTACGTACGCTCCTTGCCTGCTGCGTATCGGCTGCACGGCACGCGGAGCAAACACATCCTCAAGGAAGTCGCGACGGAGTGGCTTCCTTCCGATATAGTCAACCGCAGCAAGGTGGGATTCGATTCACCGATCGGGCAGTGGTTCAAGGGCAAACTGAGAAGTTTCCTGGACAACTTCCTTTCGACCGACCAACTGGAGAAATCCGGACTCTTGAACCCTTCCGCTGTTCGTGCCCTGATGAGCGACCACTTCGGGGGGAAACGGGACTACTCGTTGCAGCTCTGGAGCGTGCTCGCGCTGGAAGCGTGGTTCCGGATGTATATAGAAGACAGGGTTGTGGACGGCCGGAACTACACGAGCTCCGACCTGCGCGGTGCGCCGAAAACGGAAGCGTTGTCCGTGCTGAACAGCTAGCGTGATTGCGGCGCGCCCGGTGTGCGGGCATGAGAGGTCACGTCAGCGCTTCTTCTGGAAGCATGCGGGCGTCGCCGACGTCGTAGCGGTTGTTGATATAGCCTTCCGTGCCGCCTGTGGATACGATCTGTCCGGGATTGCCCACTACCACGCAATGTGACGGGACATCGAAGTTCACGTATGCGTTGGGGGCAATCATCACGTCGTCACCAATCGTGATCCCGCCCACAATCGCCGCGTTCGCTCCAATCCAGACGCGGTCGCCAATCACCGGTGCACCAGCGGCTTTCCCGCGGTTGGTCTGGCCGATCGTGATCCCGCCGTGGAGGTTGATGTTGCTGCCTAATTTCGCGGCCGGGTTGATGACCGTGGCGCCAAGATGATTCATGAATAATCCGGGGCCGATCTCGGCCGTGTCCGGAATCTGATAGCCGAACTTGTACGTGTAGTGCTGGAGCAATAGCCTGGCCGCGACGTACGACAGACGCGCGAGCATCCCCTTGCGGCGCCGCAACACTCCGCAGCATCGCAGCACGCACGTATAGCGAAAGCCCGGCTCGTGTTGCAGTGTGCTCAGAGCCAATCGAATGGATGTCGAGCCTGTATACCGGTACAGATCCGAGTAGATAAGGCTCTTTAGCGTCATGCCCGGCGCCTCCTTGAGGTGACCGCGATGGGGTGAGGAAGCGGACTTGCTCGACGTCTGATCTTCCACGCGATACCCGCGAGAGAGGATTGCACATGCACTCCGAGTATGCAAGGAGCGCATCACGCGATGACGGCGTCGAGCAGGTGCGTGCTTCTTCGCGGGTCCATCAAGCTGCTGGAGCGACGCAAGACGTTACGGAACGTTTTGCCCGCCTGCCGAGCAGTGACATGTGTGAATGGATGCGACGTTACGAAAGATGTGTGCGCACTAGAACCGTCGGACAGCGTGCACGTGCACGAAGGTATCGATGTAGTCAGCGGAGCAGGGTTGCCGGATGATAATCGCTCCAATAAAATCGAACGCAATCTTTCGAAGTCAGGCCCCTTTTTCTAGCCGGTAGCTCTAAAGCGAATCAGGATGTTTCTGCAGGGACACAGGTGTCCCCGGGAGTGATGTGCTCATGACTGAAATGTGTCGCAAGTTGAGAGGTGGCGTGATGAAGGGGATGACGTTCACCGTTGCATTGCTTGCCCTCGTCAGCTGTGGCGGGCAGCAGGAGAACCCCGGGGCATGCGTCCTAAGCGCCGCTACAACCTCAGTCAGTGCAGCCGCCGCCGAGTGGCAGCCACCATTGGGTGTGCCCGATCCAGGCTGGGGGATTACAGACGCCTCACCAGATCCCACCACCAAGTGCGCCAGCTGGCCGTCGGCCGTTTCCGAGGGATGCTTCTACATTGACCCGCAGTCTCCCCTGGCGGACGACGCAGAAAATCCGAATGGGTATCCGGGCAAGCCTCGGCTGACGATACCGGTGAGCGGTTTGGGATGCGGTTCGTATGTTGAGATCCACGGGACGCTTTCGCAATCGATGGCGAACTCCGGGCGCGTCGATCTGACCTGCACGGCGGGTAACGAGATATGGTTCCGCGGGCAGGACAACGAGGCCAACCGTCCGACACTGACATCGACCTGGGAGATCTCAGGCGCCTACCTGCGCTTCGAGAACCTGCGCTGGAAGGGCGATGGCATCCGGGTGATCATCAACGGGAGCTACGATGCCGACCGCATCGGCTTCCGCAATATCGAGATCGACGGCAATGCGGCCGAAACCAGCAATGACGGGTTCGCCGTCGGCGTGTATTCGGGGATCAGCGCCACCCACAGCAACATCGTGGTGTACAAGGCTTTCATTCACCACACCGGCAACGCGAACTCCACCGCCAGCGATCCCGACGCGCACTGCTTCAGCGTGCACCGGAACTCGAACAACGTGTGGCTGCTCGACAGCGAGCTGGCCTTCTGTGGCGGCGACGGAGTGCAGATCGAGGCTGGGCACGCGCTCGGCAGCGGGGCCACCCATCACATTTATGTGGGCCGCAACCGGTCGCACGACCACTTCCAGACCGGCTTCTGGGTCAAGCACGCCAGTGACGTGATCGTCTCCCAGAACGAGGTCTACAACATCGATGCCAGTTCCAGCCAGCCGGGCGGCTGCCTGGGCTATCAGTACGGACCGACCAACCTGTGGTTCCTGTTCAACCGCCTGCACAACTGCAACATGGGCGTGTTTGCCGGCAGCGGCGACGGGGACGCGCTGGGCAACGTGTACGTGGTCGGCAACCTGATGTACGACATCGATGACCCGGAGGATCCGAGCCACACGACGGTGTACGACCGCAACTCCGCCAACCGCTACTACTTCAACAACACGATGTGCGGCGACAATGGCGGGTTCAGCAGCTCCAGCGGCGGCAGCGGCAAGTTCGAGATCCGCAACAACATCGTGGCTTGCCGCACGGAGAACAGCGAGTACGAGATCGTGCTCTCCAACAGCTCGGTGGCCGATTCGTCGCTGGCCAACTACAACCTGCTTTCGGCGGCGGCCGGCATGCGGGCAAACTGGGGTGGCGCAAGCTATGGCAGCGTCCCGTTCGCCGGCCAGTGCGCAAACTGCCTGACCTCGGACCCGCTGTTCACCAACCGCACGGCGAAGGACTTTACCCTGCAGGCAGGCTCTCCGGCCAGAGACGCGGGCGTGGATCCATCCACCGTCGCCAATAACCCCTACAGCATCTTCCAATCCCGCTACGGACGCAGCATCGCCTACGACCTGACCGGCACCGCGCGTCCTCAGAACAGCCGTTGGGACATCGGGGCGTTTGAGATGGTGGGGGGCGGGACAACTCCTCCGCCACCGCCGCCTCCTCCGCCACCGCCACCACCTCCGCCTCCTCCGCCTGCGTGTTGAGGAGGCACTGCCATGGTATGGTCGATGTTTGTGAATCCGGCGTATCGCCGTTGCATCTGAAGAGAGCGGGCTGCATATCAGATAATTGATAAAAGCGGATGGATCGTACACCTGCGCAGATTCGTGAGCACTACCTGGTCGAGAAAGAGCTAGCGTCTCGACTTCGCAACAGCACTCGGCAAGAGCGCCCCGCGCTTTACTCCGCAATGTACGAGGAACTGTTCCGGCGCGTGCCGCATCACCCGCGTATTGTCCACAAGATCCATCCGGACCAGCGACGGAAGGCCATTGGCTGGCAGATGTCGCTGGTTCGGTCTTACCTGCACAAGAACGCAACCTTCGTGGAGTTGGGCCCGGGAGATTGTGCTTTTTCGTTCCATGTCAGCCCTGAAGTGGCCAGGGTCTATGGCGTGGACGTATCGGGCGACCTCATCAAGGCCGACGAGAAGCCTTCGAATTTCCAGTTGGTTCTTTCGGATGGCTGCGAGGTCCCGCTGCCGGATCAAACGGCCGACGTCGTGTTCAGCCAGGAGTTGATCGAGCATATCCATCCGGACGATCTGCCCGAACATCTGGCTCACGTCTATCGGATACTGAAGCCCGGCGGCACCTTCATCTGTATCGCCTGTAACCGCCTGAGTGGTCCTCACGACATCTCCTCTTATTTCGACAGCGAGGCGACCGGTTTCCATCTGAAGGAATACCGGATGCGCGATCTGGTCGAGCTCTGCCGGCAACAGGGATTCCGGCGGATGAAGACCTATGTCGGCGCCCGCGGCCGGTATATCAGGGTCCCCCTCGCGCTTTTCCTCGGCGTGGAGGCGCTTTTGGAGGCCCTGCCATTCGGGCGGAGGATCGCCCGGACAAAGCTCGGTAACGCTCTGCTGAACCTGCGCCTGTTTGCATATCGGTAACGAGTCTTCACGATTTCCGTCGCGAGGGTGGTAACCATTTGGGAGATGTGAAAACTTTTTCCCCTCTCCCGGGACGGTTCTTTTCCATCCACCCTTGTTTCGGCCCGTAAATCCCAGTAAATGAGTCACTCCCGCCGGGGTGAATGGCAGCTTATGTGCATCAACGTGAGTTGCCGTAAGACCCCCTGGGAGGGCTCGTGTTACTCGAGCAACTGTTTGAAATCTCAGCCGACCGCACGCCCGCCAAGGTGGCTCTCGTCACAGACCGCGGAAGGTGGTCCTACGGTCAGCTGGAACTCGCTGCCAACCGGTTCGCCAACCATCTTCGGGATAACGGGATTCGGCGTCATGCCCGTGTCGTTATCAAACTGGAGAATGGCTTCGAGTCGGCCGCCGCTATCCTCGGCACATTGAAGGCAGGGGCAGTTTTTGTTCCCGTCAACGCCACGATCAAGGCTGAGAAGCTTGCGTACGTTCTGGACGACTGTTCGGCCGACTTCCTAGTCTCTGACGCGGAGGCGCGCTCCCTGGACGAGCCGGCTCTCATTGCCCGCAACGAGGACGGGGAGAGCAGTACGAGCTGGCCCCTGTCGCAGGTATTCGGCGCCGGGGACGGCAGTCGTCCTCCGAAGCAGGCGATCGACGTTGACCTCGCCTCGTTGATCTACACATCCGGGTCCACTGGCGTGCCGAAGGGCGTGATGCTTACGCACTTGAGCATGCTCACGGCCCTGCGGTCGATTACCTCGTACCTCGGCATGAACGAGAACGATGTCGTGCTCAACGCACTGCCATTCTCGTTCGACTACGGCCTTTATCAGTTCCTGATGACCACGGCCCTGGGCGGAACGCTGGTCCTGCACAATTCGCTGCACTACCCGGTCCGGCTGCTGGAGCTGGCGCAGAAAGAAGGCGTAACCGGCTTGCCGATTACCCCAACCATGGCGGCGCTGCTTCTGCAAATCGACCTTTCGCGATATCGTCTTCCGCGGCTGCGGTACATCACAAGCACGGCGGCGGCGATGCCTGTTGAATACATCCGCAAGCTTCGCGAGGTGTACGAGCACGCAGCGTTGTTCTCGATGTATGGGCTGACGGAATGCAAACGCGCGTGCTACCTGCCTCCCGATCAGATCGACAAGCGACCCGGCTCGGTCGGCAAAGCCATACCGAACACGGAGGTTTACATCGTCTCCGAAGACGGGGACCGGATCACCAAGCCCGGAGTTGTCGGCGAGCTTGTCATCCGTGGCGCGCACGTGATGTCCGGGTACTGGAATGCTCCCGAGGAGACGGCACAAGTGCTTCGCCCGGGGCCTCTGCCGGGTGAGCGCGTGTTGCATACCGGCGACCTGTTCCGTTGCGACGAGGAGGGGTATCTCTACTGGGTGGGACGGCGGGACGACATCATCAAGAGCCGCGGCGAGAAGGTGAGTCCGCGCGAAGTTGAAGAAGTGATCGCGGCGATGCCAGGCGTTGCCGCCGTGGTGGTGGTAGGCGAGCCTGACCCTGTGCTCGGCAGTGCCATCAAGGCCTGCGTGGTCCCAGCCGAAGGGGCCGATCTGACGCCGACTGCCGTCATGCGCTACTGCGCGAGCAGGCTCGAAGATTTCATGATTCCAAAGATAGTTCAAATCACGACTGAGATGCCCATCCTCGGCAATGGCAAGGTGGATCGCAGGCAACTCTGCTCTCTGGGAGACTCCAAGTGACGGCAACAGCACTACAGACACATAGCCTTCTTCGGCTCGACGCGGCAGCCGAGGTCCAGCGAATTACGACAGCAGTCCGAGAGCAGGTTCTGAACCAGTCCCGGCGGCGAGGAGTTGTTGTCGGGCTCTCGGGCGGAATCGACAGCACGGTCACAGCCGCCTTGTGCGTCAAGGCGCTCGGGCCGGCGCGGGTGTTCGGAATCTTCATGCCCGAGGCGGACTCATCCGACGAGAGTTTGCGGCTGGGCCGCCTGCTGGCCGAGTCTCTTGGCATCAGGACAGCGCTCGAAGACATTAGACCCGTTCTCGAGGGCGCCGGATGCTATCGGCGCCGGGACGAGGCCATTCGCGCGGTCGTTCCCGAGTATGGCGACGGGTGGAAGTGCAAGCTTGTCCTTGCGGACGTTGCCAGCGGAGCCAAGTACGCCATCTCGTCGCTTGTCGTGCAATCGCCCTCCGGCGACACGCGGCGCGTTCGACTCACGGCAGACTCCTATCTTCAGATCGTCGCGGCAACGAACTTCAAACAGCGCACACGCAAGATGCTTGAGTACTATCACGCCGACCGGCTGAACTTCGTGGTCGCCGGAACGCCGAACCGCCTGGAGTACGACCAGGGATTCTTCGTCAAGAACGGCGATGGCGCGGCGGACATCAAGCCGATCGCGCACCTGTACAAGACGCAGGTGTACCAGCTGGGCGAGTACCTCGGCGTTCCCGGCGAGATCCTCAGCCGACCCTCTACGACCGATACGTTCTCGCTGCCGCAATCGCAGGAGGAGTTCTACTTCGCCGTCTCTCTCGACAAGATGGATCTCTGCCTCTACGGCAAGAATCACGGCATGGCAGCCGCGGAACTGGCGGCAATCGCCGGAATGGAAGCGCGGCAGGTGCAGGCCGTGTACGACTCGATCGATGCGAAGCGGCGTGCGACACAGTATTTGCAAAACGCTCCGCTGCTCGTCGATGCGGTGGCCGAGATTCGCCACTATCCCGGAGGGAACTGAAATCTTGGCGTACGCACTCCAATCCGCGAACTTCAGCGCCGACCGGCAGGAGATGCTGTGGGTGTGGAGCCGCGCATTGACGCACGCCTCGGCCGAACGGTTTAGCTGGATCTACGAACGCAATCCGGCCGGCCCGGTGTCGTCGTGGGTGGTGCGGGATTCGTCGCGCCAGGTGGCGGGAGCCGCCAGCGTGTTTCCTCGTGAGTTGCAGATGGGAAACACGAGGGTAAGGGCCGGAATAGCCGGCGACCTCGCCGTTCGCAGGGATCACCGCGTCCTTGGCCCGGCGGTCATGCTTCAGCGCGCGACACTGGATGCGTGCGATAGCGGACGCTTCGACATCGTGTATGGGTTCCCGAACGCGAACGCCGAGGCCGTGGAGCGGCGCGCCGGATACAGAGTCCTCGGCCCGGTGAGTCGAATGCGCAGGCATCTGCGCTGCAAGGCCGCACTGTCGCGACGCATGGCCGCGCCTCTGGCGGCGATGATCGGCCCGTGCCTAGATCTGACGGCACGCACGCTGGGTGGCGAGGACCGTGTCGGCCGCAAGTATTCGTTCCGGCTGGAGGCGAAGTTTGACGAGCGGGTGGACAGGCTCTGGACGAGGCTTTGCGGAACCCTGCCGATAACGGGGGTGCGCGGCGCCGAATATCTCAACTGGCGGTTTGTCTCTTGCCCGCACAAGCCATATCGAGTGATGGCGATGTACGGCGAGCGTGGCGATGAGCTGCTCGGGTATGCCGTCTACTACGTCAGGGAACGCGAATCGGTGCTCTGCGACCTGCTCGCTGTGAACTTCGGACGCGAACTGGACGCGCTGATTGCGGGCTTTCTCCGCCACCAGCACGAGTTGCCGGTGGACTCGGTGTGCTGCCGGTACTTTGGGACCAGGCGGCTGACGAAGGCCTTGCGCCGGTTCGGCTTCCGCGAGCGTCGGGAGGGAAGCGTTCTGTTTCACATTCCCTCGGCATCGCCTCTCGCGCAGGCCGACCTTGCGCAGGAGAACTGGTACCTCCTCGATGGAGACGCAGACCTATGATGGCGGATCGCGAGTTCGCTGAAAACGACGCGAGTCGTCGCCTGTTCCTGAAGGGTGCGATCTCGTGTGCAGCGGCCATGCTGGCCTCAGGCACGGGTTGCAACCATGCGACAGAGGCGGCAAGCGCCCCCGGCCCAATTCCCATGCGAAGGCTCGGCCGCACCGGCCTCGAGATCACGACCTTCGGGCTGGGGGGGCAGGCAACGATCGAGATGGAAGACAAGCGCGAAGAGGCGCTTCGCATCGTCGCACGCGCGCTCGATCTCGGAGTGAACTACTTCGACACCGCCGCCGGATACCGCAGCGGAGTGAGCGAGACGCAGCTCGGCGAAGGTCTTGGCGGCCGCAGGTCGCAGGTCATTCTGGCGAGCAAGTCGAGGAACCGGACGCGCGATGGCGCGTGGCGCGATCTGGAATCGTCCCTGAAGCGCCTTCGCACCGACCGCCTCGACATCTGGCAGGTACACAACATCAAGAGCGTCGCCGACGTGGAGCAACTCTTTGCCAAAGGCGGCGCCATCGAGGCGTTCCAACAGGCGCGCGAGCAGAAGTTGACCCGCTTCCTTGGCGTTACAGGACATGCCGATCCCGATCTGCTGATCGATTGCATCCACAGGTTTCCGTTCGACACGATCCTGCTGGCGCTGAACGCCGCCGATAAGCACTATCTCAGCTTCGGCGAACGTCTGCTCCCGCTCTGTCTTGAACGCCAGATGGGAATCATCGCAATGAAGGTGCCGGCGCGGGGACGCATCCTGTGGCAGCCTTTGACGCAGATTCCGCGGCTCCGGCGTCCTGGCAAACTCGACATGCGCGAGGCGTACCACTACGTGCTCAGTATGCCCGTCAGTGGAGCAATCAT
>DASPLH010000046.1:0-7281 GCA_035627675.1 Clostridia bacterium
ATCCATACGCGGCGAGGCGATGGTCGCTTCGCACGGCTCGCGCGAAATGCCGGTCTGGGGACCCGTCCTCCGGCAAATGAGCGATCGGCAATCGGCGCTCGTCCATCAGAGGGTGAAGAACCTCACCGGCTACCTGGAGAAACTGCAATCCAAGTAACCCTGTAACTCCTACGCACTCCCTCGCGCTCCTCGCGGCTGATATGCTTCCGGCATATAGGCCGCGAGGAGCGCTATGCGAAAGCAATTCACCGTGAAACTCGACGGAGCGGAGCGCAGCGCAACCGCCAGCTTCCATCTGCCCTTCGATACCCGACGGGTTTGGGGCAAGGCTCGTGTCCCGGTCAGGGGCACGATCAACGGATTTCCTTTCCGCAGCACAGTGGCCAACATGGGCGGCAGGCAATTCGTGGTCGTCAATGCCAAACTGCGCGCGGGCGCGGGCGTGAAGGCCGGCGACACCGTAACGGTCGCAATCGAGCCTGACACAGAGCCCCGCGTGGTTGAGGTCCCAGCCGCGCTGAAGAAATCACTGGGCGCAAGGCTCGCCGCCGCGCTGGACAAGCTTGCCTATACGCACAAGAAGGAGTTCGTGCAGTGGTACACGGAAGCGAAGAAGGAAGAGACTCGCGCGAGGCGTGTCGAGAAGATGAAGGCGATGCTGGCTTCCGGCGAAGTAGTCAGCTGAGAGCCACTGCACGAGGAGATTGATATGACTCGATTGCTGATCCAGTGGGTGCTGAGTGCCGTGTTGCTGCTGGTCGTCGCGCACCTGGTTCCGGGATTCCATGTGACCGGGTTTGGCGCCGCGCTGATCGCGGCGCTCGTCATCGGACTCGTGAATGGCACGCTCGGCTTCCTGTTGAAGGTCCTAACGTTCCCGCTGACGTTGCTCACGTTCGGATTGTTTCTCCTGGTCGTCAACGCCCTCATGCTGATGCTGGCGTCCAAGCTCGTTCGCGGATTCGACGTTGCTGGGTTCTTTCCGGCATTTCTGGGAGCCGTGTTGCTGGCCCTGCTCAACATGGTTGTGAGACGACTGACGCCGGACAAAGATTAGTTTCAAATCTCGGACTTTCAGGTTCCTCTACCGCCGTGCTGCTCTACTACATCACGGACCGCCGCCAGTTCTCCGGCACGGATGCGGAGCAGCGACGCGCCTTGTTGACCCGGATTGGCGAAGCAGCCAGGGCCGGCGTCGACTACATCCAGCTCCGCGAAAAGGACCTGCCGGCCGCCGCCCTGGAGCAGCTCGCGCGCGCTGCGATGCAGGTTGTGCGCGAGGGCGGAGGCGCAGCGCGGCTGCTGGTGAACTCCCGCACGGATGTCGCGCTGGCCGCGGGAGCCGACGGCGTTCACCTGACGTCAACCGACATCTCCGCCTCGGACGCCAGGGCCATCGCGGATCGCGCCTCCCGAGGCTCCAGCGCGCCAGCCAGAACCCTCCTGGTGGCGGTTTCCTGTCATTCGGTGGACGAGGTGCGAATGGCCGAATCGCACGGAGCCGACTTCGTCGTGCTTGCTCCGATTTTCGAAAAACCTGGCACTACCAGTCCTTCGATCGGACTCACAACGCTTGCCTCAGCCGCCGCGGGTGCTCCGGCTATGCCGCGTGTAGAGGCCGGAGAGAACCGCGCACGAGTGTCTATCTTGGCGCTCGGAGGGGTCACGACAGACAACGCCGGCGACTGCGTGCGCGCCGGGGCCGCCGGCGTCGCGGGGGTCAGGCTGTTCCAGCAGGGCGATGTAGCCGACACTGTGCGCAGACTGCGCGAACTGCGGAAGTCTGAACCTCCAGACGTGAGACTCGAGAATCGAGACCTTCGTTAAACAAAACGGCCTGCGCTTGCCGCGCAGGCCGTGATTCTCTCCGCATCCGCACCGCACGGATGCGAGATGCTTACTGCAGCAGGGCGATCCGGTCGAGCTCTCGTCCGATCACCTCGAGCGAGCAACCCGATCCTTCAACCTTGCTCATTGCATCGCGGGCGACATCCGGCGAGACTCCAAACCCGCGTCCCGCCAGAAACACCTGAAGCAGCTCCGCGGCGTCGCGGGAGTCGAGCCCGCTTTGCAGCAGTTCGCTTCTCAAAGCTGCGAGTTCCGGTACGGAAAACTTTTCGGCCATCATCAGGTCACCTCCGACCCTTGCCGCCTTCTTACCGATTAGACTCGGGTCGCCCACGTTACGTTGCAGGCATTTGCCATGCCACATTGCGATGGGTGCGCTCGGTGCTTGCAAGCCGAACAGCACTAAGTTGTTGCTGCACAAACCGATACACAACTCCGAGTCAACCTGTCGGTCGCCGGCGGCTCAAGTTGTGGATGTGAACCCGCGCTTGCCGACGAAGTTCTTGCCAGATTTTGTTAGTGCGGGTCTGCCATTTAACATACATTCGCGAGGGACTCATGCCTGCCATACTGCTTGATGGAAACCAGATCGCTGCACAAATCAAGACCGAGGTCGCCGAACAAGTTCGCCAGATGACCGGCTCTGGAATGCGTCCGGGACTGGCCGCCGTACTCGCCGGTCATGACCCTGCCTCCGAGGTGTACGTCCGGAACAAGGTGAAGACCTGTGAAGCTCTCGGTATCTACAGCGAAAAGATCACACCCCCGGAGAGCAGTTCGACCGAAGACATGCTGGCCCTGGTGGCGGACCTGAACGCGCGCGATGACATCGACGGCATCCTCGTGCAGCTTCCGTTGCCGAAGCAGGTTGACTCCAAGAAGGTTCTGCTGGCGGTTGACCCGGCTAAGGATGTCGATGGCTTCCATCCCATGAACGTCGGGTATCTCTCCACCATGCGTCCGGGACTTGTGCCTTGTACTCCGGCGGGGTGCATGGAAATTCTGAAGCGCAGCAATATACCGGTGGAGGGAGCGGAAGTTGTCGTGGTGGGACGCAGCGATATCGTCGGCAAACCGGTAGCAATGTTGCTGACGAACGCGAACGCAACGGTTACGATCTGCCACTCGCGCACTCGCGACCTGGCCGCCGTCTGCCGCCGGGCCGACATCCTGGTGGCCGCTATCGGCAGGGCGGGAATGATTACACCCGAGTTCGTGAAACCCGGAGCGACGGTGATCGACGTTGGCATCAATCGCGTGAGTTCGCGCCAGGAGTTTGACCGGTTCTTCGCCGGAGATGAAAAGCGCGAGGCGGCGTTCGCGAAGAACGGCTCGACCCTCGTCGGAGACGTTCATCCGGAGGTCATCGAGGTAGCGGGAGCAATGACCCCCGTGCCGGGAGGCGTAGGTCCTTTGACGATCGCCATGTTGATGTCCAACACGGTGAAGGCGGCGCTCATGCGTCGTGGCTCGCGCCAGACGGCCGCGGTTTAGACCGAAGACGCGGAAGGTATAACCCGTATTGCAGCCGGGCGCCCCGCCCGGCGGTGATTGCGAAGGTAAGCAAGATCGTTGTTGTTCTAGAGAGCAAGCGTGCTGAAAGTCGGACTGACCGGTGGTGTCGCAAGCGGAAAGAGCACCGTGCTGGAGATGTTCGCCCGGCGTGGCGCCCACACGCTCCGCGCCGACGAAGTGGCGCACGAACTGATGCGTCCCGGGCAGCCGGTTTACGAGCGGGTTGTCGAGCATTTCGGCCGCGACATCCTCAACGAAGACGGCACGATCGCCCGTCCCAGGCTGGCGCAGAAGGCTTTCGCCGGTCGCGTCGAGGAACTCAACGCGCTGGTGCATCCCGCGGTGATCGACTACCAGGATCGCTGGGCGGACGGCGTCGGGCAGCGCGAGCCGAAGGCTATAGCGATTGTGGAGGCCGCGTTGATGATCGAGGCCGGGGCGCACGGGCACATGGACAGGCTCATCGCGGTCACCAGCTCCTTCGAGACAAAAGTTGAGCGCTTCGCCCGGCGAACGAACATGGCGCGCGAGCAGGCTCGGGCCGAGGTCGAGCGGCGCATGCGCGTGCAGTTGCCTGACGAGCGCAAGGCCGAGTTGGCGGACTACGTCATCGAGAACTCCGGCACGGTCGCCGATGCGGAAGAGCAGGTCGATAAGATATGGCAGGAACTGGCGGCGTTGGCCGCGCGTTCCCGCCAAACTGACGCCACTTAGGCGCGTCTAAAATTGCAGGTACCCGGACGGTTGACACTTGTCCGGGAGATGGAACGACATGAGAAATTTACGTCCCATTCTCTTCGGCGCAGTACTTGCCGCTGCCTTCTTTATCTACACCAGCCATCGCTTCGGAACGGCTCCGGCCACGTGGGTCACGCGTGACAAGGTCGAGATCACCGAGGCCGCCGCCCCGCCGCAGTTCGACTCCGAAGAGCAGGGCAACATACAGCTCTACAAACGCGTGCTGCCCTCGGTGGTGAACATCACCTCAACCGCGGTTGGGTTCGACTTCTTCTACGGACCGGTGCCGCAGCAGGGCCAGGGGTCGGGGTTCATCTTCGACAAAGAGGGACACATCCTCACGAACTATCACGTGATCGCCGACGCCCGCCGGGTCGAGGTGACGCTCGCGAACCGCAAGAAGTATCCGGCCGAGGTGATCGGAGTCGATCGTTCGCATGACCTCGCCGTGATACAGATCAAGGCTCCGGAACTGGTTCCGGCCACGCTCGGCGACTCGCGTGCGTTGCAGGTCGGGCAGAAGGTTTACGCCATCGGCAATCCATTCGGGCTGGCCGGCACGATGACTCGCGGCATCGTGAGTTCCATCCGCCAGGTGCAGATGCAGGAGCCGAACGGCGCGTATATCGATGAGGCCATCCAGACGGACGCGGCCATCAACCCCGGCAACTCCGGCGGTCCGCTGCTCAACGGTCGCGGCGACGTGGTCGGCATCAACACCATGATTTTGTCCAGCAGCGGCAGCAGCGCCGGCATCGGGTTCGCCATTCCGATCAACGCGGCGAAGGCCGTCATCAACGATCTGGTGCAGTACGGCCGCGTGCGGCGTCCGGCGCTGGGAATTCGCCCCCTGCCCATCGGTCCGGAACTCGCGATGGAGCTTGGACTGCCTGCCGACGCCGGCGTTCTGATCATGCAGGTTGTGCCCGGCGGCAGTGCCGATCGAGCAGGGCTGCGCGGAGGCAATGAGCGCGTGTATCTCGGGAACACGCCCATCATGGTCGGCGGCGATCTCATCGTCGCGATCGACGGCGAGCCCATCAATGACATGCAGGACCTCGCCCACGCCATGAACAACCGCCGCGCCGGCGACACCATCACCGTCACTGTCTATCGTGGACGCAAGAAGATGGACATCAAGGTCACGCTGGACGAAGCCCGGGGAGCGGGGACGCGCAGCTAGAGATCCGGCTGTTTGCATCGAGTTTTCCGCACGAAACGAAACAAAATGCGCGGGGTGGTCCGGGCGGCCTGACCGTCTCGCGCATGATCGAAGGCCCGCCCCTATGACGATCGAGACTGTACGCCAGCACTGCCTGTCGTTCCCGCACGCGACGGAAAACCTGCAATGGGGCGACCATCTCTGTTTCAAAGTCGGCGGCAAGCTATTTGCCATCGGGTCGCTGGATGGCGTGGGGCAAGTGTTGTCCTTTAAGTGCTCGCCAGAAAAGTTTGCCGAGCTGCCGGAGACCGAAGGCATCGTTCCGGCCCCGTATATGGCGCGTGCGCATTGGGTCGCCTTGGAGCGGTTCGATGTTCTGCGCGACCAGGAGTTGCGAGAGCTGCTCGCGGAAGCCTACCGGATCATCTTCGAGAAGCTGCCGAAGAAGGTGCGTGCCGAGCTTGAAGGCGCTGGGGCGAAGAGGGCGGCGAAGAAAACCTCGCGCAATGCCCCAAAGAAGAGTGCGAAGAAGAAGATGGCAGCAAACAGCGCGCGATCTCGCGCTTGACTTACGCGCGCGCAGCTTCAACAAAATGAAAACGGCGGACCCGAAGGTCCGCCGTTGCTGGTTTCGCTGCGCCTTACGCGGCTTTCTGGTCGCGGTTCTTCAGCACCTCGATGGCCCGACGCAACTGCTCATCCGGTTGGTCCTTCTTGTTCACTTCCGGCTGGGAGTCGTCGGCCTCGGGGCCGTCGGCGGTGAAGTCGTCGTTGGCATCCGCCACCAGGATGTTCGGCGTGACAGCGTTGTCCTGGATGGCTTTACCGCCCGGGCTGTAGTACTTGGCAATGCTGAGCACGATGGCCGAGCCGTCGGACATCGGGATCACCTTCTGAATCGATCCTGCGCCGAACGTCTTATCGCCGAGCACGTCACCGCGGGCGTTCTCAAGAATCGACGAGGCGACGATCTCGGCCGGCCCTGCGGTGCTGCGGTTTACGACCGCCACAACCGGCAGGGTCGTCACAGCCTTACTCGGATCGGCGTTGAAGGTCTCCTTCGTGTACGTCTGACCTTGCAGGTAGGTGATCGTGCCGTGGTTCAAGAAGAGGTTTGCCGTAGCGATGCCTTCGCTCTCCTCGCCGCCACCGGACCCGCGCAGGTCGAGAATCAGCTTCTTCGCGCCCTGCTTCTGAAGTTCCTTGATCTTGGAGGCGATCTCCTGGCTGCGTCCTTTCGGAAAACCATCGCAACGGATGTAGCCGATCTGGTTCTCGAGCATCTTCGCCGTGGCGGCTGGTTCCTTGACGATATCGCGCGTGATGGCCAGTTTCTGCGGCTCGGCCTTGCGTGGGCGAACTACCGAAAGGTTCACCACCGATCCTGGATCACCGCTCAGGACTCCGCGGATCTCAGCCAGGGACATCTCGCGCGTGGTGCGGCCTTCGATAGCTTCGATGATGTCGCCGTCTTCCATTCCCGCCTTGGCCGCCGGACCGCCGGGCACGACCGAGATCACGGCAGCGTAGCCAAACCGCTTGCTGATGGCGGCGCCAACGGATGCCTTCGACTCCTTGAGCGTCTGGAATTGCTTGTACTCCTGCGCGTTCAGGTAGCTGGAGTTCGCATCGAGCGACTCGAGCAGCCCGTGCAGGGCTCCATCGGTGACGTGCGGGATGTTGGGGTCCTCAACGTAGTCGGTGCGGATCTTGGCCAGCACCTCGCTGTAGACGCCAAGCTGCCGGTAGGCACCATCGTTGTTGCTGGCTTTTACGCCCAAGCCCCCGGCGATGGTGAAGGACACCAGCACCAGAGACACACCGAGAAGAAGAGACTTGGTGAGCTTTGACATTTCACTGCCTGACCCGCGTACACGGGTGTTCTGATTCTACCGGAGCCAGCCATACCCGCGTCGTGCCCAATTCCGGGTACAGCTACGCTAAACCGGTCTACACCTTGGATGCTGCCGCCCCCACGAGGGTGGCAGTTTTATCAAGGAGTTGGACGGGCCAGGTCC
>DASPLH010000047.1:0-3726 GCA_035627675.1 Clostridia bacterium
AGAAGAGCGAGGAGTTCACAGGCGCGGGCGCGGGCGCCGCAGGAGTGCCGGGTACGGCGAGCAACGTGCCGGGTGCGCAGGGTGCGGCGGCGAGTCCGAGGGAGGCCGGCGATTCGCATACCAGCCGAACGGAGAATGGCACGTACGCGTTCAACAAGATCCTGAAGCGGACGCGGCAACCCGCGGGGCGGCTGAAGCGAATCACGGCGGCAGTGCTGGTCGATGACGCTGTGGAAACCATGGCAGGGCCGGACGGCAAGCCGGTCGAGCAACGGCGCAGGCGCTCGGCCGACGAGCTGCGGCAAATCGAGCAGCTCGCCAAGGCAGCGATCGGGTTCGACGCGCAGCGCGGAGACTCGCTTGCGGTGGAAAACCTCACGTTCCGGCAAGCGCCACCGGTGGACGTGAGCCGGCCTGCGGCCGCCGAGCGAGTCCGACGGGTGTTCCAGGACTGGGCGGGAGTCGTCCGGTATGGAGTGATCGCGCTGCTGTTTGCCGTGGTGTACTTCGTGCTGTTGCGGCCGGTGCAGAAGCAGGTGTTGCTGGCGTTGCGGGAACTGTCTTCGCGCGCCAAGCTGGCGCAGAAGGTGTCGGAGCCGGGCAAAGACGTAGCGGCCGTGCTGCAGGGCGGCGGCGCGCTGCTGCCGGAATCCGAGCAACCCGCCGAGGTGAAGCGAGCGGTAGCGCTGAAGCGGGAACTCGCGGAAAAGGTGAAGGCCGAGCCGGCGGCGGCCAGCAAATTGATTCAGACATGGCTATCTCCGCAACGAGGAAGCCTGGCGAGCGCGGCGCGGCGTGAAGGGAGCGAGACATGAGAGCCGCCGAAGCCGAAAGGTGGAGCGGCTCACGTAAAGCAGCGGTACTGCTGGTGATGCTGGGCGAGGAGGCGGCTGCGGGGATTTATCGAAACCTCTCCGAAGAACAGATACAGCAGATCACGCAGGAGATTGCCGATCTGGGTCCCGTTCCGCTGGCGACGGCGGCGGAAATCCTGGAAGAGTATTACCGCCTGACGCTGACGCAGGACTACCTGGCGCAGGGCGGGAAAGACTTTGCGGCCAAGTTGCTGGTGAAGGCCTTCGGTGAAGACGGCGCAAAGGAACTGCTGGCGCAGGTGATGCGCGCGCAGGAGATGAGCGCCAGCAAGCTCGATTCGCTGCAAAAAGCAGACCCGCAACAGCTCGCGAAGTTCCTGGAAAGCGAACACCCGCAGACCATCGCCCTGATCGTTGCGCACCTCGAGGCAAAGCAAGCCTCCGCGCTGCTGATGCAGATGCCGGAACAGCTTCGCGCCGAGGCCGTAAAGCGCCTGGCGCAACTGCGGCAGTTCTCGCCGGAGATGGCGCAGAAAGTTTCGATGTTGCTGCACAAGCGGCTGCAATCGCTGGGTGAGCAGAGCCAGCGCGCGTACGCGGGATTCAAGGGAGTGGCCGACGTCCTCAATCGCATGGAGCCGTTGGCGGCAAAGTCCGTGCTGGACAGCATCGAGCAGCACGATCCGAAGCTGGCGCTCAGCATCCGGAACTTCATGTTCAGCTTCGAGGACCTGCTGAGCGTTCCGGAGAATGCGATACGCGAGATATTGACCCAGCTCGACAAGAAGACGCTCGCGATGGCTCTGAAGCGCGCGCCCGAGGAGTTGAAGGACCGGATTTTCAAGTGCATGTCCTCGCGCGCGGTGGAGATGATGAAGGAAGACATGGACGTGCTCGGACCCGTGCGTTCGCGCGACGTGGCGAAAGCCCAGCAGGAAGCGGTAGCGGTGGCGCGCAGGCTCGAAGCTGAAGGCAAGATTTCGCTGAAGGTTGAGGGAGACGATGAGTACGTCGTGTGAAGCGTGGGACGGCATGGCGTTTCAAAGGTTCGAGTACCCGGCGATCGGCCAGGCCCATCTTGCCGGCCTGGAGCAAAAGCCTGAGCGAGACCCCCGGATCGAGTTGGACGAGGCGCACGCTGCCGGCGTGCGAGAGGGCGAGGAGCGCGTCCGCGCACAGGCCGATTCGGCGGTCAGGCGCGAACGAGAGTCGATGGCGGCGGCGCTTCAGCAGTTTGCAAGAGACCGGGACAGTTACTTCAAGGCCGTGGAGCGCGAGGTGATCGAACTGGCCCTGGGTATTGCCCGGAAGGTGTTGCACCGCGAGGCGCAGCTGGACCGGCTGATGCTCGCCGGCGCGGTTCGCGTGGCGCTCGGAAAGCTGACGGAGAGCACCGAGGTGAAGTTGCGCGTGCACCCTTCGCGATGCGAGCGGTGGAGACAATGGATGAGTTCGCAGGAGCTCACACCGCGACCGCAAGTGATGGCCGACGAGGCGCTGCATGTCGATGCCTGTGTGCTGTCCACGGCGCTGGGCAGCGTGGAACTGGGCTGGGAGTCGCAGTTGAAGGAGATAGAACGAGGGCTGTTCGACCTGCTCGCGCAGAGACCCGGAGCGCAGCCGTGAGCGTGCGATTGCTGTCGGCCTACTATGACGCGCTGGAGCGCGGATCGTGCATGCCGTGGAGTGGACGGGTGGTCCAGGTGACGGGATCGGTGGTGGAGTCCGAGGGACCGTACTGCTCGGTGGGAGAGTGCTGCGAGATTCTTACGCATGCGGGCGAGCGGCTGTTGGGCGAGATCGTGGGTTTCAACGGCTCGCGCGTGCTCTCCATGCCGCTGCGGAGGCCGGAGGGCATCCGGTATGGCGACCGCGTGGTTGCCACGGGATCTCCGCCGGCGGTGGGTGTGGGAGATCGGCTGCTTGGCAGAGTGATCGACGCGGAGGGCCGTCCGCTGGACGGGTCCGGACCTTGCAGGGTCGAGACGCAGCGCGCGGTGGACGGTTCGGCTCCGCTGCCCATGGAGCGTGTTGCGATACGTGAACCGCTGGGTTGCGGCGTGCGCGCCATCGACGCATTTCTTACCTGCGGTCGCGGACAGCGCATGGGGATTTTCGGCGGGAGCGGCGTGGGCAAAAGCACGCTGATCGGCATGATGGCACGCGGCACGTCGGCCGACCTGACGGTGGTGGCGCTGATCGGCGAGCGCGGGCGCGAGGTCCGCGAGTTCCTGGAGGACGCGCTCGGTGGCGAGGGGCGGCAGCGGTCCGTCGTGGTGGTCTCGACCTCCGACCAGAGCCCGTTGTTGAAGCTGCGCGCCGCACACACGGCGACGGCGGTTGCCGAGCACTTCTGCGGTCAGGGCCGGCACGTGCTCCTGGTTGTCGATTCGCTCACGCGGTATGCGATGGCGCAGCGGGACGTGGGACTGGCAGCCGGGGAGCCTCCCACGGCGAAGGGCTATACGCCCTCCGTGTTTTCACTGCTGCCGAGGTTGATCGAACGCGCCGGGTACTTCGGCCGCGGCAGCATTACGGGCTTCTACACGGTGCTGATGGAAGGCGACGATCAGCAGGACCCGCTGGTGGACGCGGCGCGATCGTTCCTCGACGGCCATATCATGCTCGACCGCAAACTCGCGATCCGCAACCAGTACCCGCCCATCGCGGTGCTCGACAGCCTCAGCCGGCTGATGCCGTCCGTATGTTCGAAAGAACAGATGGACAAGGTGCGAACGCTGAGAACGCTGCTTTCGGAGTACGAGAGGTCGGAAGACCTGATTCGCATCGGCGCGTACCAGAAAGGCTCGGATCGCCTGCTGGACGAGGCTATCGCACTCGTGCCACGGATCGAGGAGTTCCTGCGGCAAGGCGCAGACGAGCGTCCCGGACTGCAGCAGTCGATCGACTC
>DASPLH010000048.1:0-21900 GCA_035627675.1 Clostridia bacterium
CTGTCGATTCAACGTAGAGTCCTCTGTCGCGAACTTGCACGCCCTGCACACATCCGCCCGAAGACGAAGGCCTGAAGCACGCTGGTAGATTCGAGTTTCGTGATCTTACAACAAGGCCTGCTTCCACTTAGACGGACGAAGACGCGAGCCGGCACCGGAGATGAGCATCAATTCGGGAATCCTTCCCGATCCGAAGTTCCATCATGAGCCGTGCATAATTCGCCAGCATCCACGGGCTGATTAGGGGCCTTACAGTGAACCCTGTAAGTGGTTGTCGATACTCAACATGCACGCACGGTCCGCGTCACACGGTCAAACCCACGTTTGGAACGTGTGGTGCATAGCTGAGTAGCGACTCAAGGGACATCCTCATGATCATCAGTGTGGCAGATAGCTCCTGCTCGACTCCTGTCGGTCTATTCCGCCCTGGAACGATCCTTTTAGTCGAAGACGACGAACGAATCCGCGCACTCACGGCAGAGGTTCTGCAAATCGAAGGCTACGGCGTGGTCGAGGCCGGCGATGCCGAGTCGGCGCTGCAAACCCTGAAGATGGACAAGCTCCACATCGACCTGCTGCTCACCGACGTCGTGTTGCCGGGACGCAGTGGGCGCGAACTCGCACGAGCCATTCTCCGCACTCGCCCGGCGGTCCCGGTCATTTTCATGTCCGGATACGAAGAGAGTGCTGTTACTCACGACGGACTTGGCGGGTTCAATGCACCCTATCTCCAGAAGCCCTTCTCGCTGGACGTGCTGGTTCGCACCATCCAGCAGGCTCTGGATCCGAGCTGGTGCGGCGGCAACTGAGGCCGGTCCCCCTGAAGCTTCCCCCAAGGGAGCTGTACCTCGGCGCTGGTCCGGAACCACGGCCAGCGCCGCCCTTCTTGCCCTCGGGAGAGCCGGTACTAAGGCGGGCGCCACCACGGGCTAAAAAATCACCCTGATTGTTGAAGAATCCGGTCGCTCCTATCCTGAAGTTGCCTCGTTCCGCAAACTACCCCATCCGCTGCGGACGGCTTCGGAGCACAGTTGCAGAAGCAGAACCGCAGGACCGATCTCGCGCTGCTGAAGCGTGTCGGCGCTCTGGCCCGCCCATGCTGGCCTCACCTGGCCGGCATAACGCTACTTAGCCTGCTCTCCACGCCAATTGCCCTGCTCACGCCGCTTCCTCTCAAGATCGCGGTGGACACCGTGATCGGACACGAGGCTATGCCGGGGTGGATTCACGATCTGCGGCCTCCCGGTTGGACCTCGAGCCCTCATCACTCGCTAATGATCGCCGGGGCATTCGTGCTCGGAATCGCGCTGCTTTCGAGCGTTCAATCGCTTTCCAGCTGGTTGCTGCAGACGTACACCGGCGAGCGGCTGGTGCACGAATTCCGGGCGCGCCTGCTCTGGCACGCCCAGCGGCTGAGCCTCGTGGTCCATGAACGGCGCGGCACCAGCGACATGGCGTACCGCATTCAGTACGACGCACCAGCGATCCAGTCGTTGCTGCTCCAGGGCATGGTGCCGATGGCGACCTCCGTATTCGGCTTCGTATCCATGCTGGCCGTGACGGCTCGCATCAGCTCGAAGCTGGCCATGCTCGCGCTCGTGATGTCCCCGGTCTTGTATGTCCTCGCCCGCAACTCCAGCCGCAAAGTGCGCGTCCGCTACGACGACCTGAAGGAACTCGACAGCTCCGCGATGCTCGTGCTGTACGAAGCGCTCGGCGCCGTACGCGCGGTCAAGGCGTTCGGCCGCGAGGCATACGAAGACGAGATGTTCCGCCGCAAGTCGCGCCTGCGCATGGACGAGCAGCTTCGGCTGGCCTCCATACAGGCGGGCTTCCACGTCCTCATCGGACTCTCTATCGCGCTCGCCACTGCGCTTGCGCTCGTCATCGGCGTGACCGAAGTCCGTCAGGGCTTGATCACGGTCGGCGAACTGGTTTTGGTCATGGCCTACATGGCACAGCTCTACGATCCGCTGCGAACAATCAGCACGAAGATTCCCGAGCTGCAAGGTTCGCTGTCCAGCCTTGGCCGCGCCATCGCCATCCTGGACGAAACGCCGGAGGTTTCCGAACCGGCGCAGGCGCTCTCGGTCACTCGCGTTGCCGGTGACATTGAGTTCCGCAATGTGTCGTTCCAGTACGGCATGGGCAGCCGCATGGTCTTGAAGGAGATCTCGTTCGACGTGCCCGCGGGCATGCGCGTTGGTATCGTCGGCCCCAGCGGAAGCGGAAAGAGCACGCTGGTCAACCTGCTCACCCGTTTCTACGATCCCGTCGCGGGACAGGTCTTTCTCGACGGACTCGAACTGCATAGCTACAAGCTGGCCGACCTGCGCAACCAGTTTTCCATCGTCCTTCAGGACCCGGTTGTCTTCTCGACAACCGTCGCCGGCAACATCGCCTATGGCGACCTCAACGCCAGCCGGACCGAAGTGATCGAAGCCGCCAAGCTCGCCAACGCGCACGAATTCATCATGACGCTGCCCCAGGGCTACGACACGCATATAGGGGAGAAGGGAGTCCGGCTGTCGGGAGGCGAGCGTCAGCGCATCGCTATCGCGCGCGCGTTCCTGAAAGATGCGCCTGTCGTGATCCTCGATGAGCCCACCAGCGCGGTCGATATCACCACCGAGGCGCAGATCATGGAAGCCGTCGAGCGCCTGATGGACAACCGCACTACATTCATCATCGCTCACCGGCTGAGCACGATCGAGATGTGTGATGTGGTCCTGGTTCTCAGGGACGGACGTCTCACGATGGTGACCAATGAGGTGGAGGAAGCCCGAAAGCAGCTTCTGAATTCAGAGCGCCCCGAAGCGGCCGTCACCGGGCCGTTTCTTGTCCGATAGTTCTATCCGCGATATGGCCGGGGCGCCGCGCGGCAATCGCCTCGGCAATCTTTTGAGCCTCGGGCAGCGTCCTCAGGCGATCTGCCCGGGGATCGGTGTCGAGGAACATCAGCCACCCCTCGCGCTCGTCGAAGGCCGCCCGCAGGAACCTGGCGGCTTGTTCGGTTTCGCCCACCTCGAAGCTGGCCAGCGCCAGCGCGTAGCTCGGGGTTACACCGCCGCCCGCCTCCGTCGCCCGCCGCATCTGCTCGCAGGCTTCGCGGTGCCTCCCCGCGCAGGCCAATCCGAACGCGAGGTGCGCGTGCATGGGCGAAGCCCTGTTTGAATATCGGAGCGCGGCTTCGTAGCAGCGCAGGGCTTCTTCATGGCGCCCGGACACGGTGTAAGCCCATCCAAGAGCCGCATGACCGACGGGGAAGTCCGCGCCAAGTTCCAGGCTCTTGAGTCCCTGCTCGATGGCTTCGTCGTAACGGCGCGCGTACATATACAGCATGGAGCAGATGGAGCCCGTGGCGAGCGACAGCGGGTCCAGTTCGAGCGCCCTCAGACCGCTCGCCAGCGCACTATTCACATCGCCGTTGGCGAGATGCAACAGGGCCTGCATTTTGTGAGCCGGCGCGCACCCGGGGTTCAGCCGGATCGCTCGCTGGAGTGCTCGTGCTGCTTTGTCGAACTCGTAACCGTCCGCCAGCTCGGCATACGCCAGTGGAGCGATCGCTTCCAGCAGGTTTGGCGACAACTGCAATGCCCTCGACGCGTACGCGCGCGCGCGCCGGTAACCTTCCCGCGGAACGATCAGTCCATGCACCGCCATCGCATTGTATGCATCGGCCAGCGCGCCCAAGGGGTTCGGGTAGTTGGGATCCTGCTTGATCGCACGCTCGAAGTACTCAATGCCTTTTCTGAAGCCCTCCGCCGTCCTCATGTTCACGAAGTGGAGTCCGCGGAGGTACTGCTCGTAGACCACGAACTCGGTGGCCGGCATCTCTTCGGGCGTGTCATTGACTTGCTTGAGCGGCAGCGCGGCTATGCGGGTCCCGCGAGTGGCGGCGGTGACGCCCTCGGCCCACCGGGTCACGATGACTTCCGGGATCACCCGGTAGCCGCGGCTTCCCAGCGTCTCTATGTATTTCGGGGCCCTCGCGTCGTCCTTGAGGGCGACCCGCAGCTTTCGTATGGCCGCGTTGAGTCCCTGGTCCACGAGCACGTGCGTGTCGGGCCAGAGCTCTCGAGCGAGTTCATCGCGGGTGACCACCTGGCCTCTACGTGCCAGAAGGACGGCAAGAAGAGCCATCGGCTTGGACTGAAGAGGGATGCGCTCGCGCTTGCCATAAAGCGCAGACAACGAGACATCAAGCTCGTAGTCCCCGAATTTATAGCGTACTGGTAGGGCCGCTGCCATGATGGAAAGCGTTCAGGTTAGCAACGGAGTGAATGGAAGTACGTTGATGTTGATTCCTGTTCCGGAATCAGAACAGAGAAGCAGCACAATTCATTCGCAATTCACCGGAAGTCCGTTGTCTCGGATTCCGGCATTGGCAACAATGTGCGTTGCCCCGGCTGCCACCAACAGTCCTGGGTAACCAGGCCCGAGAGGGTCGAAGGCTGACGATGTCGTGCTTTGGGGGAGACGGCACCTGTCAGGAGTTCATCCGGGATTGCCTTCGCGAGGCAATCCCGGATGTGTACTTTTGGGCTTAGTGTCGCGCGTAGAGATCGATGACCTGTTCGATCGCTCTCTGGCAAACCTGGCAGAAGTGATCCGTCCGCGTGAACATGATGCAGTTAGCCTGCGGGCGGTAATAGCCCTTCGCTTCGTAGTTCGCTCCCTCGAAAGCGCCCACTTTACCTGCGTACTTCTCATCGGCCAGCATCTTGTCCTCGTGCTGGCGCTCCTCTCGGAACAGCGCGTCCATCTCGCTCTCCGGACGGTTCGCCTTGCGGATCGCGCGCCGCTTTTCCTGCACAGACCTCGAATACTTCTCGAACTCGTCCTTGTTCCACGGCGTGGGAACCGGCGTGTCGCTGGAAACGAGGTCGCGCCACTTCAACAGCTTCGGGTCGCGCAGCGCGGTCGCGTTCGGTTCCCATGGCTCCAGAAGCTGCGTCGCCGGACCGTACGCCACATCCGACGTGTAGTACTCATCGGCCAGCCCCGCGAAGTGGTGCCCGAACTCGTGCACGAAGACGTAAGGAGCCCACTCGCTGTCGGCCGCCACCGTGCTGTAAAGGCCGAAGATTCCGCCTCCTCCGTACGTATTGGTGTTGGTCAACACCTCCACGAACTCATACGGAGCCTGCGAGGCGAGGTCGCGGAAGGCCCGGTTGTCGAAGGTCAGGATGTAACGCTCCGACCGGAACGCATCGTACGTCGAGCCCGCTGGCGGGCGGAGATGGATCCCTGTGGACGGCCGCGAGATCCCCGATTCGGTAGCCGCCGGACACAGCGCCCAGACGTTGAAGTCCTTGCGCCGCTGCTGGAAGGGCGGCGTCGAGAACAGAATGGCGAAGAGCCGCCTGGCGTCGTTCTCGCACTTGCCGCGCTGGGCTGCCATGTAACCGTCGCCCAGGATCAGGAAGTCCACCTTCGTCGCCGAATCACCATTCTTCTCCACGGTGATCAGCGGGCCCGCGCTCGGTGGTTTTGAGTTGTCCACCAGCATGTCCGTGGGATCGGCCTCGGTCTTCCATATTTCGCGGAACTCGTTCTTCTGGTCGCGCTTCTTCAGCACGATCGTCACGGGCGCTTCGGGCGCGGGGAAGCGGAACGACTCGCTGTACGTGCGGTTCATCTTCTCCGCCTCGGGCGTCAGTTCCCACTCGCCATAGATGGACGAGAACCCGCGCGAATACAGCACGTCGCCAGTTTTCTGGTCGCGCACTTCGAAGAAGTATTTGCCGAAGTTCGTGCGGTCGATCCGTGCGCCCTCGGCCATCGATCCCGGCCACGCCAGCGGCTCCAGCACAACCCGCTCCAGGCTGAACGTCTCCGTCTTGGAGTTCCCGGTGTGGAAGTAGTCCACCCGCATGGTGCGAGGCGCGGTGGCGGTCGAGGCGGGCTGGACCTGCGCGCAGACCGGCCGGATCGCCATGGAAAGGAGTAGAAAGGCAAACACAGTGCGGAGTTTCATGCCCGGCATTGTACTCGGAAGGGCTTCTGAACCAGCACCAGGCGAAGGCCGCCAAACCGGGGAACCACGGGTTTCCCACGGATTGAAACCGATGAAGCAAGCTTGAGTCCTGATCCGTGTTCATCCGTGGAGATCAGTGGTTAACTACCGCCCGAATGCTCGCGCTTGCATCTTCCCCGCGGAACTTCGAAACTGTTCGGGCTATGCCACTGTCCTCATCCGTGCGACTACTGCTCATCAGCACCTCTACCGTTTACGGCACCGGATACCTGGATCACGCCGAGAGCGAAATCCGCGATCACCTGCGCGGAGTGCGCCGCGTCCTCTTCGTGCCGTATGCCCTGCACGACCGCGACGCCTACGCGGCCAAGGCTCGCGAGCGCTTCGCGCGCATGGAGATCGAGTGCGACTCGATCCACACCGCAGCCTCGCCTCGCGAAGCGGTCGAACGCGCCGAAGCCATCTTTATCGGAGGCGGCAACACCTTCCGTCTGCTGAAAACCCTGTACGACGAGCAGATCGTCGATGCGATTCGCGCGCGTTGCGAGGGTGGGATGCCGTATATGGGCGCAAGTGCCGGTTCCAACGTCGCCGGGCCAACGATCCGCACCACCAACGACATGCCGATCGTCGAGCCGCCGAGCCTCAACGCCCTCGGACTCTTTCCATACCAGATCAACCCGCACTACCTCGATCCCGATCCCAGTTCGACACACATGGGCGAGACCCGCGAGGAACGCCTGCTCCAGTACCTCGAAGACAACGAAACCCCCGTCGTCGGCTTGCGGGAAGGCTCTATGTTGAGGGTGGTGAATGGTGAGATCTGGTTGAAGGGAAGCAAAACGGCGCGCATCTTCCGACGCGGCCAGCAGCCGTTCGAAGCAGAGCCCGGACAGAAGATCGGCCCCTACTGAGTTTTCGAATTGCCGAATTTTCGGATTTCAAATCCGACAATCCCTAAATTCGAAGATTCAAGAATATCGTTAGCTACTGGATCGACAGGATGTCGTCCGACTCTTCCTGTTCGTCCAGCGCTCGCGAACGCGTGATGTGCTCCCGCACGGCTGCCGCCAGGCCTTCGACGGACTGCAGCATCGTCTCGAAGCCTTCCAGCGGAGCATCCATGTCGCGGCCGAGGAACTCGATCAACTGATCCGATACGTGCGTCACGCAGCGGATCCGCTCCTGCGCGAGCAAGCGGTCGGGCGAGACGCCGGCGCGCTCGGAGTTCAGCGTCTGAAGCATCCAGCCGGTGTTTCTCACGCGGTTCAGCGCTTCGCGGAATTCCGAAAGGATCGCCGGATTGATCGAACGGGTGGAGAGAATCGAATTCAGAAGTTCGAGCGCCGATGTCGCTGCCCGCACCTGCATGTCGACATCCTGCATGGGGCGCTGTCTCTCGGTCTCGGTGGAGTGCATTGGCATCTCGAATCTCCTGTTCTTGAACGTGAACAACGATATTCGAGAAAGCCGAAGTGGAGAACGTAACGGAAGTAATGGAGCAAGCCCGCTGGAACAATTCGAGGCGCCGTAACGTGTGACTCTCGTAACTTCACTTCACCAGAGCATACACACGCACGTAGTCGAATAACGTGGTGAATCCCGCGCCGCCCATGGAGACCAGTCCGATGCTCGTGCCCTGCCCAAGGCTCTGCCGCCACGTCGCGCCCGGTTCCCATGTGACGCCGTCATGGCTGGAGTAAGCCGTATAGAGTTCCTGGCCCGATGAACTCGCACGCCGCACCAGCCGCAGGTAGGTGTCGTCGGCGGGAGACGCCAGGAAGGTGCTTGCATATTCCGCAGACGTGCCTGCCACGGGCGTGGACTGTTTCGCGAACTCGATCTGCCGCGTGTCGTTGATCGCTACCGACGTGAGCTTTACGAAGCTGCCATCCGGGGCGAGAACTGCCAGTCCGCCCTGCACGAAGTTGAACGAGCCTGCCACCGGAACCGTGGTCGCGAGCTTTACTTCGATCATGTAGTCGCCTGCGGGCGCCGGCTGCGTCAGCACGGCCGCGTCTTGCCTGCCGAAGTAGATGTCGCCTGCCTGCGTGTCGAAGCGGAAGCGTCCTTCGATGACGTCTGCCGTCCCATGCGCCGGACCGCGCAACCAGTTCCACTGGGTTCGCATGTTGGCCGAGTCAAACTCGTCGGAGAACTCGGGCAGCAGCGTGCGTTCGGGTTCCGGCAGAGGCGCGGGCGTCGGCCCGGCAGCGGATGTGGTGCGCATGGACGGGCCCTGCTGCCGATCGTCCGAAGCTCCCAGGCCGCCACGCACGCGAGGCCATCCATCCACCCAATCCATGCGATCGAGCATCAGCGGGCGGCGTGTCCAACTGTTCTCGAAGTATGGACGCGCGGCGTCAACCGCGTGATAGATCATCCAATCCTGGCCGATTGCATCGGTGACCACCGCATTGTGTCCAGGGCCCAGCCAGCGGTTGCCGTTCATCAGGAGCACCGGAGTGCCGCCTACTCGCGCATCCAGCAGGGAATTGCCATCCTTATCGATGTAGGGGCCCAGCGGAGACAACGATCGCGCCACGTACACGCCGTAGCCGCTCGACGGACCCGTGCAGCACGAGCCGGCCGAAACCATCAGGTAGAAGTAGCCACCGCGTTTCACCACATAGGCGGCCTCGTAGCGGTCCGGCACGGTGATCTGCACCTGGGTTGATGGGATTGATTGCAGTCCGTTCGAGGTCAGAGCGCGGGCGGAGATGCCGCCGTTGAAACTTCCGTAGAAGATGTAGCGCTGGTTGCCGTCCTGCACGATCTCGGAGTCGATCGTCGCCCTGGCGATTCCCGCGCAGCACGGAGCCTCCCCGGGCGCTACCACAGGCACGGGAGATGCGACCCACGGGCCAGTCGGATTGCTGCTGGTCGCCACGAAGATCGCCGCGCCGCCCTGCTGCGTGTTTGAAACCGAGTAGTAGAGGTAATACTTTCCGTTGAAGAACTGTATGTCCGGAGCCCAGAGTCCACCATTCGACGCCACCCAGGTGGGCATCGCGTCGAAAACGTCACCCGCGTACGTCCAGTTGACGAGGTCCGCCGACCGGAAGATGGGCAACAGGTGAAGCGTCCCGCTGTCGCTGAACTTTTCGTTCGTGCAGTAGAGATACCAGTTGTCGTCGCCGGGTTTCTGCCCGCGGATGATCGATGGATCGGGGCAGCTCTCAACGGTTCCGCCCTCGACGGTCCTCAGCGGCAGCGGGTTCGCATAGGGCTGGGACGCGGGCGCCGCCGCCGTATCGCCGGCGCGCGCCTCGGTGACGAAACCTCCGCCGCCACATGCTGCGAGCGTAAGACACACCGAAAGCGCAAGTGCTAGACGCATGAACTTGCGTTCAGTGTAGGATCCAGAGTTGCCCGGAGCACTCTAGCGAACCACTAAGGACACGCGTGGATACCACTTAGCTGTCGGCTAGTGTTTTACGTGTGTTCGCAGTGGCGCGTATGTCGCAGAAGATACAACCAGGCGGGAAGGCGAACGGGCTGCCGCTTCAAGGGGAAGAGGAAAACCGGGAAGAGCCCGTGGCAGCCCCAATTATGACCACAGGGGCACGTTCATCGCGCCCCTGCGTTGTTGCACAGACGGTTTACGGTCCGGGACGAACGCGGATGATCTTGTCCGCGTAAGCTCCATTGCCGGTTGAGAAGTACACGAAACCATCCGGCCCCTGCACGACGTTCCTGATGCGCCCGAACTGGTCCTTGAACAGCACTTCTTCGGCAACGATCTGCTTGCCATCCGATCCGAACCGGAGCCGGTGCAGGTGACGCGCCTGCGGATCGTCCGCCTGGCCCAGGCTTGCGAAGAGCAACGAGCCCGTCCATTGCGAGATCACGCTGGAGTAATAGAAGGTCGCTCCCGATGGCGCGATCGTGTAGTTGGTGAACACTCGCAGCGGCGCGATGTACTGCGAATTCGTGCACGAGCCTTCGCAGTTCGGCCAGCCATAGTTGCCGCCCATCGTGACCAGGTCCACTTCGTCGTTGAACACGTTGCCGTGATCGGTCGCATAGAGCACACCGTTGTTGTCGAAGGCCAGGCCCTGCGGATCGCGGAATCCCATGGCGTACACGTAGGGCGCCGTGCCGAACGGATTGCCGGGCGCGGGAGATCCGTCAAGCCTCATGCGGATGATCTTGCCGCCAAGGGTTGAGAGCCTCTGAGCGTTGTCGCGGACGCCGAAGTCCCCGATGGACGCATAGAGGAATCCATCGCGGCCGAGCTTCAACCTTCCCGCATTGTGGTGCTGGTTGCTCCCGGCGAACTGCAACAACGTCTTATCGAAGCGCGCGCTGGTGTTGCTTTCCACCACGATGCGATCGATCTTGCACCCGGTCGTCGTGCTCCCGGTGATGAAGCACCAGAACATGTAGAGGTACCGGTTGGAAGAGAAGTTCGGGTCGATCTCGAGTCCGAGCACGCCTTGCTCGCCTCCGCGCGTCCGCGATCTCAGGTCCAGCAGCGGCGTCGAGACCAGCGAGCCGTTGGCGATCACCCGCAGGCGGCCGCGCTGCTCGGTGAAGAACATGCGCCCATCCGGAGCAAAGACCATCTCCCAGGGAACGTAGAGTCCGTCGGCCACCACCTCGGTCTTCAGGCCGGCGGCTGTGCCGCCACTGGTCACGTTGACGGAGATGGTCCTGCTTGCCACCGTGCCATCCTTTCCCCAGCCCTTGACGGTGATGCGCCGCGGGCCGCTGGAGAGAGACAGCGAGGTGTCGATCCTCGAACTGGTGGTCGTGAGCCGGCTGGTGCCGTCCACGTACACTTTGGCGCCGCTCAGCCCAGCCGCCATATTGACGGCGGCAATCAATCGCATGGGCGATGAAACGGTCGCGCCGTTCGCCGGAGCGCAGATGTTGACCGTGTTCGAAGCCGCGCTGCATCCAGTTGTAACCGTGATGTTGATGGTCCTGGCCAGCACTGCCCCGGAAGCGGTCCATGCCTTTACGGTGATCTGGTGCGCTCCCGTATTTAGAATCAACGACGCGGTCAACTGCGCGCCTCGCACGGCGTCGCGCCCCACGCCATCTACATAGACTTTCATCGATGAAATCGGGTCCGAGCTGCTGGACGACTTTGCACCGGCGCTCAGCGTCACCGGAGAAGTGAGCGACGCGCCGTCGGCAGGTGAGCAGATTGTGACGCCGGTGTTTGCCGCCGTGCAGGCGGCGTTCGCCTCGGGCACCGCGAACAATCCCAGGCTGGAAAGAGCGATAAGGACAAGAAGCAGAAGACGCAGGCGGGTGGATCTCATCGAGGGGCCCTCACAGCCGGTCATGGCGCGTGCATCCACACTGTGAGAGGCGGCCCGAAGTTCCCGTTGCCCAAGCCTGCCGGGGAAAATCACCCTAGCCCGGACAGGCCGACGCCTTCGTTTGCTCCACGTCCGAATACAGTTCTCACCAGACCGATGTGTTCACCCGAATCAGCGTTTCTTCAGGGTGATGCCGAGTCCGCGTCCTTCCATGTAGAAGACGGTCTCCAACTCCGGGTTCGTGGTCACGGCCGTCACATATTCCGGAGCCATGTCGATGTTATGAGCAAGGATGAGACCTCCCGGACGAACCTTCGGCAACATCTGCTTCAGGTAGTCGGGGTAGCCCTCTTTCTCGGCGTCGATGAACACCAGGTCCACAGGCCCCTTCACCCGCTGGAGGTTCTTATGGGCGTCGCCCTCGATGACCGTCACGATCCCATCCACTCCGGCCTGCTGGAAGTGCTTGCGCGCCTGCGCTGCCCGTCCAGCATCGATCTCGAAGGTGGTCAACTTCCCGCCCGTCGTCTGAAGAGCCAGCGAGAGCCATAGTCCCGAGTAGCCCGTGGATGTGCCGATCTCGACCGCCTCTTTCGCGTTGATCGACTCGGCGAAAACGCGCAGCATGCGGCCATCCGTGTCAGGAACCTCGAGGTGGACGCGTCCCGAACGGCGCGCGTCGTCTATGACGCCAAGGATTCGCTTCTCCGCGTCCGTTCTGCCCATCGGCGGTTTCTCGATGGCCTGTGCGCGCTCCGTCCCACGCCGCTGTGAAGATACGACGACCGCAAGCAGAAGCAGAGCGGTAACGACAAGAACTGCAAGCTTCATGATCGAACCTCCAATCACCGAGTCCCAGGGGCGCCTCGCGACCAAGGCTCACGGTCGAGCTTCCGTGAAGATCGCGCTGGGAAGCCTGGCCGCAGCCTCCGCATCGATCAGCCAAAGAAGGTCGCCGCAGGCGGGTGCGATCAACTGCGCCGGCGAATCTTCCGGCCGATGCGGGCCGGCGATGACCTGATGAACCACGTCCGCCTTCGATCTTCCGGAAACGAAGAACGCCACCGTCCGCGCAGCGTTCAGCAACGGTGCGGTCATCGTCACGCGGTGCATGTTCACTTCCGGCACAAAATCTGCCACGACCAGCTTCGACCTTTCGCGCAACGCCGGACGGTGCGGAAACAGCGAAGCCGTGTGGCCGTTCTCGCCCAGGCCGAGCACAACGAAATCGAAGCTCGGGAACGTGTCCTCGGAAGGCAGCACGGCCCGGATCTCGTCCTCGTACACTTGCGCCGTCTGTTCCGGCCTAGGCAACTCGGTTCGCATCCGGTGAATGTTGTCCTCCGGGATCGCGATCTTGTCCAGAAGCGCTTCGCGCACCATCCGATAGTTGCTGCGGGGATCGTCGGGCGGCACGTAGCGGTCGTCCTCCCAGAACAGATGCACTTTGCTCCAGTCCAAGCGGTCCCGCCATTCCGGCGTAGCCAACAGCTCATAGAGATGCTTCGGAGAGGAGCCTCCCGACAGCACGAGGGTGAACTGACCTCGCGCCGCGACCGCATCCAGCGCCTTGTCCACGATGCGGCGTGCGGCGTCTTCGCACAGCGACCTCAGGCCGGAAGAAACATGCACGCTGCCTTTCATTCGACCCCTCGCATTCGACCAATCACATCGGGATGCCGTTCTGTTGGATGGGACGCCACCCGCGCCCGTCGTCTGCAATCAACTCCTGCGCGGCGTCCGGTCCGTCGCTCCCGGCGGCATAGTTGGGGAACCGCGGCGGCGGCAGTTCTCTCCACGCGTCTTCGATCGGGGTGATGATGCGCCATTCGGCTTCCACCTCGTCGCCTCGGGTGAACAGCGTTGCGTCACCGCGCATCGCGTCCAGCAGCAAGGTTTCGTAAGCGACCGGCGTCCGCAGGCCAAATGCCTCGCGATACGAGAAGTCCATCTGCACGGTCGTCGCCTGCATCTGCGCGCCGGGACGCTTCGCCCCGAAGTTGATCGCGATCCCCTCGTTCGGCTGGATGCGCATGATGATCGAGTTCGGCTCGATGGGCGGCTTCTGCGGCGCGCGGGAAAACAGCGTGTGCGGCGTGCGCTTGAAGTGCAGGACGATCTCCGTCACGTTCCGCGCCAGCCGCTTGCCGCTCCTGACGTAAAACGGCACGCCTGCCCATCGCCAGTTGTCGATGTAGAACTCCACCGCAGCGAATGTCTCGATCGTGGAGCCGGGCTTCACTCCGGGTTCTTCCCGGTAGCCGCGCATCAGCGTGCCGTCAACCTCGCCGGGTCCGTACTGGCCCCTGACGGTGCGCTTCGCAACCTCCTCCACCGACATGGGGCGCATGGAGCGGAAGACTTTCACCTTCTCCTCGCGCACGGCATCGGCCTCAAACGCCACCGGAGGCTCCATCGCGGTCAGCGCAACCAGCTGGAGCAGATGGTTCGCCACCATGTCGCGCAACGCGCCGGTCTCTTCATAGAACCCGGCGCGGTTTTCGACCCCCAGCGTCTCTGCCGCGGTGATCTCGACGTAGTCGATGTAGTTGCGATTCCACACGGGCTCGAACATCGAGTTGCCGAAGCGAAACACCAGGATGTTCTGCACCGTCTCCTTCCCGAGGTAGTGGTCGATGCGGTAAACGCTCTTCTCGTCGAAGTATTCGCCGACGATCCGGTTCAGTTCGCGCGCGGAGTTCAGATCGTGTCCAAACGGCTTCTCGATTACGATCCTCGCCCACCCATGGGGATTGTTCGACAGCCCCGCGGCTCCAAGTCCCGCAATGATTGCCGGAGCCAGCGACGCCGGAGTCGAAAGATAGAAGAGGTGATTGGGACTCGCACCGGCCAGGCGTTTTTCTTCCAGTCGCGCTGCGAGCTTCGGATAGAAGTCCACATCGCCGGGATCGCCCGTCATGTACTCCAGCCGGTTCTCGAAGTCCCGCCAGCGGCTCTCGCTGTAATCCCGCGCGTCTTTGGAAGACGCCACGGCCTCGCGCAGGTCCCGGCGAAACTCCTCGGTAGTCCGCTCGCTTCGCGCGGTGCCGATCACGTCAAACCGCTTGTGCGTGCACCCGATGCAAGCGAGGTCGAACAGCGCGGGGACCAGCTTGCGGCGCGTCAGGTCGCCCGTGGCCCCAAAAACCACGAGCACGACGGAATCGCCGGGCGGAAGCTGCACGGATGGAAGCTTCTCGCGAGGGGAGGTCTGAATGGTCGCCATTACTTCTCCATCTTGTTGGGAACCAGGCGCTGCCAGTCGGTGTGCACGGCTCCTGCTTCGGGCCGATCGGCGCGCCGATAGGTATGTGCGCCGAAGAAGTCGCGTTGCGCCTGCGTGAGGTTCTGCGGCAGGTTCGAAGAGCGATAGCTGTCGTAGTAGGCGAGCGAGGCGGACATCGCCGGCACGGGAATCCCAAGCGCCACGGCCACCGCAATCGTCTCTCGCCACGCCTGCTCGGCTTCCGCGATTTTTCGGCTGAAGAAAGCGTCGAGCAGCAGGTTGGCGAGCTTCGGTTCGCGCTCGTAGGCCTGCATGATGCCGTTGAGCAGGCGCGCGCGGATGATGCAGCCGCCCGTCCATATCCTCGCCATCTCGCGCAGGTCGATCTCCCACCCGTACTCGTCCGACCCCGCGCGGATCAGGCGCATGCCTTGTGCGTAGGAACAGATCTTCGAGGCATACAGCGCATCGTGGACGGCCAGGACGAACCGCCTTTTGTCACCGCTGAACTGCCCGGTCGCGGAAGACGCCAGCTTTGCGGCAGCCCTCACGCGCTCCTGCTTCATGCTGGAGAGAACGCGCGCGTCGATGGCCGCCGCGATGGTGGGAATCGGCACTGCGAGATCCAGCGCAACCTGAGCTGTCCACTTGCCGGTCCCTTTTTGTCCCGCCTGGTCGAGGACGAGATCCACCAGCGGCGCGCCGGTCTCCGGATCGTTGATGGCGAGAATCGTCGAGGTGATTTCGATCAGGTAGGACTCGAGCGCGCCCCGGTTCCACTCGCCGAAGATGTCGGCCAGCTCTGCCGCGCCCAGGCCCAACGCTTTGCGCATCAGGTCATAGGCTTCGGCGATCAACTGCATGTCTCCGTACTCGATGCCGTTGTGCACCATCTTCACGAAGTGACCGGCGCCATCGGGCCCAACGTAAGTCACGCACGCTCCCGAGCCGGTCTTCGCCGCAATGTCCTGGAGAATGGGCCTGACGTGCTCGTACGATTCGCGAGCGCCGCCGGGCATCAGCGATGGACCGTGCCGCGCCCCCTCTTCTCCGCCCGACACTCCCATGCCAAAGAAATTGACCTGCTTCGAACGGCATGCCATCTCGCGTCGCTGCGTGTCCTTGAACCACGAATTGCCGCCGTCGATCACGATGTCGCCGGGGTCGAGCAGGGGAGCCAGTCTCTCCAGCATCTGGTCCACTGGCTCCCCGGCCTTGATCATCATCAGGATGCGGCGAGGCCGCGCCAACGCCCGGACGAAGTCCTCGAGCGCCTTGGCGCCGACCAGCTTGCGCCCGGCATTCCGCTGCACGAACCGGTCCACCCACTCGGGTTCGAGATTCCAGACCGCCACGCTGTGGCCGTGGCTCTCCACGTTGAGGGCCAGGTTCTGACCCATCACGCCAAGCCCGACCACGCCAAATTCGGCCGTCTGAACAGCGGGAACAGTGGACATCTGCACTCCGGTCAGCGCTCCACGATTGCGAAGCGGCACTCGCAGGACACAAAGATGCGGCCCGCGGAAGCCACGCTTCAGAGATTGTCCTCTGCGTCCAGGATCTCTCCTGCGGCTTTGGCCCGGCTTGACGCCTGTATGTACCGATAGGTATATTGGAAAACGTGAGTCACCCGACAAGGAACGACGCCGCCATACACGAGAAGAACAGCGCCTCGCGCATTCTCGACGCCGCCCTCGACCTCTTTGCCGAGAAGGGCTACGAAGCGGCCTCCATCCGCGAGATCTGCGAACGCGCCGGGATCACCCGGCCGACGCTCTACTACTTTTTCGAGAGCAAAGAAGGTCTGTATCGCGCGCTGGTCGCCGAAGCCACCCGGGAGTTCGAACGAACCGTCGGCGAAGGGCTGGCCTCCGCGCCCGATCTCCGGGGCAAACTCAAGGGCGTCGCCAGGATGTTTTTCGAAGACGTGGTGCAGCGCCCGACCCTCGTTCGGTTCATTTACGGGCTCGTGTGGTCAACGACGAACTCTCCGTTCGCGCAGGAGCTGCACACGGCCTACATGGCGATGGTGGAACGCATGTCGGCAGCGGCGAGAGAAGCTGCGCGCAACGGTGAGATTTCCGGGGATCGGATCGACCTGCACATGATCGTCCTCATGGGCGCACTGGGGGAGGCGATCTCCTGTTACCTGTTTGTTGGAACGGAACTCACCCCAGAACTCGCCGACGGGATCGTGGATATCGTCTTCGACGGATGGAAATAAACGCGAATTGTTACGCAAGGGAAGTTCATATGAGATTCAAAGCACTGTTTCTACTGCTCATGGGGCTGGCGATCAGCACGCACGCGGAGACGCTCTCGCGCGCGGAAGCCGTCGCCATCGCGCTGCACGCCAATCCTGAAGTGGTGAAGGGCCGGGAGCAGATGAAGTACTACGCGGGACGCATCACCGAAGAGAAGGCAGCGGCGCTCCCGGAAGTGACAGCCAACGGGATGATGTACCGCTATACGGATCCGTCGTTCCTCAACAGCACGGGTTTCGACGAGTTCCCGCCGGAGTTGCAGAGGTCCTTCCGCCCGCTCGCGTCCAACATGTTCGACGGAGCAGTACAGGTCAGGCAGACGCTCTACAGCTTCAAGCTCAACCGGGCGATTCGCGCGGCCAAGCTGGCGCAGACCGTAGGCTCCGCGGATCTCCGCCGCATCCAGCAGCGAATCGCGCTCGACACCATCGAGGCCTACAACGGGCTGCTGTTCGCGCAGGAGCAAGTGCGAGTCGCGCAGTCGGCGCTCGAGCGGCGCGAGAAGCACCTGGCGATGACGCGCAACCGGCGCACGGCCGGAGTCGCCACCGAACTGGAAGTGCTGCGCGCAAATGTTGACGTCGAGAACCAGCGGGCTGAGGTGGTGCGGGCCGAGGGCGCAGTCGAGTTGGCGCGCGCCAATCTCAACGCGCTCATGCTGCGCCCCATCGACGCTCCGGTCACCGCGACCGACACGCTGAGCTACGCCGCCGTGGACGCCACGCTCGAAGATGTTCTCAGGGCAGCGCTCGCCGAGCGTCCGGAGCTGGAGGTCGCGCAAACGACCGAGAACATCCGCAGCGAGCTGGTTGGGATTGCCAAGGCCGAATCGAAACCAAGCCTTGAGTTCACCGGAAACTACGGGCGCTCTTCGCGCGAAGCCGAGAATTGGTGGCGCAACGATTACGCCAAGTGGAACACGGCGCTCACGATGAAGATACCGATCTTCGACGGACGCCGCACCGCGGGCCGGGTTGCCCAGGCGCAGGCCGAGGTCGGAAAGGCCCGCCAGGACCGTGTCGCACTCGAGAACCAGATCCGCGTCGAGGCCATGAACGTCCTCACGCGCCTCAACGTCGCCGGACGCCTCATCAGCGCGGCGCAGCTGAACGTCGAGCAGGCGCGCAAGGCGCTCGACATGACGCAGGCGAACTACAACTACGGCGCCGCCACCGTGCTTGACGTCACCGACGCGCAGAATGCGCTCGTGCAGTCGGAGATGACGCTGGCACAGGCCTTGCAGGAACACGCCAACGCGCGTGCCACATTGAACTACGTCATGGGTCGCGACCCCGTGGAGGCCCGTTAATGAATAAGAAGGTAATCATGCGCAGCACTGTCATAGCCACGCTCGCAATCGCCCTTGGCCTCACGGCCGCATGCAGCAAGCAGCAGCCCGAGGCCGCAGCCGCTCCTGGGAACACACGCGCCGTCTTCGTCCGCACTGCCGCGGTCGAGCAGCGCCAGATTCTCGACGAGGTCGTTGTCACCGGAACCATCAAGCCGCAAGCGCAGGTGCAGGTCGTTTCCGAAATCTCCGCGCGCCTGCTGCGGTTGAACAAGGACGAAGGCGCCTGGGTGAGGAAGGGCGAAGTCATCGCGGTTCTGGACGCGACCGATGCCCGCCTCGCGGCCGATCGCGCCAACGCCGCCGTTGCCGTCGCCGAGGCGAACCGCGCCCACGCCCTCACCGAGCGTGACCGCGCCGGCAATCTGCTGAAGACCGGCGGCATTACGGACAAGGACCACCTTGCCGCCAACGTGGCGCTGCAAGTCGCGGAGGCCTCGCTCGCGCAGGTCAAGGCCGAGGCCGCCATCGCCATGCAGAACGTCAGCCGGTGCCAGATCAGGGCGCCTTTCTCCGGACGCGTGGCCAAGCGGCTGGTGGATGCCGGCACCATGCTCGCGCCCGGCACGCCTGTTCTGCAACTCGTGGATAACTCCACGCTCGAGTTCCGTGCCTCCGTGCCTTCGACCGAGATCTCGAGAGTGAAGCCGGGAGCCCCGGTGGCGATCACGGTGGACGCGCTGCCCGGCGCGACGCTTCGCGGTCAGGTCACGCGCATTCTTCCGCTCGTGGAAGAACGCAGCCGCTCGTTCGAGGCGGTTGCACGTGTATCCGAGTCCAACGACCTTGTCTCCGGGCTCTTCGCGCGCGGACGCATCCGCGTCCGCGAGATCGCCGACGCGCTGGTCGTTCCGCCGTCTTCCCTCGTGCATGACGGACAGAGTGCCGGCAAGGCCAACATTTTCGTCATAGAGCAGGGAAAGGCCGACGTTCGCGCGGTGGAGATCGGCGTCGAAGGCGCGGATGCCGTCCAGATTCGCGGCCTTCGGCCGGGCACCACGATTGTCGTTGATCCGCCAACGACGCTCGCGTCCGGCGCTCCGGTCGAGATCCAGAACTCGGGCAACACAGTCGAACGGTAAAGGTGAGCGATGTTTCTAAGTAATCTTTCCATCAAGCAGCCGGTCTTCGCGACCATGATGATGGTTGCGCTCGCCGTACTTGGCATCGCCTCGTACCGGCAGCTCAAGGTCGATCAGTTCCCGGACGTGGATTTCCCGATCGTCACGGTGACGACGCGCTACGCCGGCGCCTCGCCGGAGAGCGTCGAGCGTGACGTGACACGGAAGATCGAGGAGTCCATCAACACCCTGCAAGGCGTGAAGCACATCGAGTCCGTCTCGCAGGAAGGCCTGTCGAACATCATCGTCACTTTCAACCTCGAAATCCCGTCGCAACTTGCCGCGCAGGACATTCGGGGCAAGATCGCATCCATCCGGGGCGAACTGCCCGTCGAGATCGAAGAGCCCATCGTCTTGCGCATGAATCCCAGCGACATGCCGATCATCTCGGTCGGCGTGGACGCGAAGGGCATGTCGCCACTGGCGGCCTCGACCCTGGCGGACAAGGTCATCAAGCGGCGTCTTGAAACCGTCTCCGGCGTAGGCGCTGCGAACCTCGTCGGTGAGGCCGAGCGCGAAGTGCAGGTGCTGGTGGACCGCAACAAGCTCGAGTCCTACCGCCTCACGCTGGCCGACGTGGTCAACGCGCTCAGGGCCGAAAACATCGACGCCCCGGCCGGTTCCGCCAAGCGTTCCACCACCGAGGCGCTCGTGCGTGTGGGCGCCCGCGGACGCAACGGCGAGCAGATCGCGGCCATTCCCATCAAGCAGCTTGGGCAGACTCCGGTCTATGTGCGCGACGTTGCCCAGGTGCTCGATACCTCAAAGGAGCCGAACAACCTCGCGTACTTCAACCACGAGCCGGCACTCGCGATCGACATCCTGAAGCAGTCGGGCGCGAACACCGTTGCTGTCGCTGACGACATTCGCAAGGCCATCGAGAAGCTCCAGGGCGAACTGCCGCCGGGCGTCAACCTGCGCATCATCCGCGACGATTCGCAGTTCATCCGCGAGTCCATCCACGACGTGAACACCACGATGATCATCGGCGGCCTGCTGACCGTCCTGATCGTATATCTGTTCCTGAACTCGTGGCGCTCCACGGTCATCACCGGACTGACGCTGCCGATTTCGGTCGTGGCGGCCTTCATCGCGATGCGCGCATTCGGCTTCACGCTCAATGTGCTCACGTTGATGGGCCTTTCCCTCGCGATCGGCATGTTGATCGACGACGCCATCGTCGTTCGCGAGAACATCGTCCGGCATCTCCAGCGCGGCAAAGACCACTTCGATGCCGCGCGCGACGGCACGGCCGAGATCGGGTTGGCCGTCATGGCCACGACGTTCACGATCATCGCCGTCTTCGTGCCGGTGGCGTTCATGGCAGGCATGGTCGGCCGCTTCTTCTACGAGTTCGGAATCACCGTAGCGGCCGCGGTGTTGGTGTCCTTGTTCGTCAGCTTCACCCTCGATCCCATGCTCTCGTCGCGCTGGGTCGATCCCGAACTCGAAGGTCATCGCCACACTTCGTTCCTTGGCCGCTGGCTCGAGCGCTTCAACCACTGGTTCGACGGCCTGCACGGCAAATATGAGAGTGTGCTTGCCTGGGCGCTTCGCCGTCGCGTGCTCGTGATGGTGATCGCGGTGGTTGCGTTCGTCGGCAGCTTCCCGATCCTCGGCATGCTCGGCGGCGACTTCATGCCCGACTACAACCGTGGCGAGTATCAAGTCCTGTTCAAGGCCACTCCGGGCAGCACGTTGCAGGAGACCGGCGCGCGCGCACTCGAGTTGTCGAAGCGCCTGCGCGGCGTCCCCGGCGTGGATTACACCTACACGACGATCGGCGAGGCGGGCACGACCTATCGGCCCGTCAACGAAGGTGTGATCTTCGTCAAGCTGAAGTCCAGCAAGGGCAAGTCTTTCTCGGAAGTGTTGCGCGAGGCGCGTCATGCCATTCGCGATGTTCCGGGCGTGACCGTCGCGTTGACCGAGGCGGGGCAGTGGGGACAGAAGCCCATTCAGCTCAGCATTCGCGGAGCCGACGTCAACGAGCTCGACCGCATCTCGCGTGAGTTCATGCAGAAGGTAGCCAACGTGCCCGGCGTCGCCGACGTCGAGACCAGTCTCGAGAAAGCAAAGCCTGAGCTTCGCGTCTCCATCGACCGCCAGCGCGCGAGCGACCTCGGCGTCTCTGCCATGACGATCGCCGCAACGCTGCGCGCCGGAGTGGTGGGAGACGTGGCCAGCACGATCGAAGACGAGGCGGGCGACACGCACGACATACGCGTACGCCTCAACTCGCTGCAACGCCGTTTCTCGCAGGACCTGTTGGAACTGCACGTTCCCACTCGCGCCGAGACGCCCGAGGGTGACAAGATCGGCGTAGCGCTGCGCGAGGTCGCTTCCGCTACTCCGACCACCGGCCCGTCCACCATTCGCCGCAAGGACCTGCGGCGCGAAGTGCGCATCTCGGCCAATGCTGACGCGCGTCCGATGGGAGACATCATGGCGGATATCGAGAAGATCTCGGCGTCCATGACGCTTCCGCCCGGATACGACATCGTGAGCGGCGGCGACGCGGAGGAACTGAAGCAGATGTTCTCCAACATGTTCCAGGCCCTGGCGCTGGCGGTCATCTTCATCTACCTGATCCTGGCATCGCAGTTCGGGTCGTTCTTCCACCCGTTCTCGATCATGCTGTCGCTGCCGTTGTCTCTCGTCGGCGTCGCCGTCGGACTGCTGATCACG
>DASPLH010000049.1:0-16090 GCA_035627675.1 Clostridia bacterium
CGTCGTCGAAAAGCACGGGCTGACGGTCGCCGACGCGCCTTACGAGACGCACTGGAACTCGCGCCTGTTCGTTGTCGAACTGCCCAACGGCTTCCGCGTCGCATTCTTTCAGTACGCGAAGCAGAAGGCCTCTTAGCGGAGCAGCCGCAGGCGGAGGAGCGCGTGGATACTCCGCAGCCGGGCAGCACCGATTGCGGGGAGCTGCCGGACGCGGAATTCGTATAGAATCGTCTTTCGGGTGGGGAAACGATCGTTCTGTTCTTCTCGACGCCGCTCCCGGTGAGCGTTTGCAGGTAGCGCAATTGTGTTCCCTGTCTTCTCCGTTCCGCGGTGAGTGGGCACCCTGGCCGGCAGATCACTTGAAAGGCACCGACACGCGCCGATCGCGGCGCTCCCGAACATGCACGCAAAGATCGCCGCAATCGAGTACCACCTGCCCAGCAACCGGCTGACCAACGAGGACCTGTCCGCGATCTACGGCGCGTGGTCTCCGGAGAAGATCGAGTCGAAGACAGGAATTGTCGAACGCCGCATCAGCGACGCCGACGAGTGCTCGTCGGACCTTGCGGAGATCGCGTGCCGCAAGCTGTTCAGCTCGGGCGCGTGCAAGCCCGAGGACATCGACTTCCTTCTATTGTGTACGCAGAGCCCCGATTTCTTCCTGCCGACCACCGCATGCATCCTTCAGAACCGCCTGGGACTGCCGCTCACGGCCGGTGCGCTCGATTTCAATCTCGGCTGCTCAGGTTTCGTGTACGGTTTGGGGCTCGCGAAGGGACTGATCGAAACCGGTCAGGCGAAGCGCGTGTTGCTGGTGACGGCCGAGACCTACAGCAAGTTCATCCACCCGGGCGACCGCAGCGTGCGCAGCATCTTCGGTGACGGGGCCGCCGCAACCCTGGTGGTTGCCGGCGACGGTTCGGAGCCGTCGATCGGACCTTTCATCTACGGAACCGACGGCAGCGGGGCGCGCAACCTCATTGTGCCGGTCGGCGGCATGAGGAAGAAGAAAGTCACGGGAGACACGAGAACCGTGGACGAGTTCGGCAACGAGCGGACGGCCGAGAATCTCTACATGAACGGCGCGGAGGTCTTCACCTTCACGCTGCGCGCAGTTCCCGAGGCGGTAAGGCAGTTGCTCGATCGCTCCCGCAAAACGCTCGACGAGTTCGACCTGGTCGTGTTCCACCAGGCCAATCACTACATGCTGGAACACCTGCGCAAGCGCCTCGAGATCCCCACCGAGCGCTTCTATGTTGCGCTCCGCAAGTACGGGAACACGGTCTCGGCCACCATTCCCATCGCTCTGAAGGACGCGATGGACCACGGCGTGCTCACGTCGGGAATGACCGTGATGCTGGTCGGCTTCGGCGTCGGCTACTCCTGGGCCGCCACGGTCGTGAACTGGGCTTAGGCTCCTCAGATCAATAACTGCGCCAGCAGAATCTTTCCAATCATCGCTATGGGATACACCGTCGTGTATGCGATGTTCGGACGATCGTTTCCACTGACCTGCGCGGCATACGTGAGGCTGGCGGGCTCGGTGTGGATTCCGCTCACCATGCCCATCACCGACGCGTAAGGAATCTTCATGAACTTGTGGGCGACGATCATGGTCGTCAGCGCGACGCCACAGGTCACGATCACTCCGGCGAGGATGATTTGCGGTCCATTGGCGCGGAGCGTCTGCGCGAACGAGTAGCCCGCGCGCGTGCCCACCCCGGCCATGAACAGCAGCAGCCCGACCTGACGCAGGGTGAGGTTCGCGCTCACCGGCATCGTCCAGGTGACGCGGCCGGTGCGTTCCAGCTTGCCGAGGATCAGCGCCACGAGCAGCGGGCCGCCGGCGAGGCCGAGCCGCAGGACCGTCCCGCCCGGCAACGGAATCGGCAGCATGCCGAGCAATGCTCCCATCACCATTCCGATCGCGACGGAACCGAAGTCGGTCTCGGCCGTTCCCTTGATCGAGTCGCCGAAGAACTGTGAGACTGACGCGAGGTTTTCGCGGCCGCTGAGCACGCGCACGAGATCGCCGAACTCCAGACGCATCTCCGGCGACGGCACAAGGTCCTTGTCGCCGCGCCGTATGCGCGTAATCGTCGCCTGGAGCTTGGTTTCGAGATCGAGATCGCCGATGCGCTTTCCCACCACGTCCGGACTGGAGACGAAGATTCTGCGGTAGTCCAGCTCCGTGCGGTCGAGTTCGATGTGCAGGTCCGATGGCTCGCCGAAGATCTGCCGCGCTCGCTCCAGCGCCTCACCGTCTCCGACCACGACCACGATGTCGCCATTGTCGAGCCGGAGGTCGGGATGGAACAGTTGCACCGATCCGGAATGCAGGATGCGGCTGACGACGAACCCCGGCTCGCGATGGAGTTGCAGCACCTCGCCGATGGACAGGCCGACAATGCCCGGGTTGCGGACCACGAAATCGCGCGATTGCAGTTCGCGCGCGTCGCCGTTCGGTTCTTCGTCGTCCTTGTGCCAGAAGCGGCGGAGAATCTGGAAGGCGAGCAGCAACCCGATGACGCCCATCGGATATGCCAGACCGAAGGCGACGATCGGCTCGTCGGACAAGTCGCGCACCTGCTCAGGAGAAAGGTTGTCGGAGTGGGCGCGGAAGCGGATGCGCTCCTGGGCGGCGGCCACGGCCGGAGTGTTGGTCAGGGCCCCGCAGTAGAGTCCCGCGATGCGGGCGTGCGAATAGCCGAGCGCGTGTCCCACCCCGGTCGCCAGCAGCGCTCCCAGCCCGAGCACGGCGATGGCGAGCATGTTGTTGCGCGCACCCTGGCGATTGAACGAGGCGAAGAACGCTGGACCAGACTGGATTCCAATCGTGTAAACGAAGATGATCAATCCGAGCGCGGGAACGATGTCAGGCAGCGCGATCTCCTTCGCGAGCGCACCGACGGCGATTCCGACGAACAATACCCCCGAGATCCCAAAGCGGATGCCGAAGACACTGACCTGGCCCAGCAGATAGCCCAGGCCGATCACGATGAATAAGGTGAGGATGGGTGATGCAACGAGCGTGTGTATGAATGCAGTCATCAGACGCGGAGCTACCCGCAATTCCATCATAACGAACTGCGGGTGCGGCTACGTCTTCAGTTCCACGACCGTCGCGCCGGCTCCGCCTTCGTTTTGAGGCGGCTCTGTGACGCTCGAGACGTGCGGATGCTTTTGCAGGTATTGCCGGATGGCTTTGCGCAGGATGCCCATGCCGCTGCCGTGAACCACGCGCACGCGCGCCAGGCCGGAGAGGAACGCGCGGTCGATGAACTTCTCGACCTCGCGCGTGGCGTCGTCCACGGTCTGGCCGATGACGTTGATCTCGCTGGGAGCCGAGTCGTCCTCTTCACGCAGCCGGACGTTGATTCCCCTGGCCCGCGCGGCCTGCACCGGATTGTCGTTGGCACGGGCGACGACCTGTGCGATGTCGTCGAGCGCAACACGCATCTTCATCGGACCGACCTGCACCTCGACGGCGTCATCGTCCAGCTTGCGCACGACTTTCCCGGAGCGGCCCAGGGACTTGAGCTGCACGGTATCGCCTTCGCTGACGCGCTGCACGACATGCGGCCGCGCGTTCTGGTCTCCCCGATCGGCGCCGGTGGCGTGTGCCACCACGGTATTGTTGAACTGTTCGCGGAACTCGCGGCGGGCCTTGGCAATGCGGCGCTCGGCTTCTTTGCTGAGCTTCAGGGCGGCCGCGCGGTCCTGCACGGCGCTCACGGCCTCGCGAGCGTGATACTCGAGGTCGCGCAGCAGCGAGTCGAGCTTCTTTTCCATCTCGCGGACCTTCTCGCGCTGCTCGCGCACGCCCTCGGCCTCAAGGCGGCTGCGCTCGCGCGCTACTTCCTGTTCGCACAGCTTCAACCGGTTGCGCTCCGATTCAAGCTCCCGAAGCTCGTTGTGCAACCGGTCGAGGAAACGAGCGACATCCTGCGTCTGCGTCGAGAGCCGGGCGCGGGCTTCGGCCACGATGCGGCCGTTAAGCCCGAGCTTGTGGGCAATGTTGATGCCGGCCGAGGCTCCCGGCACGCCCACGCGCAGTTCGTAGGTCGGGGCGAGTGTGTTTTCGTCGAAGCCGACGGCGGCGTTCATCACGCCTTCGGTGTTGGCGGCGTAAACCTTCAATGAGGTGTGGTGCGTCGAGATGATGCTGAGGGCGCCACGGCGCAGGAAGTGCTCGGCGATGGAAACGGCCAGCGCCGCGCCCTCTTCCGGGTCGGTCGCGGAGCCCAGCTCATCGAGCAGCACCAGAGAATCCCCGGTCGCGGTGTGCGAGATGAAGTCGATGTTCGTGACGTGCGCCGAGAAGGTCGAGAGATTCTGTTCAATGGATTGGTAATCGCCGATATCGGCGAGAACCGCGTCCAGGAGCGGCAACTCGGCGCGATCCGCCGGGACGGGCACACCGGCCTGCGCCATCAGCGCAAGCAGGCCCACGGTCTTGAGACCGACGGTCTTACCGCCCGTGTTGGGTCCGCTGATGATGAGCTGGCGATGCGCGCGGTCGAGTTCGAGCGTAAGCGGCACCACGCTGGCGCGTTTGGCGCGCAGGTTGCGCTCCAACACCGGATGGCGGGCGTTGCGAAGGATGATCGACTCCGGCGCGCCGTCTTCGAGCAACTGCACGCGCACGCAATCGTAGTCCTCGGCGAAGCGTGCCTTCGCGAACTGAGTCTCCAGTTCCGACAGGATGTCCAGCGAGGCAAGGATGGCTTCGGACTGCTGCCCTACCTGCGCGGTCATCTCCCGCAGGATGCGGTGGATCTCCGCCTGTTCGTCTTCGAGCAGGCGCACGAGTTCGTTGTTCTGCTCGATGGTCTCGAGCGGCTCGACAAACACCGTCTGCCCGGACGAGCTGGCACCGTGCACGACGCCCGACACGCGGCGCTTCTGCTCGGACTTGACGGGGATGACGAAGCGCTCGCCGCGGATCGTGATCAGCTCGTCCTGCACGGCGCCGCCCTCGGCGAGCCGGCGCAGGTAGCCGCGCAACGATTCCTGGATATGCCGCTTCTGGCGTTCGATGTCGCGGCGGATGGCCGACAACTCTGAGGACGCGCGGTCGTCCAGAGTTCCGTCCGGCTGGATCTTGCCCCGGAAGAACCGCAGCAGTCCGGTGAAGTCGGCGATAGCGCGGGAGAGTTCCTCGACACCCGGCCAGGGAGACTTCATCGTGGCCGGGGGATGCAGCCCGATTTCCCGCCACTCGGCGGCCCGGTCCACGACGGCAACGATCTCGCGCAACTCACCGGTTTCGAGCGTCGCGCCCTGGATGCGCGACTTGGCCAGCAAGGTGGAAACGTCTTCCAGACCGGCGAAGTCGAACCGGCCACCCGAACGCAGGTACTCGCGAATCTCGGCCGTAAGTTGTTGCTGGCGCTCGATCCAGGCCCGGTCGGCGGTGGGTTGCAGCTCCTGGACGGCGCGGCGTCCCAGCACCGACTGGCAGTATCCGGCTACGATCTCCCGCAGGCGGTCGAACTCCAGTACGCGATCTGAGCTGTGCTGTAGCGGTTCGGGCACTTATTCATCGTACAACGGCTGAAGCTGCCAGACGCCAGCTTCCAGCGGGGCAGCCCGCGCCTGTGATTCCGGTCACACAGGGCGGCTCGGGCCGGTGCTAGACTTTTCACTATGGCGTACCCAATCAACCGTTTACGCAGACTCCGCCGGAGCGAAGCCATGCGCTCGCTCGTGCGCGAGACGCGGCTATCGCCCGAAGGCTTCATCTATCCTTTGTTTATATGTCCGGGGGAGGGGATCCGGAAGGAAGTCCGCTCCATGCCCGGCGTCTTCAACCTCTCGATCGACGAAGCGGTGAAGGAAGTCGCCGACGTGAAATCGCTCGGCATCCCGTCGGTCATCCTGTTCGGCTTGCCCGAGAAAAAAGATGAAGTGGCGACCGGAGCGTGGGCCGACGACGGCATCGTGCAGAAGGCCACGAGGGCGATCAAGCGCGAAGTGCCCGGCGTGCTCGTGATGGGTGACGTCTGCCTCTGCGAGTACATGTCGCACGGCCACTGCGGGATCGTAAAGAAGGTTGACACGGGCGCCGCAGTCGAGAGCGGTAAAACCGGAGCTGCGGCGGCGAAGGCAGCCGAGCCCGAATATGAGATCGTGAACGATCCGTCGGTCGAAATCCTGGCCAAGACCGCGGTCTCGCAGGCAAAGGCCGGCATCGATATCATCGCTCCGTCCGACATGATGGACGGCCGCATTGCCGCGATTCGGGCGGCGCTCGACGCCAACGGCTTCGAGAACACTCCGGTGCTGAGCTATGCGGCGAAGTTTGCCAGCGGATTCTACGGGCCGTTCCGCGAAGCCGCCGATTCGGCTCCGGCGTTCGGAGACCGTCGCGCATACCAGATGGATCCGGCGAACATCCGCGAAGCCATGCGCGAGATCGAGATGGATCTGGCGGAAGGCGCGGACATGATCATGGTGAAGCCCGCAATCGCCTACCTCGACGTCATCGCCGAAGCGCGCCGCCGGTTCGATGTGCCGCTTGCTGCCTACCAGGTCAGCGGAGAGTACGCCATGATCAAGGCCGCCGCGCAGAACGGCTGGATCGATCACGACCGCGTCATGCTGGAATCGCTGCTCAGCATCCAGCGCGCGGGAGCCTCCATGGTACTGACGTATTTCGCTAAGGAAGCCGCAACAATCATTGCGTAGTCCGTTAACGGTACGCTGACAAGGCCGCTCTTCCCGGAGCGGCTTTTTCGCGTTCAGTCTCCGCCGGCCGAACACCTTCTCCCGCGTGCAGCGCTCGGTATGTTTTAATTTGTGACACTCCGTTTGCCTGTCCATGGGAGGTTGCTGTGAGACGATCCCGCGCCACATTCGCGCGAGTTGCCTTTCTGTTGCTCATAACGTGTGCTGCTTTTGCGCAGGAGCAGCAGTCGCCTGAAGAGAAGAAGAAAGAGCAGGAACTTGCCGGGTTCATCAAGGCGAACTACACCAAGTTCGAGTACCGCATCCCGATGCGCGACGGCGCGCGCCTGTTCACCGCCGTTTACGTGCCAAAGGACGCCTCGCCCGCGAACACGTATCCCATCATGTTCGACCGCACGCCTTACGCGGTATCGCCCTACGGGGCAGACAACTACCGGACGCCCATCGGACCCTCCGAGTTGTTCACGCGCTCGAAGTACATCTTCGCCTACCAGGATGTGCGCGGACGGTTCATGAGCGAAGGTCAGTTCGTGGATGTGCGCCCCTACCGTCCGAACAAGGGCCCCAAAGACATCGACGAGTCCACGGATGTTTACGACACGGTGGACTGGCTGGTGAAGAATATCCCCAACAACAACGGACGCGTAGGCATTTGGGGCATCTCGTATCCCGGCTTCTACACCGCCATGGGGATGATCGACGCACACCCGGCCGTGAAGGCGGTCTCGCCACAGGCCCCGATTGCCGACTGGTTCATCGGTGACGACTTCCACCACAACGGCGCGCTGTATCTGCCTCACATGTTCGGCTTCATGTACTCGTTCGGCCAGCCGCGTCCGGAGCTGACCACCAAGTGGCCTCCGCGCGTCGATTACGGCACTCCGGACGGTTACAACTTCTTCCTGAATCTTGTGCCCTTATCGAAGATCAACGACCACTGGTACAAGAACCAGGTGGCGTGGTGGAACGAGATCGTCAAGCACCCCAACTACGATCCGTTCTGGAAGGCACGCAGCACTCCGCAGTTCCTGAGGAACATAAAGCCCGCCGTGCTGACGGTCGGCGGATGGTATGACGCCGAGAACCTGTTCGGAGCCTTGAACACCTACGGCTCGGCGAACAAGCAGAGTCCCCAGGGAGACGTGAAACTCGTCATGGGTCCCTGGTGCCACGGCTGCTGGGCGCGCACGCCGGGGGACCATCTTGGCAACGTAAGCTTCAACGCCAGGACGAGCGAGTTTTACCAGGCCAAGATCGAACTGCCGTTCTTCGAGCACCATCTGAAAGACAAGGGCGATCCGAATCTTCCCGAAGCCTACGTGTTCGAGACCGGCTCGAACACGTGGCGCAGATACGACGCGTGGCCTCCCAGGGAAGCGACGAAAGCGACGCTGTATCTCGGGCCGAACGGAACGCTGACGTTCTCCGCGCCTCAACAGTCCGCAGACAGCTTTGACGAGTACATCAGCGATCCGGCGAAGCCCGTCCCGTTCACGACCGAGACCGCCACCGGCATGACGCGCGAACACATGACGGACGACCAGCGCCAGGCCGGGCGCCGGCCCGACGTTCTTGTCTATCGGACGGAGCCGTTGGAAGCCGACGTCACCATCTCGGGCCCGCTGAACCCCGAACTTTTCGTCTCTACCACTGGAACGGATTCGGATTTCGCGGTGAAGCTGATTGACGTTTACCCGGACGACTTCCCGGATCCCGACCCGAACCCGCGCGGCGTCCGTATGGGCGGCTACCAGCAACTCGTTCGCGGCGAGATCTTCCGCGGACGCTTCCGCAATTCGTTCGAGAAGCCGGAAGCCTTTGTCCCGGGACAGGTCGCTCGGATCCATTACCAGATGCCGGATGTGAACCACACCTTCCGCCGTGGACACCGCATCATGATCCAGGTGCAGAGCACGTGGTTCCCTCTGGCAGACATCAATCCGCAGAAGTTCGTGCCCAACATCTACGAGGCACAGGCTTCGGATTTCCAGAAGGCGACCCAAAGGGTCTACCGGGGCGGAAACACGCAGTCGAAGGTCAACGTAATGATGCTGAAGCACTGAACGCAGTCCGGACATCAAGGGCGGAGGCGACTCCGCCCTTTGTCGTTGCGTTGCCGCTCGTGCCCAACGTTGAAACGCACGACGAGGACGCAGAACAGCCCTCGTGTTCTACAATCTTTTGTTACCCCTCCCTGCACTGATGAATCCAAAGAACTGGAGCAAGCTTTTGGCAGACACCATCTATGACGTTGTTGTCATCGGCGGCGGACCTGGAGGTTACACGGCCGCCATTCGCGCCGGTCAACTCGGACTCAAGACCGCACTCGTCGAAAAGGAATCGAAACTTGGCGGCACTTGTCTCCATGTCGGCTGCATTCCGACCAAGGCCCTGCTGTTCAGCGCCGAGATTTACGATCATGTAAAGGATGGCAGGGAGTTCGGCATCGAGGGCCTGGATGGCGCAAAGCTCAACTGGGCAGCCATCCAGCAGCGCAAGACCGGGATCATCAACAAGCACACCAAGGGCCTCGACTTCCTGATGAAGAAGAACAAGGTCACCGTCGTGCCCGGTCACGGACGCCTCACCGGACCCGCGCAGGGCGGACTGCACACGGTTGAGGTAGGGGGCGCGAACGGCAAACAGCAGGTCAAGACGAAGAACATTATTCTGGCGTCGGGATCGGTTGCGCGCATGCTGCCCGGAGTCAAAGCCGATGACCGCATCCTGACCAACATCGAGATACTCAGCCTCGAGTCGATTCCGAAGTCGATCGTCATCATCGGGTCCGGCGCCGTGGGCGTGGAGTTCGCTTCTATCTACAAGTCGTTTGGCGCTGACGTAACCATTCTCGAAGCTTTGCCGCGCATCGTCCCGGTCGAAGACGAGGACGTCAGCAAGGAACTGCTTCGCGTCTATCGCAAGCGCGGCATCCCTTGCCACGTCAATGCCAAGGTAGAAAAGATAGAGCGCACGAAGAGCGGCGTGGCCGTGACGTACACGGTGGATAACAAGCAGGAAAAGCTCGAAGCCGAGAAGTGCCTCGTGGCCATAGGCCGTGCTCCGCGCACGGAAGAGATCGGGCTCGAGAAGCTGCCGCAGATCAGGACCGAGCGCGGCTTCATACCGGTTGACGAATGCATGCGGACCGCTGTGCCGGGCATCTACGCCATTGGAGACATCGCGGCCGGGTATCCGCAGCTGGCGCATGCCGGAGCGATGGAAGGCATTGTCGCCGTGACGCACATCGCCGGCAAACCCGTGCAGCCCGTTAAGAAGCATCTGATTCCAGGAGCGACGTACTGCCATCCGGAGATCGGCAGTGTGGGATTGACCGAGGCCAAGGCCAAGGAAGCCGGGTACGAGGTAAAGGTCGGCAAGTTCTCCTTCACCGCGAATTCTCGCGCTTCGATCGTGGGACGGCACGAGGGCTTCATCAAGATCGTCTCCGAGGCGAAGTATGGCGAGATACTCGGAGTGCACATCATCGGTCCGCAGGCGACGGAGTTGATCGCCGAAGCGGTTGCGGCCATGCAATTGGAAGCGACGGCCGAAGAGTTGATGCAGACCGTCCACGCCCACCCGACCCTCGCCGAGGCAATGCTGGACGCCTCGGGCGCGGTATTCGGAATGGCCATCAACGCGTAGCAGACATTTTCGGATTGCCGGATTTTAGAATCTCCGAATCGAAATCCGGCAATTCGGCAATTCGTAAATGATCTCCATCCTCAATCTCGGCCGTTGCGAATACGGCACGGCGCTCGACCTGCAACAGACGCTCGTCGAGCTTCGGAAGGCCGGCCGCATCCCGAACGTGTTGCTGTTCGTCGAGCACCCGCCGGTAATCACCCTGGGACGCAACGCGAAGGAGGGCAACATCGTTGCTCCTCGTGAGTTGCTCGCGTCCAGGGGCGTCGAGCTGTTCGAGATCAACCGCGGCGGCGACGTCACCTTCCACGGTCCCGGACAGCTTGTCGCCTACCCCATCTTCGACCTGCGCAGCTTCACGCCGAAACTGGGGGTAATCGAGTTCGTCCGCAACCTCGAAGAGGTGCTGATGCGCGTCGCCGTGCAGTATGGCATCGAGACGCAGCGCATCAAGGGCATGACTGGCGTGTGGACGAAGGCCGAACCTCCGGTGCGCGTGTTGAAGAACAATCAGCGCACGGAAGCCGGCCCGCGGGACCTCGGACCGGCGTGGCAGGAGCGGAAGATCGCCGCCATTGGGGTTCACGTCTCCCGCGGCGTGACCTCGCATGGCTTCGCCCTCAACGTCACCACCGACCTCGACTGCTTCAACCTCATCGTTCCCTGCGGGCTTACCAAACCGGTGACCTCCATCGAACTCGAAACCGGCGAGCGGCCATCGCTGGATGAAGTCATGACCCATGCCAGCCGCAACTTCAGTGACGTTTTCAGGTCGCAGGTACTCTGGCTCGACTCGATCCACGATCTCATCCCCGCCGCGGAAGCAGCGCCGCCGCCGCAGGACACCCCCGCCCAGCCGCCCGCGGAACTTCGCCGAATGCACGGCGACGACACGCATTTCGCCTGACCCCGTGCGCCGCTGGCGGCCTTGTGATAAAACACTCGATCACCGAAACCCCGTATGGCGAAGCAGCCGCAGAGACCAACCCGCGAGGCAGCAAAGAACTTATCCGGCAATGGCCGCGAGCCGATACCGCCGGCAGAACAGCGCACGTATAGCATCCCCGATCGCCGGCTGGAATGCTTCGACTGCACCATCGGTCTCGAGCGTGATCCTGCGACGGGACAAACGCGCTACTCGGTCACCGGAGACCTCACGGCTGATCCGCCGCCGATTCGCGACTCGCAGTACCTCTCGCGCGAGCAGTGCATCGACATCTACCGATGGATGCTGCTCAACCGTCGCATGGAGTCGGTGCTCGAGTCGCTCTACAAACAGAGCAAGGTGGTCGGGGGCGTGTACTTCGGGCTGGGCCAGGAAGGCTGCTCGTGCGCTTCGGCCTATGCTCTACATAAGGATGACTGGCTCGGGCCGATGATCCGCAATCAGGGAGCCCTGCTGGTGAAGGGGTTTTCTCCAGCCGACATCATGCGCCAGTACATGGCGAAAGCGGATTCGCCTACCTTCGGTCGGGACGCCAGCTCGCACTTCGGCGATCCGGTCGAGCGCAACGTCTGCGCCCCGATTTCGATGCTCGGCGAACTCATCGGCGTGATGGCCGGTGTGTGTCTCGGCGCGCGGCTCCAGGGACGCAACATCGCAGCGCTGACCTATATCGGAGACGGCGGGCAGTCCACGGGCGTGACCTACGAGGGTTTGAACTTCGCGGCCGTTCAGAAGCTGGGAGTCGTGCTCATCGTCGAGAACAACCTTTGGGGATACTCGACGCCGTCGGACATGCAGTTCCGCTGCCGGGACCTCGCCGAACGCGCGATTGCCTATGGCATCCCGGGCGTGATTGTCGATGGAACCGATCCGTGCCAGGTGTACGACGCCACGCACGAGGCATGCGAGCGCGCGCGTCGCGGCGAAGGCCCAACCCTCATCGAGGCCAAGATGATGCGGATGAAGGGACACGCGATCCATGACGCCGCTCAGTATGTCCCGAAGCCTCTGATGGACTATTGGCTCAAGCGGGATCCAATCGCGCGATTCGAGCACTATCTGGTGCAGGACAAGCAGTGGCTCACTTCCGATGAGCACACCAGACTGGTGGCCGAAGTGGATCGATTCCTCGCTGAAGAGCGTGCGCGAGCCGAAGCCTCACCCATGCCCGATCCGGCGGAAGATGCGAAGCATCAGGGCGTGTACTGCGACGACGGCTGCCACCAGATCAAGCCGAAGTACCAGGAAGTGAAGTTCGGAGTCGAGAAGAAAGGAACTGCGCCCGCCGCCGCGAATGGCGAAGCAGCGGTGCACCTGCGCTAACGATGGCTGCCGTCACTTATCTCGAAGCGATCCGCCAGGGACTCTGGGAAGAGATGGAGCGCGACCCGAGTGTCTTTTGCATCGGCGAAGACATCGGCATCTACGGAGGCGCGTTCAAAGTCACCGAAGGCCTCATAGACCGCTTCGGTCCCGAGCGTGTTGTTGACACTCCCATCGCCGAAACCGCCATCGTGAATGCCGCCTTTGGCGCGGGATTGACCGGTCTTCGGCCGGTCGCCGAATTCCAGTTCATCGACTTCATTTCTTGCGCGTTCAACCAGATCACCAACCTCCTGGCCAAGGCCCATTATCGCTGGAATGCTCCCGCGCCGATCGTGCTGCGCGGACCCTGCGGTGGCGGCGTTCATGGAGGCCCTTTCCACTCGCAGAATCCCGAGATGTACTTCGTCCATACGCCCGGCTTGAAGGTGGTCTGCCCCGCCACGGCCTATGACGCCAAGGGACTGATCAAGTCGGCTATTCGCGACAACAACCCCGTCTGCTTCTTCGAGCACAAGTTTCTCTACCGTCGCATAAAAGAAGAGTTGCCATCCGAGGACTACGTAGTTCCGATCGGCAAGGCACGCGTGGCGCGCGAAGGTCGTGATCTCACCATCGTCACCTACGCAGCCATGCTTTACGTGGCGCTGGATGCCGCCGATGCGCTTGCCAGGGAGGGACTCGAAGCCGAAGTCATCGATCTTCGCACGCTCCTGCCGCTGGACCGCGAGACCGTCGCCGAATCGGTGAAGAAAACGAACCGGGTGCTCATCCTGCACGAGGACACGCGCACCGGCGGCATCGCGGGCGAAATCGCCGCGTGCATCAACGAGGACTGCTTCGACTTCCTCGATGCTCCGATCGCGCGCGTCACGTCCCAGGACACTCCGGTGCCGTTTTCGCCGCCTCTGGAAGCCGCGTTCCTGCCCAACGCCGAAGCCGTAGCGCGAGAGGCGCGTCGCCTGAGGGGCTGGTGAGCGCACGCCAGGTTTGGCCCGTAACGTTTATAATTTCCACTTTGCTGTGGGGAGCCCCGCCTTGGGGTAATGCCGGTCAGCCTGGACCCAGGTACTGACGCGCTCAACTACGCAGTTCTGCGGAAGGAAAAGATGCCGACAGACGTGATCATGCCCCAGATGGGCGAATCCATCTTTGAAGGAACCATCACCAAGTGGCTCAAGCAACCCGGTGACAAAGTCACTCGCGATGAGCCGCTGTTTGAGATCTCGACGGACAAGGTTGACGCCGAAATCCCGGCGCCCGCGTCCGGCGTGCTGAAGGAAGTCCGCGTCCAGCCCGGAGCCACGGTGCAGGTCAATACTGTGGTCGGCGTCATCGACGAGGCGGGTGCCGCAACGGCCACCGCACCCGCGCCGAGTGCCCCCGCGCCGCAGGTGGGCTCTCCCACTCCGAATCCGGCTGCCGCCGGCGGCGACACGGGCGGCCAGCCCACTACGGCCGCGCCCGCTGCGCCGGCAACCGCGCCCCCGGCGACCGGGCCGGCAACCGACGTGATCATGCCACAGATGGGCGAGTCCATTTTCGAAGGCACGATCACGAAGTGGCTCAAACAGCCCGGCGAGAAAGTCACGCGCGACGAACCTCTGTTCGAGATTTCGACCGACAAGGTTGACGCCGAGATTCCTGCGCCGGCTTCCGGCGTTTTGCGTGAGATCAAGGTACAGGCGGGCAACACCGTCCAGGTCAACACGGTCGTCGCGACCATCGGTGGCAATGGCGCCGGTGCGCCAACGGCTCCAGTCGCTGCACCCGCGGCGCCACCCGCGCCAGTTGGCGTCGCGCCGTCCGCGCCAGCGCCAGCCACCGCTGCTACGTCGTCCGTCGCGGATGAGGCGGAGCGCGTGCGTTCGTCTCCTCTGGTTCGCAAAATCGCAGCCGATCACAGTGTCGATCTCCGCCAGGTTCTGGGAACCGGCAACGGCGGCCGCGTCACCAAAGAAGACATCATGGCGTTCATCGAGCGCGCCAAGTCGGGCGTTCCGCAACCCGCGCCGAAGCCCGTGGCTCCGCAAGCAGCGCCCGTTGCACAACCCGCGCCCATAGCTCCTGTTCAGCCTTCGTCGGCAGCTGCGTCCGTGGCTCCCGTTGCGGCAACGCCGGCCAACAAATTCGCCGGAGTGCCTGGCACGATCGAGCCAATGTCGGTAATGCGTAAGAAAATCTCCGAACACATGACCATGTCGAAGCGCACCAGCGCTCACGTGCATGGCGTGTTCGAAGTCGACATGACGCGCATCGTCAAACTGCGCGAGAAGATGAAGAATCGGTTCCAGGAATCGACTGGGCTGAAGCTGACCTTCACGCCTTTCTTCGCTCGCGCCGTCGCTCATGCTCTTCGCCAGTGGCCGATCATTAACTCGTCGGTCGAAGGCGAGAGCATCCACTACAAGCGTGACATCAATATCGGCATTGCCGTGGCTCTCGACTGGGGGCTCATCGTTCCGGTGATCAAGCACGCCGACGAACTCAGCTTCGTCGGACTGCAACGCGCCGTCACCGATCTCGGCGAGCGCGCTCGGGCCAAGAAGCTCAAGCCCGAAGACGTTCAGGGCGGAACATTCACGATCACGAATCCCGGCATCTTCGGCGCAAAGTTCGGGATGCCCATCATCAGCCAGCCGCAGGTCGCGATCATGGGCGTGGGAGCGATCACCAAGAAGCCTTGGGTCGTCACCGACAAGGACGGCAACGACCTCATCGCAATCCGCTCCATGATGCATCTGTCGATCGGGTACGATCACCGCATCATCGACGGCGCTGTCGCCGATCAGTTCATGAGCGTCGTAAAGCAGTATCTCGAGAACTGGCCGGAACCCGTCCTCTAGGCTAACTTCTTCTACTCCGGCGCGGTCTCAACCGCGCCGATTTTCTTTGCCGCGAAAATGCGGCAGACCACTTGGCCTGCCGCTCCCCAGGAGGCCCCACGTCTACTTCGCCCAGGCAGACGCATTCAGGCACTGCACCACACCGTCGATGATCTTTCCCAATCCGTCTTTGAACTTGTCTTCATCGACAACTTCCCTGTTGGCCACCGCCTCGGTAATGCTCAGCGCCGAGCCGACAAACGACAGAGCGGCCTGTTTCTTCTGGTCGCCGGTCTTGCCGCCGAACAGCGCTTCGATCCCGTGGACCACCGCAGGCACAAACGAGATTCCCTTCAACAGCTTCGCCAAGAACGTCATCCCCACTCCTTTCCAGAATAAGAACGGGCGGCCCGCAGACCGCCCGAAACGCACATCGTTTTCCGACCTCAACACCCTCCCGAGCGGAGTGAGCGATACAGCGCGATCACCTTCTCCGCGTAATTCGGGTCCGTTGCCCAGTGCTCGGCGAGCGCTCGCGCAAACGGCTCAGGATCACTCCTCAGCGCCCGAGCTTTCGCGTATCGCGCTCCGGAAGTAATCAACCGGTCCCTGCACGCGAAGCACTCCTCCATGCTTGCGTAACGCGCAAAACGTGCGC
>DASPLH010000050.1:0-13321 GCA_035627675.1 Clostridia bacterium
TGTATCTCCACCTGACGCCCGATCCAAACGCTGCTTTGGTTGACTCAGGGCCATCTCTGAAAGACCCAATGGTCTCGGTGGGAGTGCTGGGCGCACCGGACAAGGCGCGCAAGGAGCTGATGAAGGCGCACGAATCGCGCATAAACGGCGACTGCAAGAAAGCGATCGAACAAGCGAAAAAGGCGATCGAAGTTGCTCCGGGTCTGGTCATGGCATACCAGGAAATGGGGATGTGCCAGACGTCGATGGGGGCGATAGAAGACGCGCAGAAATCATTTGAGACCGCTATCCTGAAAGACCCGAAGTTCCTGTATGCCTACCTGAACCTTGCGCGCGTGCTGGCGAGAAAGAAGGATTGGCAGGGCGCGGCCAAGACTTTGGCCGTAGCCAGCAAGCAGCACCCGCAACGCGGCGAGCCCTATTTCGAGATGGCGAAGCTGCAACTCGCCACCAACGACCCGCTGCGGGCGGAAGCAACGGCGAAGATGGCCCTGGAGCGCGACTGCAGCCGCATCCCCGAGATGGCGTTCCTGATGGCGAATATCCACGCCAAGAACGGGAACAAAGAGCAGGCGATCGCTTCGCTGGAAGAGTTCGTTCGAAAGAATCCGGACACGCCTCAATCCGTGAGAGCCCGGTATGTCATCGATCAGTTGAAGGCTCCCGCGAAGCCACCCAAGAATCAGTAGTTCCGAAAACCGCCGGGCTGCCGGCGGTTTCTCTTTTCCTGCATCAGTCGTTCGCTGACCGACATTCGCCCTGCTTGAGAGCAAGAACACTGGCGCGCCCGGCCTGACACTCCTGCCGCAAAGAAGTGATCGGAACCGGATACAGGGAAAACGGGCACCACGAGGCCGCCGGCAGCGGCCTTTTCTCTTGCTAAGAACATCTACTCTCGACATCTACTCTCGACATCTACTCTCAACATCGACTCGTAACGATCTACTCTCGGCAGCTACTCGCAAGCGTTGTCTCGCCCGGTACGTACCCTCCACATCTGCTCCTGATGCCCGTGCCGCAGACACCTGTGTCACAGGATTGATGGAAATCGATGTAGCGTCCTGGCGAGGAGCTCACGTCCGAGTTGCTGGGTTTGGAAAAGCGTATGTTGCCCGCCCGCCGATTCCTTAATTTGGAGACCGCACCGCGTGATGGCACCTGTTGAGAGCAGGCCGCAGGGCCAAACCACCGCAACCAGGATTGGTATGGGACGTGCGATGGGATGGGTACCGTTTTCCCTGGACTTGGGTTTGTCCCAGGTCTTCAGGAGGCAGCAAAGAGTGCCGGGGTAAGAGATGACGACTCACGGCGCTCACCTGCCTTCAACTCACCGTTTCCCTTCAACCACGAATCCCAGGAGGATTCCGTTATGAATACGAGCCCCTCGCGTCCGACGACATTCTGGTCGCAGCTGGGTGTCATGGCAGTGCTGTTTGCGCTGCTGGTGACATTCAGCGCTCCCGGTGCCGCCCAGGAACGCTTCGGAAGTATCGCTGGTGTCGCGACCGACCCCAGCGGGGCCGTTGTCAGTGACGTGGCCGTGACGGTCACGAACAAGTCCACCGGCCGCACGACAACAGCAAGGACCCGAAACGACGGCACGTACTCCGCTCCGGATCTCGAACCGGGCCGCTACACCGTGCGTTTCGAGAAGCAGGGCTTCTCGAAGCAGGAAGTCGGCGACGCGGCTGTTCTGCTGGGCAGAACGACCAACGTGTCGGCTGCCATGCGGGTAGGCGCGGTCGATCAGACCGTGGAAGTCACCGGCGAAGTTCCCGCGGTTGATACCACGACGACGATGATCGCGACGAACGTCACCTCGGAAGAGATTGAGCGTCTGCCCAAGGGCCGCAACTTCCAGGAGATGGCAGTTCTCGCTCCGTCGGTCAACACCGGCACGATCGAGGGCGGCTTCCAGATCAACGGAGCCAGCGCGGCCGAGAACAACTACTACATCGACGGTGTGTCGACGAACAGCGTCATCGACGGCTCTGCCCGTCAGAACGCCACGTTCGATTACCTCCAGGAAGTTCAGGTTAAGACCACGGGTCTTGATGCTGAATACGGCGGCGCCCTCGGCGGCGTTGTCAGCGCCGTGACGAAGTCGGGCGGAAACCAGTTCCATGGTGAAGGCCACTATTACTATTACGGCAATCGCCTGAACGCCATTCAGCCCAAGCGCCTGGCAATCAACGATCCGAGCACCCCGGCAGGCACTCCCCTCCCTACGGTGGTCGGCTACATCCAGGACGACGAAGATCGCAACGACACGCATGAGTTCGGCGGTTCGCTGGGCGGTCCGATCATCAAGGACAGACTGTGGTTCTACACATCGGCTTCGCCGCGTTGGCAGAGCCGCCAGACCCCGTATGTCTTCTCATCGCCAGATGATCCAACCGGAGCGACAGGTGTTCCGTTCCACCTCAACCGTAATCTCAATCAGTGGAACTGGTTCAGCAAGATCTCGTTTGATCCGACGAGCCGTATCCGCACCAACTTCACGTACCTCTACACGCCGACGTATATGACCGGGTCGCTCCCGGCGTACACGGAGTTCCGCAAGAACGGCGGTGCAGACCTTATCGAAGACGCGCTTGCTCGTTCGAGCCGCGGCTTCATGCAGCCGGAGAGCAGCATCACGGGTCAGGTGGACTTCACTCTCACGAACACCACGCTGGTGAGCGTGAAGGGTGGCCGTTACTACCTGAACTACAAGGACAAGGGCGTTCCGTACCAGTGGTTTACCCAGTGGAATGTGGACGCGACCAACTTCCCAGGGATCCCTTCGGACCTTCAGCGCGAAGCGCTCGCCCAGACGCCGAACGCAGCGCAGACCATATTCGACATCACGACCCGTACGTACGTGCAGGCCGATGTCAGCCAGTCGGCGCGGTTCTTTGGAGCACACAACTTCAAGGTCGGCGTCGGAACGATGAAGAACGTCAACAACGTTGATGACCGTACGCTTGGTCCTCTGGGCCGTGTGCTACTGAACTTCGGTACGGGGTTCACGCTGGCCGGCAACGACCGAGGCGACCTCGGCTTCTACAGCGTGGACGACCTCCGCACCCAGGGCAGCACGGGCGCGAACATCACCCACGTTTACGTTCAGGACGCGTGGCAGCTGTTCCGTCGCCTGACGCTGAATGCCGGCGTCCGCTTCGAGAAGGAAGCCATTCCGTCCTTCCGTCCGGACATCCAGAAGTACGCATTCGAGTTCGGGTACGGCGACAAGGTTTCGCCTCGCCTGGGCTTCGCTCTTGACGTTCTCGGCAACGGCCGCCTGAAGCTGTCTGGTGGATGGGGCCGCTACTTCGATTGGACGAAGTTCGACGTCGCTCGTGGTACGTTCGGCGCCGATACCTGGCACGTCTTCTACCGGTCGCTTGACTCGGCTAACTTCCAGTTGCCGGGCGGCGGCCTCGATTCAGCCGCGATCCTCGCGATCAACCTCAACAACATGCCCGGCCGCAACCTGTGGGCTGGCGAGTTCCGTGACCGGCGCGTACCGGGTTTCGATACTCTTGATCCCAACGTGAAGCCGATGAGCGCGGAAACCTGGCACGCCGGAATCGAGTACGAACTTGCGAAGAACCTCGTGGTTTCGACTCGCTTTGTCCGCAACTACCTGAACCGCACGATCGAAGACATGGGCGCTCTTGATGAGCAGGGCAACGAAGTGTATCGCTACGGCAACCCTGGAGAAGGCGCCAACGCGATCGCTCCTTCCGCTCACACGTGTCTCCTGGACCTGCCTGCTGGCGCTTGCGGCTTCCCGATGCCGAAGGCTCGCCGCGTGTACAGCGCTGCCGAGTTCCAGGTGTCGAAGCGGTTCGGCGGTGGCTGGCTTGCTAACGCGAGCTACGTCTACAGCCAACTGTGGGGCAACTACTCCGGCACGCAGAGCACGGACGAAATTCGTCCCTCGACCCTCGGCGCGGTGTTCGGCGGCAACCAAGTGTTTGCCGGCCAGATCTTCCGTCCGGGTGGCAACGCGAACCGTTACTTCGACCTGGATGAAACCATGTGGGATGCCAATGGTCGCCTTGGCCTGTACGGCAGGCTGCCAACGGACCGTCCGCATGTGTTCAAGTTCTCGGGCGCGAAGTCGTTCGGCTGGGGCACCGATGTGGGCGGCTTCTTCCGCGTCCAGAGTGGTACTCCTGTAACAACTCAGCTCGTGACCGCCAACAGCATCCCGATGTACGTCGAGGGCCGTGGCGATCTGGGCCGCACGCCGGTATTCAGCCAGACCGACCTTGTTGTTGGACACAACTTCAAGACCGGTGAAGGCAAAGCGCTGCGTGTCGAGTTCAACATGATCAACCTCTTCAATCAGAAGACCGAGACTTACACGTTCGATCGCTTCAACCGCGAAGACCGTGAGGAATCGGCTGCTCCGCACATCACCGGCGCGGACTCGCTGGGTATCAACTTCGCCCAGGGCTTCGATTGGAGATCGACGATTGCTACGACGTCCGACTTCAACGTCGTCGATCCGGTCTCGGGTCTGCCGACGGGTGTGAACTATGCGATCGATCCTCGTTACGGCATGGCTGCGGAGTTCCAGCGTGGCTTCGAAGGCCGTGTCGCGATCAAGTACACCTTCTAGCAGTAGAGGTTGGCTTGACCCAGAGCAAGACTGATGGGCCGGCGCAAGCCGGCCCGTTTTTGCTTTCTGCTGGTTCAGGCCGCCCAGAGGAGGGAACTCATGAAGCGCCGGGTTGGGTTCGTGTTAGTGCAACTCGTGTCTCTGACGATGTTTGGATGGACGCAGGGAATGCTGGACGCAGTCGGACCGGGAGCGGAGGTACAGGTGCGCATTCAGCTTGAGTACGGCGGCACGCTTCCAGCCATGGCGAAAGTGGAACTGCTCAAGGGGGGCATGCCTTTCGGCGCCGATCACTCCAACCTGAGGGGCGAAGTTACTTTCCGCGGACTTGCCCGCGGCAGCTACACGGTGCGGGTGGACGTCGAGGGCTTCAGGCCGGAAGAAGCGCCCGTTGAAATCAGCACTCCGAGTGACACGCGATTCGTGACGATTGTGATTCGCCCCGATCCGAACGTAACACCAGCCGATGCGGGTCCGTCGTTGGACGATCCCGTGATCTCGGCCCGCATACTGGCAGCGCCGGAAAAGGCGCGCAAGGAAGTGGACAAGGCCCGAGAGTCGCGGTTGAGGGGCGACTGCAAGAAGGGTTTGGAGCAGGCCCGCAAGGCTGCGGAAATCGCACCGGATTTCGTGCTTGCCCATCATGAGATGGGAATGTGCCAGATCTCCATGGACAAGTTGGACGACGCACAGAAGTCGTTCGAGACGGCGATCGAGAAGGATCCGAAGTACCTCTATTCGTACCTGACGCTTGCACGCGTGTTGGCAAAGAATAAAGACCTCCAGGGGGCGGCGAGCACGCTTGCCGCGGCCAGCAAGGCACAGCCGGAGCGCGGTGAGCCTTACTACGAGATGGCTCGCTTGCAGTTCGTGGTCGGCGACGTTCTAAGGGCTGAGAAGACGGCTGAAATGGCCCTCCAGCGCGATTGCAGCCGCATCACGGAGATGCCCTTCCTGATCGCCAACATCCATCTGAAGAAAGGCGATAAGGCAAAGGCCATCTCGTCGCTCGAGGAGTTCGTGGCGAAGAGCCCGAACGGGCCGCAGGCGGAGCGGGCGAAGGCAGCGATCAAGAACCTGAAGGCTCCCGAGAAGGAAGCTTCCGCGCAGAAGTAGTCGAGTTGTTGCGCATAGAAAAAAGGCCGCTGGGCAGCGGCCTTTCTCTTGCATCTCCGTTTGCGGCTACATGCCGGGCATCTTCATCCCCGCCAGGCGCCGGGCGAAGCTCGGCTTTGCCATGGACTTGAACATCTTGCGCATCTGCGCGTACTGCCGCAGCAGGTGGTTTACTTCCTGGACCGACGTTCCGGAGCCGCGCGCGATGCGCTTGCGGCGGGAGCCGTTGATGGACTCGTGGTGCTCGCGTTCGTACGGCGTCATGGAGTTGATGATGGCTTCGACGCGCGAGATCTGCTTGTCATCCACCTTGTCCTGCACCTGCTGCATCTGGGCAAGCGGCCCGATCTTGGGAAGCATGCCCATGATGCTCGACAGCGAGCCGAGCTTCTTCACCTGCCGTAGCTGATCGCGGAAGTCTTCGAGCGAAAATCCGTCGCCGCTGAGCGCCTTCTTGGCGAACTCCTCGGACTTCTTCTTGTCGAGCTTCTCTTCCGCTTTCTCGATCAGCGACAGGATGTCGCCCATCCCAAGGATGCGCCCGACGATGCGGTCCGGGTGGAAGGGCTCGAGTGCGTCGTACTTTTCACCGATACCGATGAACTTGATCGGCTGGCCGGTTACGTTGCGGATGGAGAGCGCAGCGCCGCCGCGGGCGTCACCGTCCATCTTGGTCAGCACGACACCGGTGAGGGTCAGCTTGTCGTGGAACTCCTTCGCGGAGTTCACGGCGTCCTGGCCGGTCATCGAGTCGGCTACGAAAAGGATTTCCTGCGGATTCAGCAGCCGCTTGAGCGACTGCATCTCGTCCATGAGCTGCTCGTCGATGTGGAGACGGCCCGCGGTATCGACGATCAGCACGTCGCATCCGTTGTTCACGGCTTCGCGGCGCGCTTCCTTCGCAAGGCGTTCGACGGTGGCGGTGTTCGCTTCCTGAACCGCGCCTTCGTAGATCTGCGCACCGATGCTCCTGGCGACCACCTTCAACTGCTCGCGGGCGGCGGGACGATAGACGTCCACCGAAACGAGCATGGGGCGATGTCCGCCCTTCTTGAGCCACGACGCCAGCTTGCCGGAAGTTGTAGTCTTGCCGGAACCCTGGAGGCCGGCCATCAGCACCGTGGTCGGCGGCTGGGAAGCGAACTTCAGCTTCGCCGTGTCGGTGCCGAGGATCGCGATCAGCTCGTCGCGGACGATTTTCACGACCATCTCGGCGGGCGACAGGGCGGTCAGGACTTCCTGTCCGGTGGCCTTCTCGCGAATGTGGTCAACCAGTTCGCGGACGACCTTGAAGTTCACGTCGGCTTCGAGCAAAGCCATGCGGATCTCCCGCAAGGCTTCGTTCATGTTCTCTTCGGTCAGCGTGCCCTGGCCGCGCAGGTTCTTGAACGTCCGCTGAAGTTTGTCTGTAAGGTTCTCAAACATAAGGGCGGGAACTCCGAATTCCGGCTCTTCTGGCCGCCTACGGCGACCGTGCCGCGAAACCTCATTCTACCAGCAGGTCTGGGGCAGCCGTGGCGAGGCGACCTTCACGCCGCGCGCAGGAAGGCGGATTTCACCTGCTTGCGGCCGGCGTTTGGAAACTGCACGAGCACGCGGTCGCTGGCGACGCTGATCACCTGGCCTGGGCCAAACGACTTGTGCCGGACCGTCTGCCCCGGTTCGAACCTGAGAGGCGGCGGAGCGATCTGCTCGACCGGAACGGCGGGCGGCGCAGGCTCCGAGACAACGACCGTCCCGGCCGCAGGATGGCGTGTGTCGGTGAGGCGGCCCTCGGCGCGCGCGCGGCAGTTGTCGCAGTGTTCGCACGCCTCTCCGGGCTCTTCGCCGAAGTACGTGCGGATGAACCGGACGCGGCATTCAGTCGTTTGTGCGTACCGCATCATGGTGTCGAGCCGCTCGCGGTCGCTCATGCCCCGCTGCTCGTACTCGCCGAGGAACGCATCGAGTGCTTCGGGAGTCTGGAATTCCTGAACTTTGCGGACCTTGCGGTTGCGGCGCTCGACGACTCCGGCAGATTCGAGCTGGGCGACGATGACCTGTGTCTTCCGCATGGGAAGCGCCGCGATCTCGGCCAGATCCTTCATCGCGACACCTGCGGCGTGCGACGTGACCATCTGCGAAAGCGCGTTGTACACAGCCCGCGACTGCTCGCGACTGGGATACTTGCCTCCGAGAAAGAAGCTCTGCACGCGCCGGTCCTCGAGCTGGTACAGCAGTGCCGCCCGCGCGGGCTGACCATCGCGCCCGGCGCGTCCCGCCTCCTGGTAGTAGCTCTCGACGGAGTCGGGGAAGTTGTAGTGGCAGACCATGCGGACGTCGGGCTTGTCGATGCCGAGTCCGAAGGCCTTGGTGGCGACGATCACGCGGCAGCGGTTCTGCATGAAGTCGTCCTGCGCCTTCTCGCGCTCCTTCGTCCGCATCTTGCCGTTGTAGTGGTTGGCTTCCACGCCGCTGTCGACGAGCCAGCGGCAGAGTTCGTTGCAGGCCCGAACGGTAGCCGTGTAGATGATGACCGGACCCTCCGTCTCGGACGTGAGTTGCCGGACGCGCTCGCGCTTGGCCTCGGCGTTCACGGTCCTGAAGACCTCGAAGAAGAGGTTCTCGCGCTCCGTGCCGGTGTTGACGATGAGCGCATTGGGAGCGCCAAGTTGTTTGAGGACGTCTTCCGTCACCTGCGGAGTTGCCGTTGCCGTCAGCGCGAGCAGCGGAGGATTGCCGAGCTGCCCGCGAGCCGTTCGCAACGAGAGATAGGCGGGGCGGAAGTCGTGTCCCCACTGCGATACGCAGTGCGCCTCGTCCACCACGAACAGGGCCGGCCTGGAGCGCTTGAGTAAGTTGAGGTACTCGGGGTTCTCGAGACGCTCGGGCGTGACCAGCACGAAGTCGTGCGTGCCTTCCGGGATCTCCTGCTTCGCCTCCCGCATTTCGCTGGCCGGGGAAGCGGAGCTGAGGTTGGCCGAACTGATGTCCGCCTCTTCGGCCTTCTGTTGCTGGTCCTGCATGAGCGCAATCAGCGGAGAGACGACCACGACGGTTCCCGAGAGGAGCAGAGCCGGAATCTGGTAGGTCAGCGATTTTCCCGCGCCGGTGGGAAGAACCCCGAGGACGTCGCGCCCGGCCAGAACGGCTTCGATGATCTCCCGCTGCCCGGGGCGCAGGCGTTCCACGCCGAAGCGCGCCGCCTCGCGCATGACGGTGCTCCAGTCGACAGCAGGTTTGGAATTGGTGGTGCGAGCCGAGGGCTTGGTCGTAGTGGTCGGGGCCGCCATCGAGAGGTTGGATGCGGCGCCCTGGGGCTTCAAGAGCCGATCGTCAAGATTTCTCCGTCGGCCGGGATCACCACGCGGTTGCAAAGGTCTCGCCCGGCGAGATCGGCAGCGAGCTGCGCGCGAGTGACTCGGCAGTGGTTGATGGAGTCCATGTGGACGGCAATGACCCTGGTGAATTCCGCCTCCGTGGCGACGCGGGCGACGTCGCCGGAGGTCATGGTGATCGGATCGCCCTCGGTGAACCGGGCTCCTCCGCAATTCACGATCGTGTAGGGCGGCCGGTATCGCATCAGCGCGTCGCGCACCTGCAGGCACCAGATCGTGTCTCCCGCGATGTAAACGCATTCTCCGGCCCTGGAGCGCAGGACGAAGCCGGAGACCGGCGCCATGGCCTTGCCGATCTCGCGTGTGCCGTGACGGCCTTCCGTGCGATAGATTGCCACGTGTCCATATATCGCGGCGGAGTAGATGGGCCGCACGTCCTCGAACCCCAGGTCGTGGAACTTCCTGGCGTCTTCGGGCTGGCAGATGATGCGCGTGTTCCTGGGGATGACCTCGGTGGCGGCCTGGTCCCAGTGGTCGCGGTGCGTGTGAGTCACCAGCACGGCGTTTACGCCCCGAAGCACATCGTCAATGCCGACCGGAAGCGGGACCAGCGGATTGCGGCGGCCGTCGCCGGAGTTCTGGATGGGAGGCATGATTCCGGCGTCGCTCAACATCGGATCGACCAGGAAGACCTTGTCGTCAATCTCGATGCGCAACGTCGCGTGGCGTATCAGCTGGATCTTCACCTGTTACCGAACACTTCCTTCGCGGCAACCACGGTATTGGCGTGGATGGTCACGGTGTCTTCGATGTTCCGCGCGTATCCGCCCGCGTAGGTGACCATGACAGGGACTCCGAGTTCGCGCGCGAAGGTCAGCACCTGGCAGTCGCGCTGCTTCAGTCCCTCGATGGTCAATGCCAGACCGCCGAGCTGGTCATGGATGTACGGGTCGGCGCCAGCAATGTAGCAGATCAGCTCCGGCTCTGGGAAGCGCTGTATTGCGGAATCGAGCGCCACGCGGAGCCACTCCATGTACTGGCCGTCGGTCGTGCCATCCGGAAGATTGATGTCGATCGATGATGGAGGCTTCCAGAGCGGGTAGTTGTTCTCCTGGTGGAGCGAGACGGTGAAAACGTCCCGCGCGGCGCTGGTCTTCATGTTCGCCGGGCGGCTCGCCATCCTCTGTCCGGAGATCCACATGGGTTTCGGAAACGGTTCCGGTTCCCCCTCGCCGAAGATCGCGGCCGAACCATTGCCCTGGTGCACGTCGCAATCGACGATCATGGCGCGAACAATGCGTCCGTCGCGCTGCATGCGGCGGATCGCCACGGCAACATCATGGACCATGCAGAAGCCTTCGCCGTGGTCGGGAAAGGCGTGGTGGAAGCCTCCCCCGACATGAACACACACCATGTCCCGAAGCGCGAAGTCAGCGGCTACGGTGGAACCGCCGGCCATCAGCCAGAACCTCTCGGCGAGTCCGTGGCTGAATGGAATTTCCAGCTCGAGTTCCTCCCGCGTGGAGAGAATGCCGCGCTTCAGCTTGTCTACGTAAAAGGGCGTGTGCACCAGCAGGACGTCGGCATCGCTTGCCATGACGGGCTCGACGAAGTCGGATGCCTCGGCTACTCCCAGCGAGATCAGGCGGTCGCGCGTTCGAAGGTACTTGTCGGCCGGAAAAACGTGTGCGCCGATGGGCAGCAAGTACTTGTCGCTGTACACGAGTCGAAAAGGGAGCATTTGCGAGCGAGCCGTGCGCGTCCTTCCGATCTGGGATGTCTGAAACCTTCATTCTGGAGGAACGATCTATGCCGCGCAACTCTCCGAAGGGCACAGGGTTCCCAGATGTGTATCCGTAGGGAGGAAATATCGAATGAAGAATCGTTGGTTTATCGTCTCCGTTCTCGTGCTGCTGGCCGGCGCTTTGAGCATCGCCATCGCGCAGAGACACGGACGCGGTGGCGACTGGGGCATCATGGGTATGCAGAAGTACGTGCAGCGCCTGAACCTCACGCCTGAACAGCAGCAGCAGATCCGGCAGATCATCGGCACCCGCCGCCAGGCCGCCGAGCCTGACATGAAGGGTGCAGGCGACCTGCGTGCGACACTGGCGAAACAGGTGTTCGTTGACCAGCCCAACGCCGCCCAGATTCAACAGACGGCGAACCAGTTGAAGCTCCAGATGTCGAAGATGATCGACGAGTATGTTGCAGCCGGGATGGACGTGAACAAGGTCCTCACGGCGGAGCAGCGCTCCGAGGTTCAGAAGATCATCGAAGAGCGCCGGACCAAGAGCGAGCAGCGGATGCAGCGCTGGAAAGAACGTAAGCAGCAGCGCCAGCAGCAATCGGATCCAAATCCCGGCAACTGAACCCTCGTTGTAAGCTCTCCCTGAAGCCGCGCCCCGGGCGCGGCTTTCGTTTTGGCGACGTTTCCCGGGAACGCAGTTTCCGCCGGTGCGTTGGCCGCATCTCAAAGATCCATAACCGCCGAAGGAGGTACTCAATGATGCTGGGCAGTGACGGTGCGAACCATGACATGCCGCAGGTCCGGCGAAAACCGCTGCACATGTCCAGCCACCCGGACGTCGATGGTGAGTTGCACGACGAGGACGGGCTGCACCCTTCGGAAGCAGCGATCGATTCCGTAACTCCCGAGGAGATGGGGGAGCAGCGGAAGCCGATCGTGTCGATCAATGGCGAGGACGTGGACGACGAGGAGATGAATCGCCGGCGGGCGGCGTGAACAGACGGAAAGATCAGGAGAAAGCCCACGAGACGGCGGGCTTTTCTCATTTGCCGTCCATTCGACTATGCCGCCGGCTCCTTCTTCTGAGTGCTGCTCTCCCTCAGATCAACGGCCGCATTTTCTCCGGGTTCGTAGCGCTGGCCGGTGAGCGCGGCCTTGGCGAACCCGATCACCTGCACCATGCGACCCTCGGGTGCATGCCAATATTCGGCGCTCTCGACGTGCACGCGTATGAGTTCGATGTCGGGGTCGTCCTTGCCCTGCGGGAACCAGGCTTTGTGCATGGGATTCCATAGCTCTTCGATTTTCTTGCGGTCGCGCAGCAGTTCGGCACGGCCGGCGACGGACACGTAATTGTCTTTGTCCGGATCACTGTAGGCGACGTTGACGTTCTGGTGCTGCTGCAACTCGTGAATTTTGTGAGACCCGCGCGAGGTCAGGAACCAGAGATCTCCGTCGAAGTCTGACTGCTGCGTAGCCATGGGACGGCTGTGAAGCTGGCCATCTTCGGTGATTGTGGTGAACATCGCGAACTGGATGTCCTTGATCAGCTCGCGGACTCTGTCGATGGCTTCAGCGCGGCTGCTCGGGCGGTCGCTCATGCGAGGCCTCCTGCGGAGTTTGAAGGCCGCAAGGGCACGAGCGTTTGCCTGAGTCGCGAAGCGACGAGTTCTCGTACACCGCAGTCGCAGCGGTCAGCAGCTCCTGCGAGGGGGCGCTTACTCGGAGACGATCAGGCGCGAGTCTTTGGGCAGATAGCTCTTGCGGCGGAACCAGTCTTCCATGCGCTCGCGCAGGAGTTCCAGCGGAACGCGAGTGCCGACCTCAATGAGGCCGTCGCCGACGGGCAATGTGTCGTCGAAAACCTGGTCGTTGGTGAAGCTCCGCATGGAGAAGCTGTCGAGCCACTTGATGGGTGCGGGAAGCCGCTGGCCGTTGTCTTCGTATTCGACTCGGAGTTTTCGCGAGAACATGAGCGGCTGCCAGTATAAACGCATTGCTCTCAGGCGGCACGCGAGCCCTTGCGCGACCGTCTGAGGTCAGAACGGCGACGAACCCGCGTGTGGCGGCGTAGAATTCCTGCCCGAGGAGGATGAGGATGAAGAAGATCGTATTTGTGCTGCTGATGTTGTTCAGCGTGGGTGCCCTCGCCAGCACCTGGGACAACGTGACCCTCGTGGATTCCATGTGCGCGAGGAAAGTGAAGGCAAACCCTGACGCTCATACGCGCGAGTGCACGCTGGGCTGCGCGGGAAGCGGGCTGGGCATTCTTACGAGCGAGGGCAAGTTCCTGAAGTTCGACAAGGCAGGCAATGAGCAAGCGAGCAAATTGCTGAGCGAGTCCGACAAGAAGGACCGCCTGCGCGTCAAAGTTGACGGCGAGCAGAATGGGGACATCATCGCCGTGAAGAAGATTGAATGGCAGTAAGATTCGCATCGCGGGCGAGGACGCCCGCGCCACACAGGCAGTAAGATTCGCGGGCGAGACGCCCGCGCCACACAAAATCACCGGTGATCACGTTGGGG
>DASPLH010000051.1:0-2188 GCA_035627675.1 Clostridia bacterium
GGTCCGCTTGTGGCAAAGTAGAAGTACGCACGCCGGCCCGGGGCGGGCATCAACCGGGATCCACTCATGAGTCAATCTTCCGCTTCTACCGCCCGAGTCGCGTTTCAATATCGCAACTTCCGCCTGTACCAGGCGGCGCGCTTCCTGACGATCACGGCGGCGGAGATGCAGTCGGTCGCGGTCGGATGGCAGATCTACGAACTGACTCGCCGTCCGCTCGACCTCGGACTGGTTGGGCTGGCGCAGTTTCTGCCGGGCATACTGCTGTTCCTCATCGCCGGACACACCGCCGACCGCATTCCACGCAAACGGATCATCCTCACCTGCTACACGGGCTTCGCCACCTGTTCCGCGTTGCTGCTTGTGTTCACCATGCGGGGGCTGAGCGAGATTCACCCGATCTACCTGGTCCTGACGCTCATCGGCATCGTGCGGGCCTTCAACGGCCCAGCAGGACAGGCCTTTATGCCCCTCCTCGTCCCCGAGGAACACTTCCCCAACGCCGTCGCCTGGGGATCGTCAATCTTCATGACGGCCACGATCGTCGGGCCGGCCCTCGGAGGCGTGATCTACGCCGCAACCGGTGGAGCGAAGGCGGTTTATGTTGGCGCGGCCGTGGCCTTCGTCGTCGCCGCCTTGCTCGTCTCCTGGATCCGCCTCAGTGTTGCGCAGCGCGAGCGTGGCGCGGCGACGCTCGAAAGCGTGCTCGCCGGCTTCCGCTACGTGCTGCACAACAAGCTCGTGCTCGGAGCCGTAACGCTCGACCTGTTCGCCGTACTGCTCGGAGGAGCCGTGGCGCTGCTGCCGGTGTACGCACGCGAAATCCTTGCGGTCGGGCCGTGGGGTCTGGGGATGCTCCGCGCAGCCCCTGGGGTCGGCGCCGTCGTGATGGCCGTCATCGTCGCCCACTATCCCCTGCGGCGCCACGCCGGAGCCATCATGTTGGCGTGCGTCGCCGGGTTTGGAGTGTTCACCGTCGTCTTCGGACTGTCGCGCAGCGTGCCGCTGTCGCTCATCTCGCTCGTGCTGATCGGCGCGACCGACATGGTGAGCGTCATCGTGCGTTCGACGATGATCCAGCTGGCCACTCCGGACGAAATGCGTGGACGCGTGAGCGCCGTCAACATGCTCTTCATCGGAGCGTCAAACGAGTTCGGCCAGTTCGAATCCGGCATCACCGCCCAGTGGTTTGGAACCGTGCGCGCCGTCGTGCTGGGCGGAATCGGAACGCTGGTGGTGGTGGCGCTCTGGGCGTGGCGCTTCCCCGAACTGCGACGCGTCCAGCAACTGGCGCCCACCCCCACGAAGATCCCCGAAGAGCCGGCCGTCACCGCCGACCCAAACGACTGAGAGGAGTAAGAAGTGTGAAGTGAGAAGTGTGACGTCGGAGCTTTCGAGAACCGAACTCCCCGAGCAGCCAAACGCACGTCATTGACCACGGATCGCCACGGACAGACACGGATAAAACCCTTTTTAGGTTCATCCGTTCCAAATCCGCGTAAATACGTGGCGCAACGCCATCAGCCTTCCCTCTTTCGTCGTATCCGTCCAAATCCGTGCAAATCCGTGGTTAATCGTTTTGCCCTATTCGTTCCAATCCTTGGCCAGACTCCATTGTTTGCCCCGTCGTGACTTAAGTCATCGTTCCTCCTGCTGTGCCCCCGTACATTCACGCTCGTGGTGAGGGATGCAGGGTCCCGAGGATGCCCCAGGAGTGATGCACATGATGATTGACACCGAAAAAACCGTTCGCGAACTCGTTGTACAGGTCCCGGCTGCGATGCGCGTTTTCCAGAAGTACGGGATTGATTTCTGCTGTGGCGGCGAGAAGTCGCTGACGGAAGCCTGCGAGGCCGCCGGAGCCGCGCCCGAGGCCGTGCTCAGGGACATCGAGGCTTTCCAGAAGCTCGAGGCCGCCTACGCCGCCGGAGCGCGCGACTGGTCCACCGAGCCGCTGACCGACCTCATCGCCCACATCAACAACACGCACCACGTTTACGTGCGTAGCGAACTGCCTCGCATCGAGAAGCTGCTGGCCAAGGTTCCCGAGAAGCACGGCGGACGCCACCCGGAACTGTTCACCGTCCGCGATCTCTTCACGACTCTCTCCGCGGAACTGACCGTCCACCTGATGAAGGAAGAACAGATTCTCTTCCCCTACGTCGAGCGCATGGACGAAAGTGCCGTT
>DASPLH010000052.1:0-5195 GCA_035627675.1 Clostridia bacterium
ATTTTGGCGATGTTCGGTTCGGTGGACAACCCGATCGCCAGGGCCACAAGCACGCTCCACATGCAACGCCTTCAGGACCAGGTCGCGGAACAGCAACATATTGACATTGCAGAGGGCGAGTACGCTACTGCCTAGCGCGCACGCGCTCGACGTCGGCACCGACCGCTGAAGCCGGACTGGACACCGGCCGGCGATCAAACGAAGATTTGATTGTCATACAATGAGCAGTATCAGCACGCTCGGCCACTCGCGGAGGGTTGTGTGAGCGGTCGAAACAGGCGGTCTTGAAAACCGCTGTACCCGAAAGGGTACCGGGGGTTCGAATCCCTCACCCTCCGCCATTAAACAGAAGTCGCAGTGACGTACGACCTCAGCACCTCAGCACCTGAGTACCTCAGCACCTTCGCCCCTGTTCCCCCTCGCCTCTCTCGTGTAAAGTGTCTGCCCACTTTGTCCTGCGGCTTCGGGTGGGGAGCCTGCCGGACGACTTCTGTTCGTGGGGGCACACATGGCGGAAAAGAAGATCATTGCGGTGGTAGGTGCGACCGGGGCGCAGGGTGGCGGCCTGGTTCGCGCGATTCTTGACGATCCCAACGGCGGGTTCAGCGCGCGTGCGCTCACCCGTGACGTCAACTCCAGCGCCGCGCAGGAACTTGCCCGGCGCGGGGCCGAGGTTGTCGCTGTGGACATCGACGACCCGGCCAGCGTGCGCCGGGCCTTCGAGGGCGCTTACGGCGCGTTCTGCGTGACGTTCTTCTGGGCCCACTTCTCGGCTGAAAGAGAGGTCACCGAGGCAAGGACGATGGCCGGAGCGGCCAAGGCCGCGGGGCTCCAGCACGTCATCTGGTCAACGCTCGAGGACACGCGCAAGTGGGTGCCGCTGGACGATCCCCGCATGCCGACCCTCGGCGGCAAATACAAGGTCCCGCACTTCGATGGCAAAGGTGAGGCCGATCAACTCTTCCGAGACGCCGGAGTTCCGACCACCTTCCTGCTAACTTCTTTTTATTGGGACAACTTCATCCACTTCGGGATGGGTCCGCAGCGCGGTCCGGACGGCAAGCTGGCGATCACCATCCCGATGGGAGACCGGAAGCTCCCCGGCATGGCAGCCGAGGACATCGGCAGGTGCGCCTGCGGCATTTTCCGGAGAGGCAGCGAGTTCATCGGCAAGACCGCAGGCATTGCCGGCGAGCATCTGACCGGAGACGAGATGGCTGCCGAGTTGTCCCGGGCAATCGGGCAGGAGGTCCGTTACAACAGCATCTCGCCGGACGCCTTCCGGTCGCTGGGTTTTCCCGGCGCGGATGACCTCGGCAACATGTTCCAGTTCAACAGTGAATTCGCAAATTACTTCTGCGGCGCGCGTGACCCCAACTTTGCCCGGAGTCTCAATCCTGAGTTGCAGGACTTCCGCACCTGGCTGAGCCGGAACGCCAGCCGGATACCGATCGGCGAAGGCGCGGCCTCGGCTTAGCGTCGTCCCAGATGGAAGGGCCGGGTGAGTTCCCGGCCCTCAGTTCTTCAGTATTTTGGCACCGTCGGATCGACCTTATCCGACCACGCATGGATGCCGCCTGCGAGGCTTGCCACCTTCGTGAAGCCCACACCGCGCAGGAACTCCACGGCCTTGGCGCTGCGAACGCCTCCCTTGCAGTGCGCCACAATTTCGCGGCTCGCATCCAGTTCGCCGACACGTTCCGCAAGCTGGCCGACCGGTATGAGATACCCGCCGAGGTTGCAGACCTGGTACTCATGCGGCTCGCGCACGTCGAGCACGAAGATGTCTTCGCCGGCCTCGAGCCTGCGCTTCAGCTCCTCCGGCTGAATTTCCGGCACGGCCGCGGCTCCCGGCGCCTCTTCCCCGCGCACTCCGCAGAACTCGTCGTAGTCCATCAGCTCCGTCACCGTCGGATTCAGGCCGCAGACCGGACATTCGGCGCTCTTGCGCAGGCGCAGCTCGCGGAAGCGCATTGCCATTGCATCCACCAGCAGCAGGCGTCCGACCAACGGCTCGCCCGAGCCAAGGATGAGCTTGATGACTTCCGTCGCCTGGATGAGGCCAAGCAGTCCGGGCAGAATGCCCAGCACTCCACCCTCCGCGCACGACGGCACCAACCCCGGCGGTGGCGGCTCCGGATAGAGGCATCGGTAGCACGGCCCATCGGCGGCGGCGAAGACGCTCGCCTGTCCCTCGAAGCGAAAGATCGAAGCGTACACGTTGGGCTTGCCCGTCAGCACGCACGCGTCGTTCACGAGGTAGCGCGTGGCGAAGTTGTCGGTGCCGTCGGCGACGATATCGAACTCGCGGAAAATCTCCAGCGCGTTCGCGCTCGAGAGCCTGGCCTCGAACTTCCTCACGTTCACCAGCGGATTGATCGCGGCAATCTTCTCCGCCGCCGACTCGACCTTCGGCCGCCCAACGTCATTCGTGGTGTGAATGATCTGCCGCTGGAGGTTCGTGTAATCGACTACATCGAAATCCATCAATCCCAGCGTGCCCACCCCGGCGGCGGCCAGGTACAACGCCACCGGAGAGCCGAGCCCGCCGGTTCCGACGCAAAGCACACGGGCAGCCTTCAGCCGCTGCTGGCCTTCCATGCCGACTTCCGGCATGACGAGATGCCGCGAGTAGCGCAGTATCTCGTCGTTCGTAAGTCTCTCGGCGGTGACGTTCTGGTTCCCAACCGACATCCCGGCCCCTCAAAGTCTTCGCCTATCCCCCGGCGATTGCGCCGACGATCAGGAAAGGCTCATCGCCCTCCACAACCCTGTGCGGCAGCGCCGTATCGGGAGGCTCGTGCGAAAGGTCCTGCTCGCAGGCGAAGAACCGAACGAAAGGCCTTCGCCGCTGCGTCACGTGGTCGCGGATTGTCCCGCGCAGCACAGGATAGCGGTCCTCGAGTGCATCGAGGACCGCGCGCTGCGTTACCTGCCCTGCAACATCGATCTGAACCTCGCCGTTGACGCGCGCCAGCGAGCGCAGGTTCGGCGGAAGCACCACTCGGATCATGGCAGCGTCTGCACCTCCACGGAGAGCACGGCCGGAAGGTCCCGCACGATCGGAGCCCAGGTATCGCCCGCATCGCTGGAGGCATAGACCTGTCCGCCCGTCGTACCAAAATACACCCCGCAGGAATCCAGCGAGTCCACGGCCATGGCGTCGCGCAACACGTTGACGTAGCAGTCGCTCTGCGGCAGGCCTTTTGTCAGCGGCTCCCACTCGTTTCCGCCCGTCCGGCTGCGGTACACGCGCAGCTTGCCTTCCGGCGGGTAGTGCTCCGAGTCGCTCTTGATGGGGACCACGTAGATCGTCTCCGGTTCGTGCGCATGAACGTCGATGACGAAGCCGAAGTCCGTCGGCAGGTTGCCGCTGACCTCGTGCCAGGTGTCGCCTGCGTTGTCGCTGCGCATCACGTCCCAGTGCTTCTGCATGAAGAGCACGTTCGGGCGCGAACCGTGCGCGGCGATGCGGTGGACGCAGTGGCCTACCTCCGCGTCCGGGTCCGGTATGTAGTCGGACTTCAGCCCGCGATTGATCGGACGCCAGGTCTTGCCGCCGTCGTCCGTGCGGAACGCGCCTGCGGACGAGATGGCAATGAAGATCCTCTGCGGATTGCTGGGATCGAGAATGATCGTGTGCAGACACATGCCGCCTGCGCCGGGCTGCCATTGCGGTCCTGAGCCGTGGCCGCGCAACCCGGAGAGTTCTTCCCAGTTCTGTCCGCCGTCGGTCGAGCGGAACAGTGCGGCGTCTTCGATGCCGGCATAGACCGTGTTCGGGTCGCTGAGCGAGGGTTCCAGGTGCCACACTCGCTTGAACTCCCACGGGTGCGGCGTGCCGTCATACCACTGGTGCGTTCCGGGAACGCCGTCATACGCGAACTTGTTGCCGACCGCCTCCCAGGTTTTGCCGCCGTCGTTGGAAACCTGGATCAGTTGTCCGAACCAACTGCTGCACTGCGACGCGTACACGCGGTTCGGGTCCACCGGCGAACCCTTCACGTGGTAGATCTCCCAGCCGGGGAAGTGCGGCCCGCTCACCTCCCACCGGTCACGCTTGCCATCCGACGTCAGTACAAATGCGCCCTTGCGCGTCCCCACCAGCACTCGTACTTTGCTCATCCTCTGCTCCTTACTGAGATCAAGTCGTTTCCCCCAGGCTCCCCACCGCCTGGCATCGCGGCGGAATCAGCGCCCGCCCACGCCAGCGCCGTTAGCTGCGCAACGGAATCAGCTGGCGGAGACGGCACTCGCGGAAATAGATTCCTGCCCACGCCAGCATCCCGATGAACACGGGGAAGGCGAACCACGGGTCTTCCATGCGCACCTGTGTTGCCGTCGCGCCTCCGAGATATCCCGTCAGCAGAATGGCGCCGAGCACGGCCGTGCGCGGCACAAGATACAGCACCACCGAGACCAGCGCAGCCAACCCAATCGCGACAACAGTTCCGGCCGGATATCCCAGCCGAACCGTTCCCTCGACGGCCGGAGTCAGCCTGAGCACCTTGATCCCGGCGTCGAAGAGCATGAACAGCCCGATGAGGGCGGTAAGGATGCGTCCCGCCCAGAGCATCTTCTTCGACACCGGAGCACTTTGGACAGCTGTCTGCATGGTGAGTCCCCTCCCTTTTCTGATTTCGCCGCTGCGCCCCAAGCGCCCGGCAGCCACCCCTTCAGCCAGAGAAGTTCCGTACGCTTGTGGCACGTCTCAGAACTTCGGCAGCAGCGGTGTCGAGTCCCCATCTCGCCAGCGCCGCCTTACTTCGGCCAACACCCACTCGCGGTTGTCCGCCATCTCGGCGATCACAGCGCAGGGAGCGCCGGTGCGCGCGTGCCGCGCTCCCCAAATCAGCAGTTCGAGCAGCACCGGAGCCAGATCAATCCCCTTCTCCGTCAGCCGGTAGTTCACCCGCCGGGCGTCCGACCGCTCGACATCGGCGGAGATGATCCCCGCGCGCTCGAGCCGCTGCAAACGGTCGGCAAGGATGTTCGTCGCGATCCCCTCGCCCGACTCCTTGAACTGCTTGAATGTGCGGAAGCCTCGCACCATCAGGTCGCGAATGATCAACAGCGACCAGCGGTCGCCGAAAATCTCCAGAGAGATACTCACCGGACACCCCGACCGGCGCTTCGGCCTCCCCACCCCAGACATGGCGCGGGACAATATCAAATTTCGGTTGCGAAACGCAAGT
>DASPLH010000053.1:0-32177 GCA_035627675.1 Clostridia bacterium
GTCGTAGGCTTGAGGTAGAAGCCTGCGAGCTTCCACTGGCCCGCCTGTTGCTGAAGGATTTGCGTCAGCATGTACGGGCCCTTCGCGCTCTGCACGGTCTGCACGACCATCGCGTACCTGCCCGGCTGCATGCCTGGGATATTGATGGTTGCGCTTGTGGCGGTTGCGCCCGTCGCTCCGAACACTCCGCAGTAGAACTGTGCGTCGCCCGCCTGCGTCATCTTGCTCGCGTCGAGGATGTACACGTGCTTGACGGTCAGGGGGCCGTTGAGGCCGTCCTTGTCCTGTGCGACAGCCGATTCCACGCCGCCGAACGAGTTCGCCAGCACCGGCAGAGCAGCCTGCCGCAGGCCGGCGACGTTGCCGGAGGCCGCCATCTGGAGGTATTGCCTGGCCGTGTTGGTTACGGCCGTATAGGTCGGAACATCGATCTCACGGTCCATCGTGCACGTCTGCGCCGTAGCAGTGCCCGCGCCGAACAGCAGTGCGACGACAAGCGCCACCAGCGGCAGAGTGCGTTTCGATCTGTTGCGAACCATCGTTGCTGATCCTTTCCGCGTACGACGCGGCCATAATAACCAGACTCGCCGAATACTCCCAGGCGGCCATCATAACCAGAGTCGCTGACGCGTCCCCGGCGGCCATCATAACCAGAGTCGCCGAATCCGTCCTGCGAGTCCAACCGGAGAAGCAGGGCGGGTGTTCGGAATCTGCTGGGAATAGATGCCTGAACCGGGGCTGACAGATGTTCCCAGCGCTCGCTGGACTCGCCGCTCCCGGTGCTAAAATCAAACCCCGGCTGCGGTTGGGGTTCCCTCGAATGGCGCGGATCATCGCAAAAACGGCATTGCTGTTGGTCGTTACGAGCCTCTGTGCCGGCGCACAAGCGAGGCCGGGCGCGAAGGCCAAAGGCGCCCCGCAGAAGCCCGCGGCAACGCGGCCGGGCTCTGCTGCGCGGTCAACGCCGGCCATCACGCAGCCCGCGCCTGCGCCAGTGCAGGCGGCCCCAGTTCCACAGACTTTAGCCCAACAGCCCGCCGTCCACCCGCGCGTCACCTACGCCAACGGACTGCTCTCGATCGACGCTCCGAATTCGAACTTGTCGGACATCTTGAACGGCATCCGCCGGGCGACCGGCGCGGCCATCGAAGGCAACATCGGGTCCGGCGACCGTGTCGTCGTTCGCCTCGGCCCCGGACAGCCGCAGGAAGTCATCTCCGCGTTGCTCAACGGCTCGCGTTTCGACTACATCGTGCTCGGCTCGCAGCAGCGCCCCGGAGCCATTGACCGGCTTGTTCTCATGGGCCGCTCCAACGCTCCGGCGGCGAACGTCGGCGGATCTGCAAACGCGATGCCTCCGTCCGGACAGCCCAACCGAGTCCCACCCACGGCCGATACCGATGGCATGGACGAGGAAGAGGAAGACATGGCGGATCGCGAGGTTCCGGATGAACTCGAGTACCAGCCGGGAACGGAAGAGCTGCCGGAACCCGCGGCTCAAGGCCAGCCGGGACAAGGTGCTCCGGGGCAGCCGCAACCCGTGCAGCCGGGAACGGTTTTCGCACCGAACCAGCAGCCGCAATCGGGACAGCCCGCCCAGGGACAGGCGGCGCAGCCCGACCCGGCCAACCAGAACCAAAACCAGAACCAGCCCAAGACTCCCGAACAGCTGCTCCGCGAGCTTCAGGAACTCCAGCGCCGCAGCGGCCAGGAACCCGGCCAGCAGAACCCCCAATAGACTGCCGACGACAGCCGCTGGTCAGCTACCTGAAAACCGGGGCTTCCGCGTCCACTTTGGGCAGAAATTCCGACCAAAATAATCGCCATTTAGTAAGCTAAAGCTGCAGAACAACTTACAACGGACCCCGATGGCTGCTTCCTGTTGCTTTTTTGGTTCTGCCGCATCTAGAATCAATATGCGACTAATTTAGTCGGACTTCGCATGCTGAAGCTCACGAAGAAAGCTGACTACGGACTGATCGCCATGAGGCACCTGGCCGAAAACTCCGCCGTGGGCGCCTGTAGCGCGAAAGACGTTGCTGAGCTGTACGGCATTCCGCAGGAAGCTCTGGCGAAAATCCTCCAGAAGCTTGCGAAGTCCAAGCTGTTGCACTCGCAGCAGGGCACGAACGGCGGCTATGTGCTTGCCCGTGATCCGCGCGAGATCAGCGCCCTGGAAGTGATCCGGGCGATTGAGGGTCCACTGTTCATCACCTCGTGCAGTTCGTCCAAGGGCGACTGTAGCCAGAGTGAGCGGTGCACGGTCCGCGAACCGCTCCGCAAGGTGAGCCGGACGATCGAAGAAGTTCTGGGAAAGTTAACCATCTGGGAGCTGAGCGAAGCTTCCGAGCAGGTGCCAGCCGAGCTGGTTAGTTTGGAGACGCACTGATATGGCGAACGAAACAGGCGTGAAGCTGCCGATCTATATGGACAACCATGCCACCACGCGCACCGATCCGCGCGTTGTGGAAGCGATGCTGCCCTACTTCGGCGAGACGTTTGGCAACGCAGCCAGCCGCAACCACGAGTTCGGCTGGGTTGCCGAACAGGCGGTTGAACAGGGCCGCGAACAGATCGCGAAACTGATCGGCGCGACATCCAAGGAAATCGTCTTCACCTCGGGAGCCACCGAGAGCAACAACCTGGCGATTAAGGGCGTCGCCGAGATGTATCGCGAGAAGGGCAATCACATCATCACGCAGGTGACCGAGCACAAGGCCGTGCTGGACACCTGCAAGCGGCTCGAGAAGTTCGGGTACCGCGTCACGTACCTGCCGGTGCAGAAAGACGGACGCATCGACCTCGATGATCTCCGCCGCGCGATCGACGACAAGACGATCCTGGTCTCGATCATGTCCGCCAACAACGAAATCGGCGTGCTGCAGCCGATCCGCGAAATCGGCGCGATCTGCCGCGAGCGCGGCGTGCTGTTCCACACCGACGCGGTACAGGCCACGGGCAAGGTCCGGGTGGACGTGAACAAGGACAACATTGACCTTCTGTCGCTCTCGGGACACAAGATCTATGGACCGAAGGGCGTCGGCGCGCTGTACGTTCGCCGCAAGAACCCGCGCGTCCAGCTTGTTGCGCAGATCGACGGCGGCGGTCACGAGCGTGGCATGCGCTCGGGCACGCTGAACGTTCCGGGCATCGTTGGGCTGGGCAAGGCCTGCGAGATCGCCCGCACGGAGATGGCCCAGGAAGCCGAGCACTGCCGCAGTCTGCGCGACAACCTCAGGGCCCAGATCATGTCGCAGCTCGACGAGGTTTACATCAACGGCTCGGTCGAGCACCGTCTGCCGAACAACCTCAACATCAGCTTCGCGTTCGTGGAAGGCGAGTCGTTGTTGATGGGCATCAATGATGTGGCGGTTTCCAGCGGTTCCGCCTGCACTTCGGCGACGCTCGAGCCGTCGTACGTGCTGAAGGCGCTCGGCGCCGGCGATGACCTGGCGCACAGCTCGATCCGCTTCGGCCTGGGACGCTTCAACACGCAGGCGGAAGTGGACTACGTGGCGAAGAAGGTCGTGGAGACCGTGAACCGGCTGCGCGAGCTTTCGCCGCTCTACGAAATGCACAAGGAAGGCGTGGACCTCACGAAGGTTCAGTGGGCGGCCGAAGGCGGCGCACACTAAAGCAATTTGGGGAATTCAGATATTCGAATCGTCGAGATTTCAATTCGGCAATCCCGAGATTCGACAATTCGAAAATGGAGTTAAGGGATGGCATACAGCGATAAGGTTCTGGATCACTACACTCATCCTCGCAATGTCGGTTCGATGGACAAGGCTTCCGCGGATGTGGGCACGGGGCTTGTGGGCGCGCCCGAGTGCGGCGACGTCATGAAGCTCCAGATCAAGGTGAACCCGGTCACCAACGTGATCGAGGATGCCAAGTTCAAGACGTTCGGCTGTGGCTCGGCGATTGCATCCTCTTCGCTCGCGACCGAGTGGGTGAAGGGCAAGACGGTCAACGAAGCGCTGGAGATCAAGAACACCGACATCGTGAAGGAGCTCTCGCTTCCTCCGGTGAAGATTCACTGCTCGGTATTGGCCGAAGACGCCATTCGCGCAGCGATCTCCGACTGGAAGAAGAAGAACGACGGCAAGTAATTGGGCGAGCGCCGCGTCAGCGGCGCGACGCGGGACATCAAGGCGAACATGGAAACGACACAGCTAACGACGGAACAGAAAACCGAGCAGCCCAAGGGCATCGCCATCACCGACCTGGCGCTCAAGCACATCAAGCTGGCGCTCGAAAAGGAAGGCATCGCGCCCGACCAGGGCGGGCTCCGCCTGGGCGTGCAGGGCGGTGGTTGTTCCGGACTGTCGTATGTCATCCGTTTCGACACGCAGCCGCGTGAACGCGACCGCATCTTCCAGTACGGAGACGTGCGCGTCTTCGTCGATCCCAAGTCGTTCATCTACCTGCACGGCATGACGCTCGACTGGCAGGAGACTCTGATGCAGCGCGGCTTCGTGTTCCAAAACCCCAACGCGCAGAAATCCTGCGGTTGCGGCACATCGTTCGCTTAACGGGTACCCTTCATGGCCGATTCGCAAAACACCACGGCAACTTTCGTCGAGACCGACCCCAGCATTCACCAGTGTTGGTCGTGCGGAGACATGCGCGCCGCGCAGTTCTGCGGAGCTTGCGGCAAAGTGCAGCCGCCGATGCCGTGCGACTACTTCAACTTCTTCGGGCTGCCGAGGGAGCTGAACCTTGACGTGGCGAAGCTCGAGCGCGAGTTCTACGTGATGAGCCGCAAGCTCCATCCCGACGTCTATGCGCGCTCCACCGGGCGGGAGCAGTCGTGGAGTCTGGAGGCCAGCTCGCTGCTGAACGACGCCTATCGCACGCTGCGCGACCCGATCGCACGCACCGAGTACCTGCTGAAGCTGGAAGGCGTGCACATCGAGGAGCAGTCGAAGAGCGCGACCGAGCAGGCGCGCGTAACCGGAGAGACGAAGAAACAGTTTGTGCCGCCCGATCTGCTGGAAGAGGTTTTCGAGCTGAACATGCAGCTCGAAGAGGCGCGGATGAACAACACGATGGGCGAGAACGATGCCGGCCTCATTCGCCAGCTCCAGCAGACGAAGGCTCATCTGGAAGAGAAGCTCAACCAGCTCGGCGACGAGTTGAAGCGGGCCTGGGACGACTGGGACGCACTCGTCAGGCGGCGCCTGATCGGCCCGACCGACCGCAGCCGTGTGTTCGCCAGGATGGTGGACGTGCTGAATCGCCGCACCTACATCAGGAACCTGGTGCGCGACGTAAACGAAGTCTTAGGAATCTGAACATCGGGCCACCATGCCACCGCTTCATCGACTTCGATGAGCCGGTCGCACGCTCGCCCGATCTCCCGATCATAATGTCAGACCGCGTAGTCGGTATCGATCTCGGAACCACCAACTCACTGGTCGCCTACATGGAAGGCGGCCCTTCGCTGTCCCATCCCGACGCGCCCGCAGGATCGCTGGTGCGCATCATCCCCGGCGAGGACGGCTCGAATCTCGTGCCCTCGGTGGTGGCCCTCGACCGCGAAGGCCAGATCGTGGTCGGCAACGCGGCGCGTCCGCACCTGATCGAGACTCCGGAGCGCGCCGTCTATTCCGTCAAGCGCCTGATGGGCCGCGGCGTGGAAGACGTGAAGGAGGAACTGAAGTTCTTCCCGTTCCAGTTGGCCGAAGATCTCGTTCCCGGCGAAGTGCTCCGAATGAAGCTGGGCGAGCGGAGCTTCACGCCGCCGGAGATCTCCGCGCACATCCTTCGCCAGCTCAAGAAGAACGCCGAGCGCTTCTTCGGCGCGCCGGTGAAGCAGGCGGTCATCACCGTCCCGGCGTATTTCAATGACGCGCAGCGGCAGGCCACGAAAGACGCCGGCCGCATCGCCGGACTCGAAGTTCTGCGGCTGGTGAACGAGCCCACCGCCGCGTCCCTCGCCTATGGCCTCGACCGGAAGCGCAACGGCACGGTCGCCGTTTACGACCTCGGCGGCGGCACCTTTGACGTCTCGATCCTTAAGCTGAACGAAGGCATCTTCGAGGTCATCGCCACCAACGGCGACACGCACCTCGGCGGCGACGACATCGACAACCTGCTGATCGCCATCGCGCTCGAGGACATCGCCGGCGACATGAAGCTCGACCTGCGCCGCAACGGCGAAGCCGTGCAGCGGATCCGCCAGGGCGTCATCGACGCCAAGATCGCCCTTTCCTCGCAGGAGGTGGCCGTCATTGATGTCGATCTGCCCGGAGGCGCCAAGTACCAGCGGCAGATCAGTCGTAACGACTTCGAGGAATTGATACGCCCCGTCATTGACCGCACGGTCGGTCCATGCCGTCAGGCGATCAAGGACGCCGGCATCGCGGCTGAGCAGATCGATGAAGTCGTCCTGGTCGGCGGCTCCACCCGCATCCCGCTCGTGCGTCAACTCGTGCGCGATCTCTTCCAGCGCGAACCGCACACCGAGCTGAATCCCGACGAAGTCGTCGCGCTCGGCGCGGCCGTGCAGGCCAACATTCTTGGCGGCGGCTCCGAGGCGACGCAGGACATGCTCCTGCTCGACGTCACGCCGCTCTCGCTGGGCATCGAGGCGCTCGGAGGCGTGGTCGCCAAGATTATCCATCGAAACTCGACGATCCCGGCCTCGGCGACCGAGCATTTCACCACCGGCGTCGAAGGCCAGACATCCGTGGCGATCCACGTCGTGCAGGGCGAGCGTGAACTGGCGAAGGACTGCCGCTCCCTCGCGCGCTTCGACCTGAAGGGCGTGCCGCCGATGCCTGCGGGCCTGCCGCGCATCGAGGTGCGGTTCCTTATCGACGCCAACGGCATCCTGCACGTCTCCGCGCGCGAGCAGCGCAGCGGAAAAGAAGCCGAGATCCAGGTGCAGCCCAGCTACGGCCTGACGGATGAGCAGGTCGAGAACATGATCCTGGAGTCGTTCGACTACGCCGAGCAGGACTTCGCCGAGCGCCAGGTCATCGAAGCGCGCAACGAAGGCGAGACGATTCTTGCCGCCCTCGACAAGGGGCGTCACAGCGGCGCATGGCTCCAACTCACGCCGCAGGAGCGCGCTCGTATCGACCAGGCCGAAGCCTCGGTGCGGGAGCGCAGGGCCGGCAACGACTACCAGGCGATCCGCCACTCGATCGACGAACTGAACCAGGCCACCATGCGGCTAGCCGAGTTGATGATGGATACGGCGATCACCTCGGCGCTGAAGGGCAAGAACCTGGAGTCCAGCGATGTGGAAGACGGGCCAGCCGCTCCTCACCCCATCGGCAAGGCAGAGTTTGAATAGCAGCGGCGATGGTCCACGCGAGAACAAGATATGTCTGAGACGAAGAATCTGAACGCCTGCGGTACGGCCGCCACCGAACCCGGCCCGAACACCGTGAAGCTGACGTTCCTGCCGAGCGGGAAGAGCGTCGAATTCGAGCACGGCAAGCTGCCCTACCAGGAGCACGGCAAGCCGCAGTCCATCCTCGATGTCGCGATGAACTGCGGTATCCATCTCGAACACGCGTGCGGCGGCAACTGCGCCTGCACAACGTGTCACGTGGTCGTCCGCAAAGGCAAGGAACTGCTGAGCGAGATGGATGACGAGGAAGCGGACCGCCTCGACATGGCGGCCGATCTCCAACTCGACTCGCGCCTCGGATGCCAGGTGACGATCGATCGACCCGGAGAAGTTGTCGTCGAGATTCCCTCGTGGAACCGCAATTACGTGAGCGAAGGCGGGGGAAGCAACCACTGAATCCGAACATCGGAGAAAGTGAAAGCGGGAAAACAAACGTCTTCGCTACTCCGGTTTCCGTTTGGTTTTTCCAATTCTCGGTTTTTCCGATTTTCGGTTTTCCCGTTTTCCGATTTTCCGATTTCCGCCTATTGGAGCCCTCATGGCCACTGAACTGCGCTGGACCGACGCCGAAGACATTGGGTTGATGCTCACGGAGAAATTCCCCGACCAGAACCCGCTCGAGGTGCGGTTCACCGAGTTGCACCGCCTCGTGACCGAGTTGCCGACCTTTGTGGACGACCCAAAGGCGTCCAACGAACCGAAGCTCGAGGCCATTCAGATGGCGTGGTACGAGGAATGGAAAGACCGTAACGAGTAACCCGCGGGAGCGGCGTAGATGCGGGTTGTACCGATCGTACTCTCAACAAGTTCTTGCTTCGTGCACATTCGGTGTGCAACGCTGCTGCAACTTGGGGAGCATGATGGAACACAATCTGGAACACACGATCTCGCTGCTCACGCGCACGCCCGCCGCTCTCGACGCGCTTCTGCGTGATCTGCCGGAGGCCTGGACGCTCCGGAACGAGGGCCACAACACCTGGAGCGCGTTCGACGTCGTCGGCCATCTCATACATGGCGAGCGCACCGACTGGATGCCGCGGGCGAGAACAATTCTGCGCTTCGGCGAGTCCCAGGCATTTGAGCCCTTCGACCGCCTCGGCCATGTGCGCGAGAGCCAGGGGAAATCGCTCGGTCAGTTATTGGACGAATTCGCGCAACTGCGGTCAGAAAACCTCGACGCGCTGCGCGCACTCAACCTCCGCCCCGACGACCTCGAACGTCGCGGACGGCACCCTGCCCTCGGGGTCGTGACCCTGTCACAGTTGCTGGCGACCTGGGCAGCGCACGACTTGACTCATCTGCACCAAATCTCAAGGATCATGGCTTACCAGTACCGCGAGACCGTAGGTCCGTGGAGCGAATATCTCGGGGTGCTGAAGTGCGCCGGCCATAGCTCTCCCTGATGGGTCGCTCAACCTGCTCCCAATCACAGACATCATTGCCGTATCGCGATAGACTGCGCTGGCAATGACGGCGGGCACCATCACGCGCACTCTCGTCGCCCTGCTCGACCGCGCAGCCGCGCTCGCCGGCCGCACGCCGCGCGACCCCGCGCATCTCCAGCTCGGGCGGACCGGCGAAGACGAAGCCTACTTCTACCTTCGCTCGCGGGGTTACACGGTCGTCGCTCGCAACTGGCGCGTCCCCTGCCGCCGTGGCGAACTCGACCTGATCGCCTGGGATGGCGATGTGCTCTGCTTCGTCGAGGTGAAGACGCGAACGCGGAGAGCCTTCGTACCCGCCGAAGCGGCTGTGGACCGCGAGAAACAGCACGAACTCATCTCGATGGCGCGGGCGTACCTGCGCAACCAGCCGTTGGGAACGCTCTACCGATTCGATATCGTCAGCGTCTATCTTGCGCCGGGCCAGAAGCCCGACCTGACGCTTTTCAAAGATGCCTTCGGCTGGCGTACTATGAAGGCAACTGGCCGTCGCCGCCGGTGAGGGAAGCGGGGCGGCTCAACGACCTTCGATCCGGGCCTTCGAACAACTCGAGTGCGCCGATTCGAAGAGTCCCCGAGAGGTCTCCTTGCCTGAGCTGAGAAAAGATCCCATTGTCGGGCGCTGGGTCATCATCTCCACCGACCGCGCCAAGCGTCCCACGGATTTTGTCCGCACGCACGTTACGCACAAGGGCGGCTTCTGCCCGTTCTGCTACGGCAACGAGAACAAGACTCCGCCGGAGATCCTCGCCTACCGCCCGAACAGCAACGGCGGCCAGCGGGACACGCCGGGGTGGAGCGTGCGCGTCGTGCCCAACAAGTTCCCTGCCCTTCAAGTCGAGGGCACGCAGAACCGCCAAGCCGAAGGGATGTTCGACAAGATGAACGGCCTCGGCGCGCACGAAGTCATCGTCGAGACCCCGGAACACAAGGCCTCGCTGGCTTCGCTGCCGGAGAAGCGCATCGAAGACGTGCTCTGGGCGTGGCGCGACCGCATCGTCGACCTCAAGCAGGACAAGCGGCTGAAGTACATCCTGATCTTCAAGAACTGGGGTGAGCAGGCCGGAGCGACCCTCGAGCACCCGCACGCGCAGCTCATCGCGCTGCCGATCGTTCCCAAGCACGCCGCCGAAGAGCTGGACGGAGCGAAGCAGTACTTCATCTACAAGGAGCGATGCATCTTCTGCGACATCGTGCGACAGGAATTGGAGAACCCGATCCGCGTAGCCGACGAAAACGAGGACATCGTCACCCTCGCGCCCTTCGCGCCCCGCTTCCCGTTCGAGATGTGGGTTCTGCCGAAGAAGCACGAGTCGTCGTTTGAGAACTCCCCGTCGCGGATTTTCGAGTCGCTCGCAAAGGCTATCAAGCGCCTGCTGATGAAGGCCGACATGGTCCTCGACCGTCCCGCGTACAACCTCGTGCTCCACACCTCGGCCCTGGAGGACTCGAGCAACGAGTTCTATCACTGGCACGTCGAGTTCATGCCCAAGCTGACGAAGACCGCCGGATTCGAGTGGGGCACGGGCTTTTACATCAACCCGACGCCACCGGAAGAGAGCGCGAAATTCCTGCGCGAAGCAGATGTCTCACTGTGGCAGCCTGACGAAGCAGGCGTAAGCCGGTAAGGAGAGCAACGATGAATGCCGATTTCCCCGCCCGCGACGAATACGCCGATTACTATGCGGACTATGTCTCGCGTGCGCAGGTCCCCGACCTCGCAGAGGCTCTCGAGTCGCAGAGGAACGAAACGCTCGCATTCGTCTCGCGCTATAGCGACGAGACTGCCGGCGCAACGCGTGGCACCCGCAATTGGTCGATCAAGGAAGTCCTGGGCCACCTCTGCGACGCCGAGCGCGTGTTCACCTATCGCGCCTTGCGTTTCTCCCGCGGCGACGCCACAGCGCTCGCCAGTTTCGAGCAGGACGACTACGTCACGGCCGGCAACTTCAACGCGCGCTCCGTCGAATCGCTGAAGGCGGAATACTCGAATCTGCGGATAGCGACCGTGGAGTTGTGGAAGGGTCTGTCGGACGAGATGAAACTTCGCCGCGGCGTGGCGAGCGGCAAACCTGTAAGCGTTCGAGCGTTGTTTCACATCACGCTCGGGCACGACAGCCGCCACCTGGAGATCATGCGCCAGCTCGAAGGCGAGCCTCAGCGCGGCGCCTCGGCTTAGCGCTGCACGCAAACTACGAAAAGGCGATTAGCCACGGATCTGCACAGATCAGCACGGATTAAGGCTGTAGTTCGCTCCGTGTGCATCCCTGGTCAAACCAGCTCCGGAAGCACAAGACGTTGACTAGCCTGCGCCGCAGACGGAACATCCGGCCGCGCAAGACGTTGACTAGCCTGCCGCGGTCGGAACACACGAACTAGCACAGCGCCGGAGGCGCGACCCGTTCTCTAGCCCAGCGCTTCAGCGCTGGGTACCGCACGAGCACATATCCGAGTCCCGTAGGGACGACTGTCGATAACAACCGCAGATCAGAAATGCTGATCCGTGTTAATCCGTGCAAATCCGTGGTTAATCCGGATCAAGCTCGAACCACTCTCTTGCGCGGCGGTTTTCCCATGATCTCCGTCTTCGTCTTCACCGGCAGCGTCTCGCACGCGGTACGCAGCACCAGTCGCGGAGCGCGGTCGCGGATCTTCATCAGCAGGGGCACGGCGAATTCGGGGTGATACTTCGCGGCCTCGCGAAGCAGCCATCCCAGGCCCTTGCGCACCATGTCGTCCTCATCCTCGAGGAGCGCATTGGCGACCTGGCGGATTTCGTTCTCGAACTGCTTCTCGCGGACGCCTCGAATGAACGCAACGGCCGCAGCCCGGCGATGCCACCGGTCGGACGACTGCGCCCACCTCAACGCCCTGGGCGCCAGCTTCCGGTCCGCAACCAGCATGGGACCGATCAGGTAGCTGACGAGGGCGTCGTGATCCGCCCAGGTGCTCACACGTTCGAGCCAGCCCTCGAACACATCGAAATGCTTCGGCCCGAGTTCCCGCACGGACGTTTCGAGCAACTGCACGGCGAGGATTTTTTCTTCCAGCACCTTCCCGTGGAAGAGACTATCCGCGACCGCAACCAGGTACTCGACCCCGGCGTCGCCCTTGATGACCTTTGTGAAGCGGCGAGCCAGCTTGCGCAACTCGTCGGTGTACCATCCGCGAGAGCTGATCTCATCCTTGAAGAAGCGTTGGACCTCCGCCGTGTGTGGCGCGCTCGCGCCGTTGACCAGCACCTGGCGAAGGTGGTTCGCAATGTATGCAACAGGTTTCGGCATGTAGTTCAGACCGTAGTCTTGGCCAGCGCTGGAGGCCACGGCACGACGCAAGGATAATTCCGCCGAAGACTCCCATGCTGTGACATAAGTGCCCGTGCGGCTGCGGCAGGCTAGGCTTCCGCGGCCTTTGGTGGCTGAACGAAGCGGTCATAGACCCACAACAGGATCGCCGTCAGGACGCCTATTCCCGCCACGGCCCACCAGATGCCATTCGGCTGGCGCGCCACTTCCCCGTAGTGATGGAGCAGCCTGCCGCCGAGCCAGCCGCCGATGAGCGAGCCGATGCCGATCGGCAGGAAGGCAAACCCCATGTACGTCCCTTGCTGGCCGGCCGGAGCGAGCCGCGAGATGTACTCGTAATACCGCGGCGACTGGATGATCTCGCCGAGCGCAACCACGACCAGGGTCAGTATCACCATCGGGACCGACGGGAAGAAGATCAGGATCAGCCATGCCAGTCCCGAGATCAGCGTTCCCAGCGCGATCGCGCTCATCGAGGGAATCCTCCGGGTGAGCAGATTGATAACCACCGTCAGGCTGATGACAGTCAGCGGTCCCGCGGCCAACAGCAGTTCGGTGTCGGCCTCCGGGTCGATGTACCGGACGACATACAGCGGAAGCGTGATGAATTCCTGCCAGAAGACGATCCAATACCCGGAAAAGATCACCAGGAACAGCATGAACCGGGGATTGGAAAGGACGGTGGTGAAGTTCCTCGCCGTCTCGGCGAGGCTCGTGGCCTTCACCTCGCCTGTGCGGCGCGGTTCCCGGAACAACAGGAGAACCGCGAAAAACATCAGGAACACGCTCAAGGCGGCGACGCGGAATACGTTCTCCACGCTCATGTTGCGGTGAACCCACGAGGCGACGTACGGGCCCGCCGCGCCTCCGATGTTCACCAGCGTGTAGTAGATCGAGTAGCCGATGGAACGGACCTTCTCGTTCGACGCTCTTGCCGTCGTGCCGACTACCGCAGGCTTCACCAGTGCGATGCCCAGCGCCGGCAGCATCAACACGAACGCCACCAGTAGCGACAGCGGAACGACCGTGCGCACCGGAGCCATCCACGACGTAGCCAGCGAGCCGAGCAGGAAATACGAACAGCTCAGGATCAGATAGGCGAGAGACAGCGCCCGGCGGAATCCCATGCGGTCGGCAAGCGCGCCACCGAAGGCGGCCATGAACCATACGAGGCCGCCGAACAGGCCCGTAAGGCTGCTTGCCTGCGAAGTGGGAAACCCGAGAGTTTCATTGAGGTACCGCGCCAGCGAGGCGAAGGCGGCGTAGTAGGAAAGCCGCTCGAAAAGTTCGGTGATGTTGGCGACCCAGAAGGGCCGCTCAAACCCGGTACGTATCTCCTGCCACCGCTGCGCAAGACTCAATTGCACTCTCCTTCAGGGGCGAATACCGCCTTGCAAACGCTGCTCGACCTCGCCGGCGGTGACACCCGAGACTCGAATGATCTTATTTCGGCTGGTTTCTCCGGCGGCAATCGTAACCGAAGAACGCGAGACGTCCAAGAGCTTGGCCAAAAACTCGACAACGGCGTCGTTTGCTTTCCCGTCCACCGGCGGTGAAGTCAGCGCGATCTTCAGAGCGTCGCCCAATTCGCCGACCACGGCATTGCGACTGGCGCGCGGTTGCACCCGGATGGCGAAGGTCACGCCAGTCGCGGTTTCCCTGACCGGGATCACTTCCGCACCGACAACACGGCCTGGACAGCTACGACGACGGCGAGCGCCAGGGGAATGGGCGCGCGCAGCGACAGCGTCCCGAACGCCAACAGGACTCGCACGGCATAGACCAGGGCCAGCGCGTTCGCGATCACCGCCGCCCAATGCACGACGGCGTCGCTGCGGCCGCGCGTGCGGGCGACGTTCAGGAATCCCAGCAGCAGCACGGCGAACCCGCTGCCGGCCAGCAATACCGGTCCAAACCAGTGCAATGCGGGAACCCAGCGGGACAGCAGGTTGCCCGCGCCCGCAACCACCAACACCCACGCCAGAAAGCCGTCCAGTGTTCTCATCTCGATTATTCCCTCGCTCCGAAAATCGCCGTCCCCACGCGAACGCACGTGGAGCCCTCTTCGATGGCCACTTCGAAATCATGGGACATGCCCATGGACAGCTCCGGCAGCTCGACCCCGGTTCGCGCCTGCAACTGGTCTCGCAGTTGGCGCAGGCGGCGGAAAAAGGGCCGCGCGCCCTCCGGGTCTTCCGTGAAGGGCGGAACCGTCATCAGTCCGCGAACTTCGAGACTCGCCAGCCGTGCGGAGGCCTCGACGATGTTCGCGATCTCGGGCGAGTCGGGCGCGAGACCTTCTTTGGCCGCTTCTCCGCCGACGTTCACCTCGATGAGCACGCGCAGACGCTTCCCCGCCGCGGCGGCGAACGTATGGAGCCGCTCGGCCAGCGCAAGCGAATCCACGGAATCCACCGCCTCGAACAGTTCCGCCGCGCGCTTCGCCTTGTTCGACTGTAAATGTCCGATGAGGTGGAACTCGGCCAACTCGATGTCGAACGCGCTGCACACAGCCGCCGACGCCACGGCGGGCGACGCCGCGCCGAGTTGGGCGTGCTTGGCCGCGAACTCCTGGACGCGGTTTTCGCCAAACAGCCGCTGCCCGGCTTCGTACGCCTCGCGAATGCTGTCGGCCGGCTGTGTCTTCGAGACCGCCATCAGCGCGATGGATTCCGGCCGGCGCTGGGCGCGCAGCGCGGCGAGAGCGATGCGTTCGCGAATGCGCGCGAGGTTTTCGGAGATGCTCACAAGGACGATTCTAACCACAGAGACACAGAGGCACAGAGTGTAAGAAGGATGTCCGGGGGCTTGTCTTTCCTGATGTCCCACATTCGCTCGGAAGCGCAGCGACGCCTAAACGAAGAGGCCACCCGCCAGGGTGGCCCCTCCAACGACTGACAACCGACGACTGACGACTGCTCTACATCATTGCCGTCGGCGGAGCCGGTTCGTTCGGGTCGCCGGCGTTGCGCAGCGGCAGGAAGATCATCACACTCGCCACGATGGCCAGCATGATGAACCCCATGATGGTCGCCGGTTCGGCGTTTCCGGTCACGGCCCGCCAGATGTTCGGAATCGGCCACTCGTAGAACCGGAACAGCGCCACCACAATGCCCAGCAGCGCTTCTCCGGCGATGAGGCCTGAGGCGGTCAGCACACCGGCATTTTCGATGCGCGCCTTCTGCGCTTCGTTGAAGCCGCGACGGTCGCGGAGCGTGTCGGTCAGCCAGCGGAAGATGCCGCCCACGAAGATCGCGAACGTGGTTTCCAGCGGCAGGTACATGCCAACCGAAACCAGCATCGGGCTGCGAACGCCGAGCATGATCATCGCGATGCCCATTGCGATTCCGACCAGGATCAGCGGCCACGCCATTTCGCCGCCAACGATGCCGCGCGACAGCATGGCCATGAGACCGGCCTGCGGAGCCGAAAGTTGACGGTCACCGAAGCCGATGCCGCCGGCCTTGATGTTCGCCACGTGCAACACCATCAGGGGGAAGAACAGCGCCAGGCTGGCGACGGCGATTCCGATGAAGTCGCCGATCTGCATGTACTTCGGCGTGCCGCCGAGGATGTGTCCTACCTTGAGGTCTTGCAGCATCTCGCCGGCAACCGCCGACGAAACGCAGACCACGGCAGCGACGCCCAGCACGGCGGCGACACCCGCGACACCCTTCACGCCGATGGAAACCATCAGCAGCGCCGAGATGATCAACGTCGCCAGCGTCAGGCCCGAGATCGGGTTGTTCGACGAACCGATCATGCCCACGAGGTTTCCGGAGACCGCGGCGAAGAAGAAGCCGAGGATGATCATCACGATCGCCGCCAGCGCGCCGCCGGCGAGCGTTCCGGCGAAGAAGGCGTACAGGGCGATCATGCAGAGCAGCGTGGCGAACAGTCCGGCGAAGACGACTTTCGCGTTCAGGTCGATTTCCGTGCGGTTGGTCGCCGTCGTCTGCGATCCGGTCTTGCGGAGGTCAGCTACGGCGCGCTTCATGCCGATGGCGAGATTCTTGCGCATGCGGAACAGCGTGTAGCTGGCGCCAACCAACATGCCGCCGACGGCGATCGGACGCACGATGAAGCTCCACACGGCCAGCGCCTGTCCGGCCCAGAATTCTTCCGTCGGAGGCGCACCCGCGCCGAAGCGAGCCACGAAGTTCGGACCGCCGAGGAACAGGATGAGCGGAACCAGCAGGCCCCAGGCAAGCACGCCGCCCGAGAAGTTCAGCGCCGCAAGCTTCGGACCGATGATGTAGCCGACGCCAAGGTACGCCGGGCTGACCGCGGGCGCTGCGATTGTCGTTCCCGCGCCGGCCGGCAGCATCGGCGCGTCGGCGGCGCGTCCCATGCGAACGAAGCTGGTTCCAAGCTGTCCCACGTGCACGGCGAATTCCTTCGTCGCGTTGAACAGGCGGAACTGGCCCAGCAGGTACACGAGACCGCCGAAGCCCATGTTGGCGAACAGTATCTTGGCTGCCGTCGATCCGCGCTGTCCGGCCTTGTGGATCTCGGCGGCCGCAACCGACTCGGGGTAAGGCAGTTCCGGATCTTCGACCATCACGCGGCGCAGCAGAGTCACGAACAGGATGCCGAGCGTGCCGCCGACGGCCATCAGCACCGTGGACTTCCAGTACGCGGTCTCGAAATCGAAGACCGGCCATGCGCCGGAGATGACGAAGGCAGGAATCGTGAAGATGGCGCCCGCAGCGACCGACTCGCCGATCGAGCCGACCGTGCGTGCCATATTCTCTTCCAGGATGCTGCCCTTCATCAGGCGCAGCACCGCCATCGCGATGACCGCTGCCGGATAGGTGGCGGCGATCGTCATGCCTGCGCGCAGGCCAAGATAGGCGTTCGCAGCGCCAAGCACGACTGTCATGATCAATCCGAGAAGCACCGCTCGCACGGTGAATTCGGTCATCGCCCGGTCAGCCGGGACGTAAGGACGATAGGGGCTCGAGCTCATTAGACTCCTTGTGGGGGTGCCTTCACGTAATTACAGGAAACGGCGCAAGTTAGCACGTCCGAACGCACTGGCACAAGTGCAACTCACGTCCTAGCTTCTCACAGTTCCAGCCATCGTTTCGATATGAAATGTGTCGCCCCGGGCTTCGAGGAAGAGGCGCTCGGGGCGGACAGTCCTTTCCCGGTCGCCCTCGCCGGTAGGGCCTTAAACCCCGCACCCCGGCTTTCTACCTGCGCATTTTCATCAGGATTTCAGTTTTACGGGATTCGTCGCAGGTTTTATACTGCTCTCAGCAGAAGGAGGCGGGTCTTCAGCAGTACCGGAGACAGTAGGGGCCAGTCAGACACGGCTCTGTCGCGTGCCCCACGAATACGCGATCTCGACCCTGCGCAAACCCCGTCGTCATTCGCCCGAATGATGAGCGGGGCCGCACAAAGCCTCTTCGCGGCCCTTTTCCCGTCCGAATGCCGCATCTGCAACGCTCCCCTTGCAAATCTCTCGCGACTGCCCGTATGCACGGAGTGTCTCGGCCGCATCGTCCCGGTGCCGGATACGCAATGTGGCGTCTGCGCTGCCGTGCTGCCGCCGGGCTATCCGTTCGGGCCCGAGGGAGCGGTTTGCGGCCAGTGCCGGGCTGACCTGCCATCGTTCGATCGCGCCGTCTGCTTCGGCCCTTACAGTGACACTCTTCGCGAACTGATCCATCTGCTCAAGTACCGGCATGTGCGTCCGGCGGCTGGCCTGCTTGGACGCTACGTCGCTCGCGCCGCCCGCGCGCTGCCGTTCGGCGGGCGCGTGATGGTCGTGCCCGTGCCGCTGCACAAGAGCAAATGGAGAGAGCGCACGTTCAACCAGGCCGAGCTGATCGCGTGGGCCGCCATGCGCGACCTGGGCGCGCAATGTGCCACCGCGTTCCAGGTTCGCGCTGACGTGCTTGTGCGCCGGCACGCCACGGTATCGCAGGTCGGAATGAGCCGGGAGCAGCGCAAGAACAACCTTCGCGGAGCGTTTGCCGTCAGCGGGCACGCCGGCGTGCGAGGAGCCGAGATCCTGCTGGTGGACGACGTGTTGACCACCGGCGCGACCGTCAGCGAGTGCGCTCGAGTCCTGCGCATCGCCGGGGCGGACAAGATTTGGGTTGCGACTGCCGCGCGCGCAGTGCAGGACAGCGTTGCGGCTGCATCCTATAGTCAGGCGGACTCGGGCGAGGGAACCTCGCCAGAGTGGAACACTTCGGAGCAAGTTGGAGGAGTGCCGGTGCAAGCCGGCGCACGGGGAACCAGCATATGAGCCGAACGGAGAGTCATAGATCCACCAGAAGCCATCAGCCTGAACCGCACGTCGAAGCGCCGGTGTACTCGCCGATGCACGCGCCGGTCCTTGTATTGAACGCGTCCTACGAGCCGATCAACGTTTGCGCCGCGCGCCGCGCCATCGTGCTGGTGCTCAAAGGCGTGGCCATGACGGAGGAGATCAACGGACACTTTCTGCATTCGACGCGCATCGCCATGCGAGTGCCTTCCGTGATCCGGCTCCTGGAATACCGCCGCATCCCGCATCAAAGCCGTGCCCTGTCCCGCAAGAACATCCTGCTGCGCGATCGCAACGCCTGCCAGTACTGCGGAGTCGTGCTTTCTTCCAGCGACCTGACTCTCGACCACGTCATTCCACGCTCCCGCGGAGGCACATCGACCTGGGAGAACCTCGTCGCATGCTGTCACGAGTGCAACCGCAAGAAGGGCAACATGCTGCCGAACGAATGTGGCATGCGTCCGTTGCGCGAGCCCCGGCCGTTCAACCTGCACACCAGCCGGCACCTCATGCGCTTAATGGGGCGCTCCGACGACAAGTGGCGCAAGTACCTCTTCTTCTAGGGCGGCTCGGGCGCCGTGTCTCCAGGATCGGGAACGCCAACCTCTCATAGACGTTCGGCGAAGCCCGGCGCAATCGAGCACGATGTGCGCGCCTGACGCCGGCGCGGTGCACATTTGTCACTCGGGCGGTATTTTTTGCGTGGATGATTTCGGTACTGCCGCACATCGGGCAATTTCTTCCTGAAACTGCATCGCTTTCGTTCGACGCTGCTCACGATGAGCATCGATCTTCCATTGGCCGCGAGGGCCAATTTGACCATCTAAACCAGTGTCCTGAAGCGCCACCGCGTCGCGCCGCGAATGGCAGGCAGGGTGTCGCATGAGCCCACACGGTGCCGGCGGAGCACCAGGTCGCAGTAGCCTCTCACATCAGCATGGAGTTCGAATGGCCGAGAACGTGATGGATCAGATTGTCTCCGAGTTGCGCCATAACGCACCGAGCTTGTATCCGACGCACGGCGAACTGAAGAACGTTCGCGTCGTGGGACACACACCGAAGACCGACCACTACATCTACGACATCGTTATCGACTTTGCCGACGGTAGCGAACGCGCGTACGCGAAGGTCTATCGCTCGGCGAAATGCGGCGCTCATGGAACGAAATCACTGGCGTCGGTCGAGACCAGCAATCTCCGCAACATCTACTCCCTTGTGGAAAGCAAGAAACTCAGCGGCGTGCCGAGGCCGCTGGGGAACTTCAGCCAGCAGGGCGCCGTGGTCGCCGAGAAGCTCAGCGGCACACCGTTGCAGTCGATCATCATGAAAGCCGCGCTGCTCCCCGGTTACGCCGACCACGGCACGCTGGAAACAGCCGCGCGCGCGACCGGAGAGTGGCTGCGTCGCTTCCATAAGGCAACACAGGAAGCTCCCGCGCCGCTCGATGGCGAGAAACTGCTGGCCGACCTCGAGAGACTGTGCGGCAACTGCAAGGGCGAGGGGCTGGAAGAGGCTTCGATCAGGAAGATCATGTCCGGTGCGAGGTCGATCCTTGCAAAAGCCCGGCGGCCGCAGCCGCAGTCGGCGGTGTTGAATGACTTCACTCCTCTGAACGTGACCATCGGCGAAGGCGGGATCGGCTTCTGCGATTTCGCCAAGATGAACGAACGCGGCAGTTCCCTGCTGGACGTCGCTCTCTTCCAGGCGTGCGTCGAAGCCCTGGAAAAATATCCCTTCTGCAACCGGGTCATCACCACCGAGGTGCAGGACGCGTTCGTCCAGGCCTACGGAGCGAATGAGTCGGAGCAACAATTGCTTCGCGTGTTCAAGATGAAGGCCCTGCTATCGATGTTTGCCCAGGGACGAACCGTAAAGGAAAGCGCTGTCCGCAAGAAAGTGATGTGGGCCAACGTGATGAAGAAGTTCATCCAGCAGGCGGCCGACCGGTCGCTCGCCCCCGCAGCTTGAAGTTTCAACCACGAAGGACAAAGAGAACACCGACGGGTCGCCCACCTTCACCTGGTTTTCGGGCGAAGCCAGGGCGGAACAACTCACCTGCCTTACCCATGGGCACCGTTTCACCACAGGACACAAAGGAGCGCCAAGGGAGTGTTTGATCCCTTCGTGAACCCTAAGTGTCCTTGATGGTGAGGTCAAAGTCTCTGTGGTGAAGCGTCTTACAGCGGTGTGACCGACGTAACCTCGCCAGCGGGACCAATCGTTGCTACAGTACGCGCCCACAACCAGACCGACGGGGAACAAAGTCGGCGGGGCCTCCGTATATCTCCACGTGCGCTTACCGGTTTCGCGGAAGGTGTACTCGCGAACCAGCCGGGCTTATCGTCCGGCGTGACGGGCAGCGCACCGCGACTCAGCGTGCGCTTACCAACCGACAGGTCGCACGTCTCTTTTCTGTGTGGGCAACGAACGAACAGTCCGCTCGATGTTGGGCGAGGAGTTTGCTATGGACGCCAGATACAACTGGATCATCGACAGCGTTCCGGTTCGCGTAGCGGTCAACACCGTTGCCTTTGCGCTCTGGATCGCACTGACCGTCGGGATCCTCGAATTCGCAGCGAAGTTTTAAGGCCAGGTTACATCAGGGAAAGACGAGCACGGCGGCACAAGCGGTGAGTGCCGCCGTATGTCTTCTGAGATGGGAGCCGGGGCAGCGGCGCCTACCCTGAGCCGAGTGCATCCAAGAACCCATGGCACGATGGTTTTGCGTGGCGGTGACCTTGCTGCTGGCCTCGGCGGCAGCTCTCGCACAGTCCGAATCCGAAGACGTGCAGCAGATGCTGCGCCTGGTGAACCAGGAGCGTACGTCGCGAGGCCTCTCGTCCCTGGAACTCGATGAACGGCTCTCGCAGGCCGCCCGCGAACACTCCGTCCGCATGGCCGAGCAGAAGAAGCTCTCACATCAACTGGACGGGGAACCGTCGGTGCAAGTCCGCCTAGGAGCCACAAGCGTCCGCTTCAATCGGAGCGGCGAGAACGTGGCGATGGATTCCGACGCCGCCAGTGCGCACCGGAGCCTGATGAATTCTCCTCCGCACCGCGCCAACATCCTCACGCCCGAGTACAACGCGATCGGCATTGCCGTCGTGCGCCGCGGAGACTACGTTTGGGTGACGCAGAACTTCGTCCACCGGCTGCCCACGGTCAGCGTGGACGCCGCCGAGGACAACGTCGCTCAGGCGTTCGCGCGAATGCGCCAGTCCGCGGGCGCCTCGCCGCTCCGGCGCGTCGAGGAACCGCGCTTGCGCGAAGCCGCGTGCCGGATGGCCGCCAGCGACAGCATCAACCCGAAGTTCGCGAACGGGATCACCGGCGCGAAGAACATTGTCGTATTCACCGCAACCGACCTGAACAAGCTTCCAGCGCAGTTGACGAAACTCCGCTCCGTGTACGGAGGCGGCTACTCGGTCGGGGCCTGCTTCGCGCCCAGCGCCTCGTACGTCAACCCCGTGTTCTGGTTCGCCTTCGTCGTGTACTTCCCCAGCGCAGCCCAGCGTTGAAGCGCTGCGGCCGCGGTGCAACCGATACTCATCCGTGCTAACCTCCCGTCCATGCCGGAGATCAGGATAGGCACCGCCGGTTGGTCTTATAAGGACTGGGAGGGGATCGTGTACCCCGCCCAGATCAAGCGGGAGCAGCATCCGGTCGAGTACATGGCGCAGTTCTTCGACACGATAGAGATCAACAACTCCTTCTACGGCCACATCAAGCCCGAGATCGGAAAGCTCTGGTGCCGCAAGGCGCGCGCCGTCAACCCGAACTTCCTGTTCACCGCCAAGCTGCACAAGAGCTTCACGCACTCGCCTATCGCCACCATTGAGTCCACTTCGGCCGCCACGATCCGCAGCAACCCCGAAGACGAAAAGCTGGCCAGGGAAGGACTCGACGCGCTTGCCTCGGAAAACATGCTCGGCGCAGTCCTCGCGCAGTTCCCCATCAGTTTCAAGAACACCAACGAGAACCGGGAGTACCTCGATTCGGTGCTGGCGCGTCTCAGGCACTACCCAACGGTGGTCGAGGTCCGCCATTCCAGTTGGAACAACGAAGGCACACTGCGCTACTTCGCCGGGAAGGGCGTGGCCTTCTGCAACATCGACCAGCCGGTAATCGGCAAATCCATCGCGCCCACCGAACACGTCACCGCGCCGGTCTCCTACGTCCGCCTGCACGGGCGCAACTACGCCGAATGGTTCAACGACCGGGAACCCGAGGAGGGCAGCGGCACCGAACGCCGCGACGCCCGCTACAACTACCTCTACACGGCCGACGAGCTTCGCGGCTGGAAGGAGAACATCCAGCGCATCGCCCAGAAGAGCAGGACTACATTCGTGGTTACGAATAATCACTTCCAGGGCAAGGCGGCCGTCAATGCTCTGCAACTCAAGCACATGGTGACGGGCAAAGCCGTGAAGGTTCCCGAGATACTGATGAAGCACTACTGGGAGCTTGAGTCGATCGCGCAGACTCCGGCGGACAAGCTCTTTTGAAGTTTCGGAGGTTTTGGAGGTTTCGTTTCGAATCTCAGCGGTGGGCCAGCTATGCGGAGGGAACCCTTTCGCTCTGAAACCTCGGGAACCCGGTCTCTCGAACTCCTTCCGCCCCCTGCAAAACTGAAGTACAATCTTCGGTCGCTGTTGGCGGGGTAACGAACCGTGTATAGCAGGCTGACAAAACGACATCTGCCCCCGAAGACGCATATGCGGGCCATCTGGTCCCGCCCCGTCTCCAGCAGGGCCGAGGTGCGCCTCACCCCATCGCAGTCCCGCGCCAACCTCTTCGCCGGCGACTAACCCCGATCTCCCTGCACAGTCCTGTGGCGATGCCCAGCATCGCGCGTTGTGCATGTGCACGCCACGACGGCGTGTCCAGCCGTCACGGCCCGCAGGGGCCGCGACTCCGGAGAAAGTCCATGACCTCTACTACCTCGATGAGCGTTGCCGGCCCCAAGATCAAGACCAAGCTCCCCGGCCCGAACGCCAGGGCCGTCCTGAAGGCGGATCGCGAACTGATCTCGCCTTCGTACACGCGCTCCTATCCGCTCGTAGCCAAGACCGGCCGCGGAGTCGTGATCGAAGACGTGGACGGAAACGAGTTCCTCGACTTCAGCGCCGGCATCGCCGTCACGTCCACCGGACACTGCCATCCCGAGGTCGTCGCCGCCATCCAGAAACAGGCCGCCGAACTCATCCACATGTCCGGCACCGACTTCTACTATCCGCAGATGACGCAGCTCGCCGAGCGGCTGTCGAAGATCGCGCCCATGCCCGGCCCGCACAAGATCCACTACGCGAACTCCGGCGCAGAGGCCATCGAAGCCGCGATGAAGCTCGCGCGCTATCACACCAGGCGCCAGTGGATCATCGCCTTCTACGGCGCATTCCACGGACGCACCATGGGCGCTCTCTCGCTCACCTGCTCGAAGGCGCAGCAGCGACGCCGCTTCTCGCCGCTCGTGCCCGGCGTCGTGCATGTGCCGTTCCCGAACCTGTACCGCAAACCGGAACACCTCACACGCGAGGAGTTCCTCAAGCAGCACGTAACCAACATCGAAGACGTCTTCCGCACGGAGGTCCCGCCGGAGGAGTGCGCGGCGATCGTCATAGAGGCCGTGCAGGGCGAGGGCGGATACCTGCCCGTGCCGCCGGAGTTCATGCGCGAACTGCGCCGCCTCTGCGATCAGCACGGCATCATGCTGATCTGCGACGAAGTGCAGGCCGGCATGGGACGCACCGGCAAGTGGTGGTCGGTCGAGCACACCGGCGTCGCGCCCGACATGATCGCCAACGCCAAGGGCATCGCCAGCGGCATGCCGCTCGGAGTGCTGATCACCCGCGCCGACATCATGGACTGGGTGCCCGGCTCGCACGCATCGACCTTCGGCGGCAACCCCGTCGCTATCGCCGCCGCGCTGGCTACTATCGACATCCTCGAACGCGAGGCCATCAAGAACGCCGAAGTGGTCGGCAAGCACATGATGGAACGCATGAAGGACTGGCCGCAGCGCCTGCCCATCGTCGGCGACGTCCGCGGGTTGGGCTTGATGATCGGCGTCGAAATGGTCCACGACAAGAAGGCAAAAACGCCTGCGGGCGAACAGCGCGACCGCGTCGTCGAGCTGGCGTTCGAGAAGGGCGTGCTCTTCCTCGGCTGCGGTCCCAACACCCTGCGGATCGCCCCGCCGCTGATCGTCACCAGGGAACAGGCCGACATCGCCATCGACGTGCTGGAAGAGTCGATCTGCGACGTGGCGGCCGGCAAGTTCACCACTCCGAGCTGGGGCGAAGAAACCGGAGCCTGAACCAGCTTCGTTCCCATTTCAGCCCTGGGTGCAATCGACGAGGCCAGCCGCAAGGCTGGCCTCCCTTATTGCCCGTGTAGCGCGGGCGTGTGGCGGGGGCGTGTGGTGCGGGCGTGTGGCGCGGGCGTCTCGCCCGCGACCCTCCAAAACCTCTGAAACTTCGAAACCTCTCCACCCCCATTTACAATGTCCGCATGAAGCTAGCCGCCATCCAGTCTGCGCTTCGTGAGCGTGGCTTTGACGCTTGGCTGTTCTACGATCATCACCACCGCGACGAGATCGCCTACGCGATTCTCGGGCTCCCGGCCGACTTGCATGTCACGCGCCGCTGGTTCTACCTGGTGCCTGCCGAGGGCGAGCCCGTAAAGCTCAATCATCGCGTGGAGCCGCGTCACCTCGAGAAGCTTCCCGGTCGCCAGCTTCACTACGGCCCGTGGCCTGAGCTGCACGAGAAGCTGAAGGAGATGGTCGCGCCCTACAAGCGCCTCGCCATGCAGTACTCGCCCAACAACAACATCATGTACGTGTCGCTGGTGGACGGAGGCATGCTCGAACTGGTGCGCAGCTTCGGCGCGGAAGTCGTCAGCTCGGCGAACCTCGTCGCGCAGTTCGAGGCGGTGCTGACGGACGAGCAGATCGCCACGCACTTCAGCGCGCGCGACAAGATGGACCGCATCATGGAAGCCTCCTTCCAGGAGATCGGACGGCGCGTCCGCAACGGCGGTTGCGACGAATACGGAATCCAACAGTGGATCGCCGAGGCATTCCGGCGCGAAGGCCTGGTGACGGACGATCCGCCGATCGTCGGCGTCAACGAGAACGCCGGCAACCCCCACTACGCGCCCGAGGCGGCCACGTCGAAGCCCATCCGCGAAGGGGACTGGGTTCTGCTCGACATGTGGGCCAAGCTCGCCCGCCCCGATGCCGTTTACTACGACATCACCTGGACGGGCTTCGTCGGCAACGCACCTTCGGACCGCCACCGCGAGATCTTCAACATCGTTCGCGATGCCCGCGACGTGGGCGTCAGGACCGTGCAGCAGGCCTTTGCCGAGAAGCGCACGCTCCACGGCTGGGAAGTCGATGCCGCGGTGCGCGCCCACATCGAGAAGGCGGGCTACGCCGAACAGTTCGTCCACCGCACCGGACACTCCATCGGCACCAGCGTGCACGGCAATGGCGCGAACATGGACAACCTGGAAACCAAGGACGACCGCGAGATTCTGCCGAATACGTTATTCTCAATAGAGCCGGGCATATATCTGCCGGAGTTCGGAGTGCGCGCCGAGGTGGACGTGCTGGTGCGCAACGGCGCGGCGGAAGTAACCGGCCGGATCCAGAAAGAGATCGTCATCATCTGATGGCTAACGCGAACGGAACGAAAACTGCCCCGGAAACGCCCGCGGCCACCCCAATGGCGCTGGGCGCACTCGCCCTCGGCTGGCTCATCCCGGGCGCCGGACACCTGTTGCTGCGCCGCTGGGGACGCGGCCTGCTGTTGCTCGCCGCCATCTGCACCATGTTCTTCTTCGGCCTTCAGATGCAGGGCAAGGTCTACGCCTTCAACACCGGAGACCTTCTCGACATCCTCGGCTTCTTCGGGGATATCGGCGCAGGGCTGCTTTACTTCCTCGCCCGCGGCATGAACTGGGGCGAGGGAGCCGTGCACCGCGCCGTCGCCGACTACGGCACGAAGTACATCATCGTTGCCGGACTGCTGAACATCATCTCCGCCATCGATGCCTACCACATCGGCATCGGGAAGAAGCAATAGCATGGAACTCTCACACTTCACGGCCGCGTTCGTATTCGCCGTCTGCGCATCCGTGGTCTTCGGAATCACGCAGCGCGACACGCCGCGCGACATGGTGCGCTACGGAGCCTATTGCTTCGCCCTCTTCATCGGCGGAGTCATCGCCGCAAGCTGGTTCATGTGGATACTGAAGAAGTGAGAAGGGTGAAGGGTGAAGTAAGAAAAGTTCGCCCTTTTCCTTTCACTTTCTCACTTTCTCACTTCGCACTTCTCACTTCGCACTTCCCTCATCCTTCCCAGACAAACGCGTCGAACACCCTGCTGACGTCGAATCCCAGCCGCTTGTACAACGCAACCGCGCGCGTATTTGCCTCCGTGACCGTCAGGCTCAATTGCGAGTAGTTCTTGAGGCTGATCGCCCTGTACGCTGCCTCGATGAGGTGCTCGCCGAGTCCGTGGTTGCGATGCTCGGGCAGCAGGCACACCTGCGTGATATGTCCGACGTCATGCCGCACCCGCGAACAGAGCAGGACGCCGACATTCGTGCGCGTCGGCGCGTGGTGCACGACGAACGACGATTCCTGGTCGAACACTCCGCAGCCCGGGAAGCGCACGATGTTGTTCAGGAAGCGGAGCGAACCCGTGACGGTCCGATACTGGTCATTGATCTCTGAGTCGACATGGCTGCGATAGGCGGCGGTGATAATGCTGGCCGCCGATTGGTAGTCCTGTTCCTGCCACGAGCGGATCTGGTACCCCGGCGGAAGCGGGGTGGAGTTGAAGTGGTCGCGCCCGACGGGCAGGCACATGAACAGCCTGGCGTACCGGCGGAAGCCCTCGGCATCGAACGGCTCCGCAGCCGTGCCCGTGTCGTGCAGCAGCAGTTGCGCCTCGATGCGGTGGATGCCCGGCGATTGCTGTAACGTGCTGACCACCTGGGTGATCAGTTCGCGCTCGATCTCCGTGCGCCGTGCTCCAGTGTAGGAATCGACGAAGACGTCCCCGATAACGCCCTTGGCTCCCTCATATACGAAGAAGCAGTAGCCGAGGATGCGTCCGCGCTCGATCGCCACGTATCCGGGAAGGATTTTCGAATCGATGTAGCGGAGAATCATCTCCGCCGAAGCGTCGTAGTCCCAGGAGAGCAGCTCCTGCCAGACACCCGACTCCTCCTCGAGAAGGGGTCGCAGGTCGACTGAGCCGAAGTGCCGAAGATCGAGGATTTCCACGAGTTCCGCCTGAGATCAACGCCGGACGCGGGCGCGCATCGCAGCGGTCTCGAAAGTGTAGCCCTTTGGCGATGCGTCCGGCAAAGCACCCGAACATCGGCGGGCAACAGGAACGGGCGTCGCGCGGGCGGGGACGCCCGCGCCACACTAGCCGCGGAGTCCCGTGCTCATCTCGCGGCGGTAACGGAATAAATCTCCAGGCGTTGCGGGCGGAAGTAGCCAAGCAGAACCAAGTCGCGTCCCGGCAGCAGTTCGCGCAACTCCGGCAGCGAACCTTCGCGCGCGATCACCACATGCTCTCCGGGCGGCATGCCGGGAGGCGTGACACGCCGTCCAGGCGAGATTTCCAGGCCTTCGTAAGCCATGGCCGTCTGGTTGCGATAGAACCCCATGCCGAACGCAACATCGCGCCGCACCTTGAAGGTCGCCACCTGTGTCTCCGGCGAGACTCCAACGGCGGTGAGCAGTCGAGCGACCGGGCGAGCGGAATCCGCGAGGTCCACCGAACTGGAGACCACGCGCAACACGAAACTGACCATCAGCACCAGCGGCACCAGCGTGGCCGCGCGCATGGCCCTCCACCCACGGGAGAGAAGCAGACGCCCAACAGCCAACAACGTCAGGGTCCCGGCCACCGCGGCGATCACGATCGCCTGCCGGGTCGCAGCCACCTTCAACACCAGGGCCGGGGAAAACACCACGGCAGCGGCCAACACGCCCAACAGCGCGGCATGCAAACCCGCCATCCAGAACGGAATCGGCCGATCCTCTTCGGTTCGTCGTTGCAGGTAATGGGCGGCCAGAAGCAGGCAGGGCGGGACCGCCGGCAGAATGTATCCCGGCAGCTTCGATTGCGAAATCGAGAAGAACGCCACCGGCACGAGGAACCACACCAGCAGGAAGGCCGCGAACGGGTCCATCGCGAGTACATTGCTCTTGCGGCTCTTCCACCACCCGCGCAAGCCTTCGACGACTGCCGCGACGAACAGGACGGTCCACGGCGCGGTTGCCAGCAGAACCACCGGCACGTAGTACCAGAACGGCTGCTTGTGGCGGAACATGTTCGTGCCGAAGCGCGCGAGATTGTGCTCGAGGAAGAAGGCGCGGAAGAACTCCGGCGTGCGCACCTGCACCAGCACGTACCACGGGAGGGCAACGGCGAGAAACGCGAGGATGCCGGGCACCCAGAAGGTGCGGCCGAGGCTGCGCCAGTCCCGCGTGACCGCGCAAAATACCGCCAGGATCAGGAACGCCAGTCCGGGAGCCACCGGGCCCTTGGCGAGCGTGGCAACCGCCAGCGCGACATACGACACCAGCAGCCACGATCGCGATTCGCTCTCGCGCCACCCGAACCAGGCGAGCATGGCGATGGCGAAGGGCGCGGCCAGCACCATGTCGGTCGAGGCTCCGTGGGCGAAGCCGAAGATCAACGCCGCCGAGGCGACCATGAGCGGACCGTCCACCCGCATCCCCGGCCTGAACCGGCGCAGGAATACGTAAATGAAACCGGTCATCAGCGTCGCCAGCGTTGCCGAAGGCAGTCGCGCCGCCCAGTCGCTCACGCCGAAAATCTTGAACGCCGCTATCGCGCCCCAGTAGTACGCAATCGGCTTTTCGAGCCAGGGCTGGCCGTAGAGGACGGGAGTGACCCAGTCGTTGCGGTCGTGCATTTCGCGCGCGACTTGCGCGTAGCGCGGTTCGTCCGCCCCGAGCAATCCGAAGCCGCCGAGTCGAAAGAAAAACAGCAGCAGGCATGCCACCGCGATCAGCGCCACTTCGAGCACCGTCGAGCGACGCGCGTTCCATCGGCTAAACACTGGCGTGTTTCCGTCGATTGCTGCGGACGAGGGCGAAGATGCTGACGGCGACCCACGCGACTTCCAGCACGACGAACCCGGCCTGGAACCGCGGCCAGATTGCGTAGAAGCCGAGAATGGCAGACCCGAGGCCGTTCATCACGTTGTAGAGCGCCTTGTCGGGGTTCATCAGCTTGAACTGGTGCGCCACATAGGCGACCAGGATCAGCATGGCCCCGAGCAGTTGGAACATCTGGTGTCCAAGAGAGAGCATTAGGAATCCGTCGTTGGAATTAGTGCTTCGCCTGCCGCGTATTGTCTCGCAGCCGTGACAACACGATATCCACGGCGCTCGCGAGGGGACCTTCCACGGAGTGTCCGCTGGCGGCCGTGTGCCCGCCGCCGCCGAACGTCTCGGCCACCGCGGCGACATTCACGCGCCCCTTGCTGCGCAAACTCACACGGAAGCGTCCGTCGGGCAGTTCGCGGAAGAACGCGGAAACCTCCACGCCTTCGATGCCCAGCGCGTAGTTCACAAGACCTTCGCAATCTTCTTCCGTGGCCCCGAGTTGCTTCATGTCGTCGCGGGTAACGTACATCCAGGTCAGGCCGTCTTCGCGTTGCAGACGCGAGAGCGCCGCACCCAGCAGGCGCATCTTCGCCGTCGAGTTTGCAAAGTACACGCATTGCGCGACCGTCACCGGATCGGCCCCGTGCCGCACCAGGTCCTGTGCCAACGCGAACGTCGACTCGTTCGTTCCCACATAGCAGAATGAACCCGTGTCGGTGAGCACGGCCGTGTAGAGACAGGTGGCCATGTCGCGGCTGATCTCCACCTCAGCCGCCTTCGCCAGCCAGTAGATCAGCTCGGCGGTTGCCGCCGCATTGGAGACCACCCAATTCAGGTTCGCGAACTCGTGAACCGTCTCGTGGTGATCGATGTTGATCAGGAAGAGCCGTTCCAGGCCTTCGAGCCGCGTGCGCTGCACGCTGTCGCACTCCAGCACGACGGCGGCGTCGTAATCGCCATCCACGCGCTGTGCCGTCCGAACCTTTTCGGCGCCCGGAAGACAGCGGTAGATCTTCGGCACTCCGTCGTGCAGGACGACGTCCACCTGCTTGCCCATGGCCCGCAGCAGGTGCATGCAGCCGAGCGCCGAACCCACGGCGTCCCCATCCGGACGGGCGTGTGAGGTGATCAGTATCCGCTGACGGCGGCGCAGCTCCATCAGTACGTCCTGGAGCTGGTGGCGCGTTGTGGCCGGGGTGCTCAACTCTTCTTCTTCCGCTTTTCCATTCTGTTCAGCAGTTGGTCGATGCGAGCGTTGTACTGCTCGGACCGGTCCAGGTGAAACGTGATCTCCGGCGCCTTGCGAAGGTCGAGGTTGGCCGCCAGTTCGTGCCGGATGTAACCCACGGCGGTGCGGAGGCCTTCCAGCGACTCCTCTGCTTCCTTGTCCGTCCCCTGCACGGCCACGTACACGCGCATGGCCTTGTTGCCCGGAGCCATGACGACCTCCGTAACCGTTACGAGGCCGATCCTTGGGTCGCGCAACTCCCCGGCCAAAATGCTGCTGATCTCTTCACGGAACGCGATGCTCAGCCGTTCGCGGTGATATTGGGACCCTCGGTTCTCCATCTAAGACCCTTCCCTACTGAAGCTTCCGGGCTGCACAGAGCCGTTCGGCACGGCAAGGTGAAAACCCACCAATGTATCACGTTCAGCCGCCCTGGCCCGGCGCGCTTGGCCACTGTGTCGCGGGACCGGGCATCTACCTACGGATGAGCCATTCACCCGCTGTCACCTCGCCCAACATGAAGAACCAGCTCAAGCTGGCGGCACTCATCGCGGCGACAGCGATCACCATGTATCTCTGCTACCGGGTGATTCAGCCCTTCCTTCCGGCTGTGATCTGGGCGATAGCTCTGGCCATCGTTGCTCTCCCGCTGCACAGATGGTTCGACCGCCGGCTCCAGCATCGAACATTGGCCGCCTCTTTGTCGGTGCTGGTCATCACCCTGACCCTGGTGATCCCGGTCGTGATTATCACGCAGCGAGTTGTCACCGAGGCCACCAGCGCCGTCCGGGCGCTCAACTCACCGGAGTACCGGGGACGCCTCACCCGGGAACTCGGCAAGCATCCGCGGGTTGGGCGGGCTATCGAATGGGTGCAGCAACAGGTCAACGTTGGAGAGCAGGCGCAAACCGTCGCCGGCAAGGCTGGCTCCGCCGTGCCTGCCGCCGTAACCGGCTCGCTGGGCGGCCTCACGCAGTTGATCATCGCGCTCTTCACTGTGTTCTTCCTGCTGCGCGATATGGAGTTCTTCTCGCGTGCGCTCCGGGCTTTCGTGCCGCTGTCCGACCGCGACACAGACGAGGTGCTCGCGCGCGTGAAACAGACCATCGATGCCTCTGTCCGCGGGCGCGTGTTGATCGCCGTCATCCAGGGCGCGCTCGGCGGCCTCATGTTCTGGTTCCTCGGGCTGCCCGCCCCGCTGCTCTGGGGATCGGTAATGGCCGTGTTCGCTCTTGTGCCGATGCTCGGTGCGTTTGTCGTCTGGGTGCCTGCCGCGCTCGTGCTGGCCATCACCGGCCACCTTGGGAAAGCAGCCATCCTGACCGGCTGGGGAGCCCTCGTCATCGGCACGGCCGATAACGTCCTCTACCCCATGCTGGTAGGAAAAGACCT
>DASPLH010000054.1:0-11618 GCA_035627675.1 Clostridia bacterium
CTCGCCAGTGGGAAAGGACACAACTTTGCCACGATCCCGCGACGTGCCGGAACGTGGGCGGGAGTTCGTGATCCCGAGTTTCTCCGACAACTCTCTCAGGTGCCGAAAATCCAAGCCTCCATCCCCGGTCCCGCGATGCTGCTGGTTAGGATGAAGCTCTGCGCACTCGGGTTGCGGATCAGGGTTGGCGTTGCGCGGCGCTGGCGATATCGTCCGTGCGACAATCCACGCCCGTGCCGATCAGGGCACATTTATGTCGCCGATGTGTGTTGTAGGGCTACAATGCTAAAGGTCTCGGCTGCCCCTGAACCGTCCTAGTGCTGTCGGGGAGCACAGGGCAGGTCCCTCGCGGGGCTTCAGCTACACACTTGAGGGCTCGAAACGCGCGTTGCGCGTTGGTGCAGTTGCGCGTGCCTGGGACCGCAGTGGATTTATCGCTCCGCAGACCGGAGCTGGACAACATAATGACGCAAGCGACCAAGACAGAGTTGCGCCTGGCCAAGCGTATGTCGCGGCTGGGCACGGAAACGGCATTCGAGGTTCTGGTTCGTGCCCGCGCGCTCGAGAAGCAGGGCCGGGACATCGTTCACCTCGAGATCGGCGAACCCGACTTCGACACGCCCGCAAATATCGTGGAAGCAGCCGTGGACGCCCTGCACAAGGGGTGGACGCACTACGGGCCCTCGGCCGGCCTGCCGGATCTGCGACAGGCCATCGCCGACGATGTCGCGAAGTCCCGCGGCATCACGGTCGCACCCGAAGAGGTTGTCGTCGTCCCTGGCGGTAAGCCGATTATTTTCTTCGTCATCCAGGCTCTTGTAGATGAAGGGGATGAAGTCATCTACCCCAACCCCGGCTTTCCGATTTACGAGTCGATGATTAACTTCGTCGGCGGCAAGGCCGTCCCGATCCGGCTGCGCGAAGACATGGACTTCCGGCTGGACGTCAACGAACTGGCCGACCTGATCACCGACCGGACGAAGCTGATCATCCTCAACTCTCCCCAGAATCCGACCGGCGGAGTGCTGACGCGCGAGGACATTCACGACATCGCGAGAGTCATTGGCGACCGCGACATCATGATCCTGACGGACGAAATCTACAGCCGGCTGCTGTTCGAGGGAGAGCACTATTCGATCGCGTCCATCGACGAGATGCGCGAGCGTTCGATCATCCTCGACGGCTTCTCGAAGACGTATGCCATGACCGGCTGGCGCATGGGATACGGCGTGATGCGTCCGGACCTCGCGAACCATATCGCGCGGCTGATGACGAACTCGAATTCCTGCACCGCGAGCTTCACCCAGGTCGCGGGCGTTGAGGCATTGCGCGGAGACCAGGCTTCGGTGGACAAGATGAACGCGGAGTTCAAGCGGCGCCGCGACTTCTTCGCCGAGCGCATCAACGGCATCAAGGGCTTCAGTTGCAAGGTGCCGAAGGGCGCGTTCTACATGTTCCCGAACATCGCGAAGACCGGTTGGAAATCGAAACCGCTGGCGGATGCGCTGCTGGACGAGGCCGGAGTGGCTGCGCTCTCGGGAACGGCGTTCGGCGCATTCGGCGAAGGCTACCTGCGGTTCAGCATCGCCAATTCCATGGAGAACATCCGGAAGGCGCTGGACCGGGTAGAAGAGTGGGCCAACAAACGGCTGTAGGTTTACAATTTTCCGTTTCGCGGCCCGCCGTCTGAGCGGGCCGTTTTCTTGAGAGACGAATGACTGAACAGAAGCGCTTTCGAGTTTTTGCCACCTGCGACATCGGACCGAGTATCGACCTGCTGCGGCGGCGCGGCTATGACGTGGAGGTTTACCCGGGGCCGGAAGCTCCGCCGAAGAGCCTGATCCTCGAGAAGGTGAAGAGCGGCGTGGACGGCCTGATCACGACCTTGCGCGACCAGATCGATGCGGAGGTATTCCAGGCCGGCGACGGCACGCTGCGAGGCGTGGCGCAGATCGCCGTCGGGTTCGACAACATCAACCGCAACGACGCGAACCGGTACAAGGTTCCGTTCACGAATACGGCCGACGTGTTGACGGAAGCCACGGCGGAGTTTGCTTTCGCGATCATGGTGGCCGCGAGCCGCAAGCTCTGGCAGAGCGAGCTGGAAGTGCGCGAGAACCGTTGGGGCTCGTGGCATCCGTTCCTGCCGTTCCTCGGCGACGAGGTTACGGGTAAGACCGTTGCGGTAGTCGGCACCGGCCGCATCGGCCAGGCAATGATCAAGAAATGCGCGGGATTCGACATGAACATCCTGTGCTACGACTCGGCGTACCAGAACCACAAGTTCGTCGAGGCGATCCAGCGCCTGATGGACGAGAAGCAGAAACTCGGCGTGAGCAACGAGCGCAACTGGATCAAGTACGCCAGCCTGGAGGATTGCCTGCGCCAGGCCGACTACGTCAGCCTGCACGTTCCGCTGCTGCGCGAGGGCGAGTCGAAGACGCCGACGTACCACCTGGTCAACGAGCAGACGCTCAGCACGATGAAGCGCACGGCGTACCTGGTGAACACTTCGCGCGGGCCCGTTGTGGATGAAGACGCGCTGGCGAAGGCGCTGCGCGAGCGCTGGATCGCGGGCGCTGCGCTCGACGTGTTCGAGAAGGAACCGCTGCCGGCGGACTCTCCGCTCCGCGACCCGGCCATTGCCGACCGTTGCAGGTTGTTCCACCACTTCGCGAGCGGCGGAACGATCACGCGCCTCTCGACCGACCCGAACAAGGGAATGGCGGGTCGTTGCGCGCAGGGGTTGATCGACATGCTGGAGAAGAACTACGGCGGCGACTACACGAAGATGCCGTACGTGGTGAACAAGGAAGCGTTCCGCTAGCGAGCGGGAGTCGCAAAAAGAGAAGGCCGGCGGACGCCGGCCTTCTAACGGTTCCGACAGCGTGGATCAGTGAGCTGCGGACTTGACCTGGAGTTCGTTCACAACCTGCTGAACGTGCGGAATCTTCGAGGCTGCCTGTTCGACCTTGCTGCGCATGGAGTCGTTATCGACGTCACCCTTCAGCGTCAGCACGCCGTTCTTAACATCGGCGTCGATGTTCTGCTTGTCGAGCCGCATGCGAGCTTCCATGGCCTTCCACTCGGCCTTGATAGCGTCGTCCGTACGGGTATCGACCTTCTTGGCTATGTCGCCGGCCTCGCCCTCAGGGCGAATGCCGAGTTCGTTGGCGACAACGTAATCGCCGGCATTGGCTTTCGCGATCTGTTCCGCGCGAACCTTATCGGCGTCGCTCTTGACCTCCCCGCCCAGGCGCACCACGCGCTTCTCGTTGTCAACTTCAGCGCGGACATCGCCGAGGTTTGCTTGCCGCAGACTCTCGTCGATGCGGTCGCCGATGTTGGTGTTTGCGGCCGTAGTGTTGGCACCAGCGCCGGCGTTATCACGGTCGGCCGCCGTGCGGTTTTCGTTCCGGTTGCAGGCAGCGGTCAGCATCAACACGAATGCCATCGTGAGCACGACAATTCGCTTCATCTGTTCTCCTCCTGACGCGGTTCCAAGATTGCCGCACCCTGTGGATCGCCGCCGGGCAAAGAAGCCCGGCCGCTCACCGGGTGCGCTTCCGCGGAACCGGTCCTAGCGTGGCGCGCCAGAGAACTAGGATGGTGGAGTTACGGCAGGGGATGGCACATGCCCGCGCAGGGAGCGGGCGGCACGCGGCACCGCGCGTGCATCGCGGATTTTGCGCGTTTCAGCGAACGACGGGCTGGCTGGTCACAACGGCTTGCAGGATGCGAACACCGTCGGTCATTCCCAGCGCAGACTCGGACGCACGTTCCGGATGCGGCATCATGCCCAGCACGTTGCGGCCTTCGCTACAGATGCCGGCAATGTTGTCGAGCGATCCGTTGGGATTGGCTTCCTCGGCGATTTTGCCGTCGGGCGTCGAGTAACGGAAGAGGATGCGGTTGCCGTCGCGCAACTGCTTCAGCGTGGACTCGTCGCAGAAGTAGTTGCCTTCCATGTGGCCGATGGGGATCTCCAGGACCTCGCCCCGGCGAAGCGAGTGCGTGAACGGCGTCTCGTTGTTCTCGCAGCGGATGTGGACCGGCTTGCAGATGTATTTCAGCCCCTTGTTACGCATCAGCACGCCGGGCAGCAGGCCCGACTCGCAGAGGATCTGGAATCCGTTGCAGATGCCCATGACGAGTCCGCCGCCGCCGGCAAACTTCCGGACGGCTTCCATGATCGGCGAGAACTTGGCAATGGCCCCGGTGCGCAGGTAGTCACCGTAGCTGAAGCCTCCGGGGACGATCACCACATCGCAGTTCTCCAGATCGTGCGAACCGTGCCAGAGCATGGTCGCGGGCTGGCCAAAGACCTCTTTGAAGGCCCAGTACGCGTCGTGGTCGCAGTTGCTGCCGGGGAAGATGATGACGCCGAATTTCATCGCGAATGCTTGTCCTGGAGGTGGCGGTGATTCAAGTCTAGCATGCGGTTCCGGGGACGAATCCAATGCTCGGGTCACGTAGAACGTGCATTTTCAGCGGCAGGGCTGGCATCATAATCGGATATGGACGTCCGGTACCACTTCGACACGACGTTCGGGGCGCTGAAGCGCTGGTTCATCGCGCAGTGTTACGACTCGCTTGCGGTCGGAGCGATGTGGCTGGTCGCGCTGCTGATCCTGAAAGTGCCGTTTGCGCCGCTCTGGGCGTTTCTCGGCGGGGCGCTTCAGTTCATCCCGAACTTCGGGCCCGTGCTGGCCCTGGTGGGACCTGCCCTGGCGATGCTGTTCGCACAAGCCAGCTGGGAACGGTGGATCGGACTCCTGATCGCCTACGCCGCGATCGCGGCAATTGACGCGTTGCTGTTGCAGCCGTACCTGATGAAGAGGCAGAACCGCGTGCCGTTCTGGGCGTCGATCGTGGCGCCAATCGTGCTCGGCATCATCATCCCGTTCTGGGGTGTTCTGCTGGCCCCGCCGCTGCTCGCGGTGTACTACGCGTATCGCAGGCCGAAGGCGCGCGGTGGCGATGTGATCCGCGCAGGAGAGGGCATTGTGCTGCCGCCGGACCGCCGCGGGCGTTCCTGAACCATCCTGTGTTCATGGTATAATCCGTCTTTGCCTGCATAGATTTAGCGGCATACGTGTGCTTCGCGGCGTCCGTCGCGGGGTTCCGCCATCAAAAGAAAAGACTCTTTCATAGACGAGGTCTGGCATGTCTGGCCACTCTAAATGGGCGACCATTAAGCATAAGAAGGGCGCGCTTGACGCGAAGCGCGGCAAGATTTTCACCCGCCTGATCAAGGAAATCACCATGGCCGCCAAGAGTGGCGGTGATCCGGAGAAAAATCCTCGCCTGCGTACTGCGGTTGCAGCCGCCAAGGCTGAGAACATGCCGGCCGACAACATCAAGCGCGCCATCCAGCGCGGCACCGGCGAGCTGCCGGGCGTGACCTACGAAGAGATCATGTTCGAGGGCTACGGACCGGGCGGCGTCGCGGTGCTGGTCGATGTCTCGACCGACAACCGCAATCGCACGGTGAGCGAAATCCGCCACGCCTTCAGCAAGAACGGCGGGAACATGGGCGAAGCAGGTTCCGTGGCCTGGATGTTCAGCAAGAAGGGCGACATTGTCATTCCCAAGGCGCAGGCGAAGGAAGAAGACCTGATGAACCTCGTGCTGGAGACCGGCGCCGAGGACCTGAAGGACGATGGCGAGAGCTGGGAAATCCTGACCGATCCGTCGAGCTACGAGAGCGTTCTGGAAGCCGTGAAGGCCGCCGGTTACAAGCCGGAGGTTGCCGAAGTGGGCATGATCCCGCAGAACTACATCAAGTTGGAAGGTCACCAGGCTTCGACCATGATCCGGCTGATGGAAGCGCTGGAAGACCACGACGACGTGCAGCACGTGTACTCGAACTTCGACATCGATCAGAAGGAAATGGAAGAGGTCGCCGGGTAACCAGCGCTCAGCTGAATTGCAAGGGCCGCTCTCGAGCGGCCCTTTTTGTTGGAACTGCGTTGGTTAGTTGGCGGCGGAAGCTCCGGCGGCCGCGGCGGAAGCGGACGTGGGCGGCATCGCCAGAATGCGATCGTATCGCCATTGGCGAGGCAGTGCGGGCACTCCGACGCGCTGGAGCGTGTACGCCTCGTAGAAGCCTGTGGAAGCGCATCCGTAGCGGTGGCGGGTGAACGCGTGTCCGACAGTCGGGTGCGCCAGTGCAATGCGCACCAGGGCCAGCGGAGCGTGTGGTCCGAAGTATGCCGCCAGGGCTTCGAAGCGGTGATTACCGTCGCGCAGGTAGTACGCGCCCTGCTCGGTGATGATGCAGACCGGCGGCGGGATACGCCGTCCCCGGCGCAAGCGGTCCAGCCAGTAATCTACCCGAACGGGGTCGGTCCAACTTCCCGACGGCAGGAGCTTCAGGAACGGCACGTCCCTGAAGTAGAGAGTCACGGCGTTGTGCCAGTGACACGGGGCTTCGCGCCACACCCACTGCATCGTTTCGATCTCGGCGTAGCGCACGGAAGTGCTGCGGCGGAGTGGGGCCGCAGAGGTCGCGAACATGATCCTATCCTCCTATTGCATTGCAAGCTGGTTGAAACAACCGGTAGCGAAGCAACAGGAGAACTCAGCACAAGCGGGAGCAGTGCAGGGACAGCAGATCGGGGCCGAAGAGGGTGAAAGCGAGGCTCTCGACCGGGCGAACCGAGAGGCGGCGGGCGGCGATGATGAGGAGCAGCCAGACCGCTACGAATGTGATGGTCGCAATCGGCACAAGCTGGTTGTAAGCGCGACCGTTCGCCAGATCCACGTCCGGATGAATGAACGTGATGACCACGGCGAGCGCCACAATCAGGCCGACGAGTTGGGTCTTCCGATCCACATTTTCAGTATGTGCAGATCGTGGGCTGCGGGCAACAAGATTCGAGAGTTGCCGGTTGTGACGCCGCTCGTGCGAAAGCCGTGGAGCCAGGTATCCGAATCGCGGGCGTTCCTGATATTTTCTGTGGGTACTCACATCGGAAAGGTGCAATGAGAATCAGACTCGGCCTTATCTGCGCATTCATAGTTGCCATTTTGAGTTCGGCGGCTGCACAGACGGACTACGCGCAGCCGCTGCGTAAGGAGCATTGGAGCGGAGGATTCTTTGTCGGCGGCGGCACGGGCCTGGGTGACCGAACCAACGTGGAGATGTTCCGTGCCGGGGGCCGAATCGGGCGCGTCATGACCGGCGAGATCGGCGGCGGCAAGTTCCGCCACACGTTCGCGCTTCAGTCGGAGTGGGCACCGGTGGATTACACGTTCTGGGGCGGCTACAAGAACGTTTACGGCTGGAGCATGGCGCCCATCATCCTGACTTGGAACTTCGTGGGCGAGCGGCCCAGGCGCGTGGTGCCGTTCGCGGAGGCCTATGGCGGCGTGCTGTTCTCCAAGGACGAGATCCCGCCGGGCGACACCTCGAAGGTGAACTTCACTCCCGGAGCCGGGTTCGGCTTGCACGTCTTCACGCGGGAGCGGCAAGCGATGACGTTCCACCTGCGCGCAGTACACATCTCCAACGCCTCGCTCGGCGACCACAACCCCGGAGTGAACGCAAGCATGCAGTTCGCGGTGGGGTATACGTGGTGGAAAAAGTGATCGGAGAGTGTGAAGTGTAAAGTGTGAAGTGTGAAGTGATCACGCGTACCGGAACATGAGCCAGGAACTTCGAGATCGCACTAAACGATTCGCCTTGCGAGTGATGAAGCTTTACCGTGCGTTGCCGATGCGTGGCGATGCGCAGGTCGTCGGTCGACAGCTGTTGCGTTCTGCAACGTCGGTAGCGGCAAACTACAGGTCGGCACTGAGGGCCAGGAGCCGCGCTGAGTTTACGTCGAAGCTGGGCATCGTGGTGGAGGAGGCAGATGAGGCGCTGTTCTGGCTTGAGTTGCTCCGGGACGGCGAAGTATTACCCGCGCCCCAGTTGAAAGAAATCATTGAGGAAGCCGAGGCTATTGTCGCCATATTTGCGTCGGGAAGATCTCGCGCCAAGACGGCAAGATGATATTCACCGTTCAGACTTCACACTTTATACTTCACACTTCGCAAACCTATGCCCCTCATCGAGTGTGTTCCTAACTTCTCCGAAGGGCGCGACAAGTCTGTTGTGGATGCCATTGTCGCTGCCATGAAGGTGGACGGCGTCTATCTGCTTGACCGCGAGATGGACGCAGACCACAACCGTTGTGTCATCACGCTCGTCGGCGACCGGCAGCCTCTGATCGAGGCCGTGCTGCGCGGCGTCGGCAAGGCCTCCGAACTGATCGACCTCACCAAGCACCAGGGGGCCCATCCCCGCATTGGCGCCACGGATGTCGTGCCGTTCATCCCCATCGAGGGCGTCACGCTGGAGGACTGCGTGCAGATGGCGCGCGAGGCCGGCCAGGAGATCTGGCGGCGCTACCAGATTCCGATCTACCTCTACGAAGCCGCGGCCACGCGTCCCGAGCGCACCAACCTCGAAAACATACGCAAGGGGCAGTTCGAGGGACTGCTGAGCGAGATGGCTACGAACCCCGAGCGCGCGCCGGATTTCGGCGATGCGCGATGCCATCCCACGGCTGGAGCGACCGTAGTCGGCGCTCGCAAGTTCCTCGTCGCCTACAACGTCTACCTCAACACGACCGACGTGGAAGTGGCGAAGAAGATTGGCAAGGCGGTGCGATTCTCGAACGGCGGACTGCGGTACGTGAAGGGGATGGGCGTGAAGGTCCGCGGGCTGGCGCAGGTTTCGATGAACCTGACCGACACCGACCAGACTCCGGTCGCGCGCGTCTTCGAGTACGTGAAGCGGGAGGCGGCACGATATGGCGTGATGCCGCTCTCGAGCGAAATCGTCGGACTCATCCCGAAGAAGACGCTGGAAGACGCGGCGGAATGGTTTCTCCAGATCGAGAACTTCGATTCATCGATGATTCTCGAGAACCGCCTGTCGGCCGTGATGGGCGGGAAGGCTGCCGTGGGTGGATTGCGCGCCGGGGTGGAGCCCTTCGTGGAGCAGTTGGCCGCGCCGACAGCGGCGCCCGGCGGCGGCAGCGCCTCGGCGGCGGCGGCGGCAATGGCGGCCGGACTCGCCGCGATGGTTACAGGCATGTCCCGCGGCAAGAAAGCGTACGTGCAGTATGAGCGCGAGCACAGCGAGGCGTTGGGACGCCTGGCGCAGCTCCGCGAGGACCTCAAGGCGGCGATCGACGCTGACGCGGAGTCCTACAAATCCGTAATGGCGGCCTATCGGCAGCTGAAGGAAGATCCGGGTGCCACTGCGGCCGTCAACGCCGCACTGAAAGACGCGACGAAGAGTCCGCTGGGGGTTGCGCAGAAGGCTGCCGAGGTGCGGGGAATCGCCGAAGGCCTGCGGCCGATTACGAATCCGAAAATGGCCAGCGACCTGACCGTGGCCATCGCGTTGGCCACGGCCGCAACCGAAGGTGCGCTGTCGAACGTGGAGATCAACCTGGAATCGTTCGAGGCGGGCCAGGAAACGGAGTTCGTGAACGCCGTGCGCGCCGAGGTGGCGCAACTGCAAGGTGCGAGGGGTAGCTCGCGCGCGATATAGCAAGAAAGGCCGCCCGCGATTTGGGGCGGCCTTTTGAATTTCAATCCATCACTGCGGGTTTGCCGGCGTGCCCGATTCGTAGGCGCCGCTGGTCTTCGCCGCGCCGGCCGGGACGGTGACGTTCTGGTCGAGGCGGAGGCGGAGTCCGGTCTGCGCAGGCAGGTTCACGTCCTGGCCGCCCTTGGCGAGCACGTAGCCGCCACCGGCGATCGCTCCGATGAGCATGCCTTTCAGCGCCGAGCCGAAGATGAGGCCGGCCACGGTGCCGATGCCCGCCCCGATACCGACGTTCTTCGCCGCCTGGCCTCCGGTGGTGCGGCCGGTGACTTCACCTTCTTCGTTGGTGCTGCCGGTGTCCTTGCCGCTAGTATCGTGAACTCCCAGCAGGGTCGCCTGGACCGGAACAGACGTGCCGTCCGAAAGCTGGATGTCGTTGAACCGCAGCCCAAGGCGTCCCTTGCCGCGCACGGATGGCAGGGCCTTGCCGCTCTCGGCCGTGATCGTGCCTTGCAGCTTCGCTCCGATGGGGACAAGCACTTCGCCGTTCTGGTTTCGCAGAGGTTCGGTCAAAGTGGCAGAGAACTGCTCGCCATCCTTGGCGGTCTTGGAAGACAGGGCACGGTCCAGGGCCGCCTGTACCTCGGTTCCCACCGGCACTGTGCGAGCCATGGGAACGGTGGTCGGCGACTGCGGACGCGACTGGAGGACGGGTGAATCACTTGTGGATGTGCCGGTCTGGTTCTGGGCGCCTGCGGTGTTGGAAGAGCTCTGCGCCGACGGGGCGCTCGAGGTCGAGTTCTGGTCGTACGTCGTGGTTGGAGCGGTTTGCGTCGTGCCGGCACTGCCCGCCTGCGACCCCGACGGATCGTTGTAGGTGCCTGTCTGGTTCGGGGACTGCTGGGATGCGCCCGCCTGTGACGGAGTGCTGCTGGCGCTCGCGCCCACCTGACCCGCATTCGTGTTGGTATTCGTTTGGGAGCCGGAGTTCATCGCGCCCTGCGGGTTCCCCATGGATGAATTGGCGCAGGGGCAGTTGCAGGGCTGTGCAGTGCCGGGGGACTGGTTCGGCGGCGTCGAGGTCTGCGCCGGCGCGACCGTCGCTACCAGCAGACTGAACAGCGCAATCAGTGCTGTTGCTCGCATGAAGAAACCTCCTGGGGTCGTCTAAGAGGTAGAGGCGAGCTGCCGGAATCGGGTTGCCGGGGATCGCGTCACGAATTATCACGGTCCGGTAAAATGCTGGCGTTTATAATGGCCCAGCAGCGCTGACCTACTTTGCTGCATCTAAGCCATAGTTGACGCATGGATACCACGAAGCCAAAGCCCCGAGTGCTCGTTGTTGACGACGAGCGTGTGATTGCCGACACGCTGGCGATCATCCTGAACCAGCACGGCTTTGACGCATCCGCCGTTTACACCGGAACGATGGCGGTCGAGAGAGCGCGGGCCGTGAAGCCGGACCTGATCATCAGCGATGTGATCATGCCCGATATGAACGGCATCGAGGCGGCGATCAGCATTCGCGGGTTCCTGCCCGGATGCAAGATACTGCTGTTTTCGGGACAGGCTGCCACGGCCGACCTGCTGGAAAATGCGCGGGCGAAGGGGCACGAGTTCGAGATCCTGGCGAAACCGGTTCACCCGCAGGATCTGCTGGCGAAGCTGCGGGAATAAGCCCGCTACGCGAGTTTGCGAGCCCCGCCGTGGAGGCGGGGTTTTCGTTTGCGCAAAGCTCTGAGCGCTAGATGTCGAAGACGCGGTAGGGCCGGCCTCCGTTGTGCTGGAGCATCATGTTGAGCGCCACGTTGTGCACGGGGATGCCGCCTGTGGTTTTCCCGTCGAGCGCTCCATGATGCGCGTGTCCGTGGACGATAAGGCTCGCCCCGTGGCGGTCGGCCACCTCCGACAGACGCGAGCTGCCGAGGTAAGGATAGATCTCCGCAGGCTCGCCCTTCACGGTGTCGACAATCGGAGCATAGTGCAGGACGATGACGCGCTTCTCGGTGCGGAGCTGCGAGAGAGCGCGCTCGAGTTTCATGGCTTCGTCGATGCCGGCCTGGACAAACGC
>DASPLH010000055.1:0-4475 GCA_035627675.1 Clostridia bacterium
GCCGGAAGGATCATCTTCTCCAACAATTGGTGCATCAGCTTGCCGCCGCCGCCGTGAGCGAGCGTGACCGTGGGGTAATCGGAGATCGGGATTGGACAGCTCAGCGAGAATTCCTTGGTAGCCATTTACTTCGCTCCTGCCGTGGCTGTTTCCGTCGCGCCATCGGCGCGGCGATAGCGGAAATATGCGGCACAGGCGCCCTCGGACGAGACCATGGGCGCGCCCAGGGGCTTCTCCGGCGTACACATGGCGCCGAAGGCCGGGCACTCACTCGGCCGCTTGAGGCCTTGCATGATGAGCCCGCTGATGCAGACGGGGCTCTCTTCCGCGGTGTAGCCGGTCACTCCGAAGCGCTGTTCGGCGTCGAACTCGGCGTACTCGGGGCGGAGTCCGAGGCCGCTGTGCGGGATCTGTCCGACACCGCGCCACTTGCGGTCCACGACCTGGAAAACCTTCTCAATGAGTTCCTGTGCGGGACGGTTCCCATGTTCGCGGACGGAGCGCGAGTACTGGTTCTCGACCTCGTGGCGTCCCTCTTCGAGCTGGGCGACGCACATCGAGATGCCCTGGAGAATGTCGAGCGGCTCAAAGCCGGTGATGACGATCGGCACCTTGTATTTCGCGGCCACGGGGAAGTACTCGTCAATGCCCATGACGGTGCAGACGTGTCCGGCGGCGAGGAAGGCTTGCACTCTGCACTCGGGGGAGCTGAGTATGGCTTCCATGGCGGGCGGAACGAGCACGTGCGAGACGAGGATGGAGAAGTTCCTGATGCCGCGGCGACGGGCCTCGAATACGGCCATGGCGTGCGCGGGGGCAGTGGTCTCAAAACCGACGGCGAAGAAAACGACCTGCTTGTCGGGGTTCTGCTCGGCCAGCTTGATGCAGTCCATGGGCGAGTAGAGAACCTTCACGGTCCCGCCGCGCGCCTTGACGGCAAAGAGGTCGCACTCGCTGCCTGGGACACGGAGCATGTCTCCGAAAGAGCAGAAGATCACGTCAGGGCGCGAGGCGATCATCAGCGCCTTGTCGATCAACTCGAGCGGCGTGACGCAGACGGGGCATCCGGGGCCGTGGACGAGAGTGATCTCCCTGGGCAGCAACTCGTCGATTCCGTACTTCACGATGGAATGGGTCTGGCCGCCGCAGATCTCCATGATCGTCCACGGGCGCGTAGTCTGGCGGGCGATCGTGCGCGCGTACTCCTGCGCAAGGCCGGAGTCGCGGTATTCGGTCATGTACTTCATAGGTCTTTGGGCTCCGTGTGGACAGAGGGTTCCGCGACGGTCGTCAGTCGTTGGCGGTCGGCCGTCTGCCAGGCCGAAAAAGCCTCCCCGACAGACGACCGAGGTCTGAGGGCCGATGACTTCATTGCTTGTTGCGCTCCGTATCGGGTTCGACGGCAAGCTCGGCGAGTTCGCCGAGATCACCCATCTCCTTGAGGTACTCGAAGACACGATTGGCTTCCGCTTCGTCCACGACGCTGAGAGCGAAGCCGACGTGGACGATGACGTAGTCGCCGACCTTCGCCTCGGGGACGTAGCAGAGGTTGACTTCGCGAACGATGCCGCTGAAATCAACGCGTGCGAGGCGCGAGATGTCCTCACCGGTGATGCTGAGCACTTTGCCCGGAATTGCCAGGCACATCGGGATCCTCCATCAGGCGGGTTCTTTGCCGCCGGAACTCTGATTGGTGCGCGCCGCGCGCGCGGCTGCCATGATTTGTCCGAGCGCAATGCCGCCATCGTTGGGCGGAATGCGCTGGTGCCAGTACACGCGGAAGCCGCGCTGTTCGAGCCGCTCGACGGCCAGTTCGGTCAATAGCTTGTTCTGGAAACAGCCGCCGGAGAGTACGACGCGCTCTTCTCCGCAGGCTTCGGCGACGAGCACCATGGCTTTGACGAGCGTGTTGTGGAACTTGCGGGCGATGCGGGTTTGCGGAACGCGGGCCCCCAGGTCCGTAATGATCTCCGTGACCATCGGCGCCCAGTCGATGACCGCCGTGTCGTTTTCCCCATGCAAGTCAACCGCGGGCTTGCATGGGCCGCCGATCGTGTAGGTGTCGGCCGTGCGGTCTTGAGACGCGGCGAATTCGAGTTCCATCGCGGCCTGACCTTCGAAGCGGGCGAACTGGCGGATGCCGATGAGTGCGGCGACGGCGTCGAACACGCGTCCGGCGCTGGAAGTCACGGGGCTGTTCAGCCCGCGTGCAAGCATGGTGTTCACGACACTTCGCTCTTCGGTGGTGAACGCCTCGATGGAGGCGAGTGTTGCCACAGCTCCGTTCAGAGACGAGCGGCCGGTAAAGATGTCTTCTCCGAACATCTCGAAGAGCATTCCGGCGGCACAGCGGCGCGGTTCGCGTACGGCTTTCTCGCTGCCCGGCAGCCGGAACGTCCGGAGATGCGCGAAGCGTTCGTAGCCGGTTTCGGTAACGCGCAGGAACTCGCCGCCCCAGATGGTCCGGTCGGGGCCGTATCCGCTGCCGTCCCACGAGATGCCTAGCGCGGGTGCGGCGACCGAGTTCTCGGCCATGCACGACAGGACGTGCGCGTAGTGATGCTGCACGCCGACGGGCTCCGACGCCTGGCGTCGGGCGTACTGCGACGACATGTAATTGGGGTGGAGGTCGCACGCAATCTGTCCGGGCTTCAACTCGTAAAGAGTGCGGAAGCTCTCGATGACACGTTCGAAGGCTCCGAAAGCCTGCCCGGTTTCGAGATCGCCGATGTGCTGGCTGACGAAGACCTGTTTGCCTACGGCTGCGGCGATGGTGTTCTTCTGGTGAGCGCCGACGCTGAGCGTGGGGGGGAGTTCGCGATCGACCAGGACCGGAAGCGGCGCGAAGCCGCGCGCGCGGCGCAGTACGAGCTCGCGTCCCAGGACGACGCGCACGATGGAATCGTCAACGTGGCGCAGGATGGGACGGTTGTGAATCAGGAAGGTGTCGGCGACGCCGCGGAGACGCTCGACCGCCTCATGCTGGTCAATGCAGATGGGTTCGTCGCTCAGGTTGGCGCTCGTGGCCACCACGGGGAACCCGAGTTCGTTCATGAGCAGATGGTGCAGGGGCGTGTAGGGCAGCATCACGCCGAGGTACGGGTTCGAGGGCGCCACGGCGGGGGCGATGCGAATGCCCGTGCCGGGCTGCGTGCGCAGGATGACAATGGGCGACTCGGACGAGCGCAAGACGCGGGCCTCGACCTCGCCCACTTCGCAGTCGCGCTCGATCATGGCGAGCGAGGGGTACATCAGCGCGAACGGTTTGGCCTCGCGATGCTTGCGGACGCGCAGCATGCGGACGGCGTCCTGGTTGCGGGCGTCGCAGATGAGATGGAAGCCGCCGAGTCCCTTGACGGCTACGATCTCGCCGCGACGGACGTATTCGGCAGCCTGCCTCAGGGCGTCATCATGCGTGCAGAGCGCGAAGCCCTGCGTGTCCCAAAGTTCAAGGTGTGGTCCGCAGTCCGGGCATGCGTTGGGCTGCGCGTGGAAGCGGCGGTCGCGCGGGTCCTCGTATTCGGCGAGACAGGCCGGGCACATCGCGAAGTGTTTCATCGAGGTGGCCGGACGGTCGTAAGGGAGCGACTCGATGATGGTGAAGCGCGGCCCGCAATTCGTGCAGTTCGTGAACGGGTAGCGGAAGCGGCGGTTCTGCGGACTGAGGATGTCGCGCAGGCAGTCAGGACAGGTCGCCACGTCAGGCAGCACCAGGGCCGTCTTTTCACCTTGCAGGCTGGCGCGGATTTCGAAGCCTGTGTAGCCGATGGGATCGAGGAACGTGCTCTCGAGACTCTGAATGAAAGAAATCGGCGGCTTCTCGCGCTCGATGCGGAGCAGGAAGCCGTGGAGAGCCTCGGGCGCGCCCTCCACCTCGAGGAAGACTCCGGAGGCGGAGTTCAGCACCCAGCCCTGGAGGGACATCTCGGCCGCCAACCTATAGATGAAGGGACGGAACCCGACTCCCTGCACAGCTCCGCGAATCGCGACCTTGAGCCGCTGGGCGGCAGCGCGGTCGCCGGTTCGCCCCGTGCTGGTTCCAACGCTGGTGGACTGCGTCACTCAAGGCTCCTGGTCGAGAGAAGGTCAAAGGACACAACGGCCTACACCCAGAAATCAGCGTAGGCGGATGGCGATCACGGGGCGAGTGCTTTAGTCACGAACACTGGTGATGAATGTCACAGAAGGATGGGTGCGAGGACTCCGTCCGGTTGCCGTTGCGGGATGGATCTCACATTCGCTGTGCCTGCGGCTCGGCGGATGTGGGCACCGGCGAACCGCCCCACCCTCTCGCTTCGCGAGAAGGGTAGGGCACCCGGCTTTGTTTCACCCGGCTCGCTTGGGAATGGATCCCACATTCGCTCCGCCTGCGGCTTCGCGGATGTGGGGCACCCGCGCCGCGAACTGCCCCACCCTCTCGCTTTCGCGAGAAGGGTAGGGCACCCGGCTTTGCTCACCCGGCTTTGCTTGGGAAT
>DASPLH010000056.1:0-6108 GCA_035627675.1 Clostridia bacterium
GCATGCCGGGCGGCGAACAGCAGTTGAGCCACTTCCGGTTCACCACCGAGGGGCCGGCCTGGTCGCTTTGGATTGACGGTTCCTTCAAGGTGCAGCGTATCCTGATTCCGGAGACGAACACCGAGATACTGCGTGAGTAGGCCAGTGCCGCGGAACCGTGTCCCGGTGAAGTACCGGGCTGCTTGCCGGGTGTGATTCGCAGGACACAGCAACACAGGAGCCCGCTCTGGACCCGTCTCTTCCGACCCCGATGAACGACCAACGCAAGAACATTCTCTTTGCAACGCTTATCGTGCTCCTCCTGGCCGCCGCCTGGAAGGTGCGCAACGTGCTGGTTATGATCTACGTCGCGGCGCTTTTCGCCGTGGTCATCTATCCGGCCGTCAGTTACGTTCGCACGTTGAAGATTGGCAAGTGGCATCCCTCACGGGGCATCGCCGTGCTGGCCATCGTCCTCGGCGTCGTTCTCGTGGCCACGCTTCTTTCGCTGTTCATCGCTCCGCCGATCTACCGCGACATCCAGGCGTTCTCGCAGGACCTTCCGCGGAAAGCACAGGCCCTGTATGACCGCATCCAGCACCTTCCGTTCGGAGACCGCTTCGATCCGCACAGCCTGCAGCAGTACGCCGGTAACGCGATCGGAGGCGTGGTTGGGATATCGCGCAGCGTTGCCGGAAGCCTGTTCGCGTTTCTCAGCTGGCTCATCCTCACGGCGTATTTCATCGTGGACGGCGACCGCGCGTTCCACTGGTGCCTGTCCCTGTTCCCGACGCACGACCGCGAACGCCTGCGCCGCACGCTGGAGCGCGCCGAGCAGCGCGTCGGCAAATGGCTGCTCGGGCAGTTCGTCTTGATGATCATTCTTGGCACGGCTGCCGGGATCACCTTCCGATTCATCGGGCTGAAGTACTCGCTTGCGCTGGGCCTGCTCGCGGGATTGGCCAACATCATCCCCATCATCGGACCGCTGGTGTCCGCCGTGGTCGCGAGCCTCGTTGCGGTCACGGACTCATGGGAAAAGGCGCTGGGCGTCATCGTTTTCTACGTGGTGTACCAACAGCTCGAGAACGCCGTGCTGACCCCGCGCATCATGAAAACCACGGTAGATCTGCCCGCGCTGGCCGTGATTATCTCCCTGTCGATCGGCGGGTCGCTGGCAGGAGTGGTGGGAGCGCTGGTCGCGGTTCCAACCGCCGCGCTCATCTCGGTCCTCATCGACGAATACCTCGTGCAGCGACAGACGGCCATCGCCGGAGAAGAGTAAGGCCTCTCATCCGCCATCCCGGACGAGTGCGCGACAGAACGCGGCGCAGCCGCCGCCTCCGAGCCGAAGGACCTCCGGGGCCCGCGACGAACCGCCCTCCCCGGCGCCGCGAAGATCTGAGATAAGACGCCAAACCGCGGATTTTCGGTGATATAACAAAACCATTCCGCAAGGACGTAATCATGGCGAATAAGATCCCCGTTGGAATCCTGGGCGCCACCGGAATGGTGGGCCAGCGATTCATACAATTACTCGAAAACCATCCATGGTTTGAGGTGGCGTGGGTGGCCGCCTCGGAGCGCTCTTCCGACAAGCCCTATGCCGACGCAGCCAAGTGGCGCATGCGCACCGCGCTCCCCGAAAGGATCGCCAGGATGAGGGTTTCTCCGGCGACTCCCGAAGACGCGCCCAAGGTGATCTTCGCCGCGCTGGATTCCGACATCGCCCGTGACCTCGAACCGCAATTCGCCGCAGCCGGCTGCGCCGTCATCTCGAACTCGAGCGCCTATCGCATGCACCCGCAGGTGCCGCTCGTCATCCCCGAGGTCAATCCCGACCACCTCAAGCTGATCGAGACGCAAACATGGCGCAAGCAGTCGGGTGGCTTCATGGTCACCAACTCCAACTGCTCGATCATGGGACTGGTGCTCGCGCTGGCGCCGCTCCAGCAGCGCTTTGGAATTGAGAGCGTATTCGCCGTCACCATGCAGGCCGTCAGCGGAGCCGGATACCCCGGCGTCGCCTCGCTCGACATCCTCGGGAACGTGATCCCGTTCATCAAGAACGAAGAAGAGAAAATGCAGGAAGAGGCGTACAAGCTGCTGGGCAGCCTCAACGGAGACTCAATCCAGCCGGCCTCGTTCGGAATGAGCGCGCACTGCAACCGCGTCGCCGTGGAAGACGGGCATACCGAGTCGATCTCGATCAAGTTGAAGAAGAAAGCTACGCCCGAGGAAGTGATCGCCGCGTGGCGCGAGTTCCGCGGCAGCGCGGAGGTCAGCAAGCTTCCCACCGCCCCGCACGAGCCCGTGTACTACGACGAGCGTCCCGACCGTCCGCAACCGCGCTTCGACGCCGACCGCGGCAACGGGATGACGACCACCGTCGGACGCCTGCGTCCCTGCAACATCTTCGATTGGAAGTTCACCGTGCTGTCGCACAACACGATCCGCGGAGCGGCAGGTGCAGCCGTGCTCAACGCCGAACTGCTGAAGCAGCAGGGATGCCTGGAATTCGATTTCAACACGCGAAAAGCCGAGCTTTCTCGTGGCGCAACGCCTGCGGCCGCCCAGGGTATTCGCCGATGATCGTCATGAAATTCGGCGGCACCTCGGTGATGGATGCCAAGGCGATCGATCGCGCGTGCAGCATCGTCAAAGGACGCCTCGATCGCAAGCCCATCGTGGTCGTCAGCGCGATGGCAAAGGTAACAGACACGCTGCTCGCGATGGGCAAGGCCGCGGGAACCGGCCGTCGTGACGAAGCCCTGGACCTGTCGCGGCAGTTGCGCGAACGCCACTACACGACGGCGGGCGAACTGCTCGGCACGGGCCTGTTCACCAGCTTTCACGAGGATTTGGAAAACGAGTTCAACACGCTGGACGAACTCCTGCGCGGCATCGCCGCCGTCGGCGAACTCACTCCGCGCACATCGGACTACGTCGTCAGCTACGGCGAGCGCTTGTCGAGCAAGATCTGTACCGAGGCATTCAGGGCTCGCGGCCTGGCCACGGCACTGGTGGACGCCCGCGAGGTAATGATCACCGACCGCCAGCACACCAGGGCTGTTCCGCAGGTGGACGAGATCGAGCACCGCTCGCGAACGATCATCCAGCCGCTGGTTCAGGGCGGAAAGGTGCCGATCATGGGCGGCTTCATCGGCGCAACCCGCGATGGCGTCCAGACGACCATCGGTCGCGGCGGGTCGGACTTCTCGGCCGCGCTCGTCGGCTCCGGCCTCGACGCCGAAGCCATTGAGATATGGACGGATGTCGATGGAATGCTCACCACGGACCCGAACATCTGTCCTGACGCACGCCGCATCAAGGTCATCAGCTTCGAAGAAGCCGCGGAACTCTCGTACTTCGGGGCGAAGGTGCTCCACCCGGCGACGGTGCTGCCGGCTGTGCAGAAGAACATCCCCGTGTGGGTGCTCAATTCGCGCAATCCGAAAAACGAGGGCACGCTCATCGTCTCGCGTGCACCGAAGTCGAAGAGCACGTTCAAGGCAATCGCCGCCAAGAAGCGCATCACCATCGTGGACGTGGTGGCCGCCCGCATGCTGGGCGCGCACGGGTTCCTGAAGGCGATCTTCGACGTCTTCGACCGGCATCATGCGGCCGTCGATGTCGTCTCGACCTCCGAGGTCAGCGTCTCGCTCACCGTGGACTCCAACGAAGCGATCCCCGCCGTGGCCGCCGATCTCGAGAAGATTGCCGACGTGAAATATGAAGGCCGCAAGGCCATCGTCTGCCTCGTCGGAGAGAACATCCGCGAGACACCGGGCATCGCCGCCGACGTCTTCACCGCGATCCGCGATATCAACGTGCGCATGATTTCGCAGGGCGCGTCGGAGATCAACATCACCTTCGTCATCGACGAGAACGATGTTCCCGAGGCCGTGCGACGCCTGCACAAGGCCTTCTTCTCCAACCCGGACCCGGAAGTTTTCGACTGACGTTCTGCCAAGAGGCTGCATGCACTTCGTTCTGCTAGGAACCGGCAAAACCGGATCGATCGTTGAGGAAATCGCCCGCGAGCGCGGCCACCACGTCACGATCATCTCCGAGGAAGAGAATCCCAACGGTATTGCCCTGACGCGCGAGCGCCTCGCCGGTGTCGATGCGGTGATCGACTTCACGACGCCTCATGCGGTGATCGGAAACATCGTCGCCGCCACGCAGGCCGGGGCTAACCTCGTGGTCGGCACCACCGGTTGGTACGACCAACTGCCGAAGGTGAAAGAGTTGGTCGAGCGCTGCGGAACCGGCTTGGTCTGGGCATCCAACTTCTCCATCGGCGTGAACCTGTTCTTCGAAATCGTGCGGGCTGCGTCTGCGGCACTGAAGTACGGCTATGCCGGATCGATCATGGAGCGCCATCACGTGCACAAGAAGGACGCGCCTTCCGGCACCGCCGTCAGCCTCCAGAACATGGTGCGCGAGGCCGCCGGAACCGAGGTCGAAATCACGTCGGTGCGCGAGGGCGAGACCGTCGGACTGCACGTCCTGATGCTCGACTCCGAGGCCGACAGCATCCTTTTGACGCACGACGCCAAGAACCGCCGCGGCTTTGCCGAGGGCGCGGTTCGCGCAGCCGAATGGGTCGCTGGCAAGAAGGGCTTCTACGAATTCAAGGATGTCTTCGGACAGCTCTAACAGCACGCAGTTGGTCTGGCACTTGAAACTTGAAACTCGAAACTGTCTTTTGAGAACTGAGAAACTTTATGAACTTACGTGGTTGCGGAACAGCAATCGTTACGCCCTTCAAGGCAGATGGCTCGATCGACGAAGCTGCGCTGCGGTCGTTCATCGACTGGCAGGTGGAGTCGGGCATCGACTTCCTGGTGCCCTGCGGCACCACCGGCGAGACGCCCACGCTCACGCGTGAAGAGTGGCTGCGCGTCATCGAGATCACGATTGAGGTCGTGAACGGGCGCGTGCCGATCGTCGCCGGCGCAACCTCCAACTGCACGGCCGAAGCGGTCGAGAAGGCGCAGGCCGTGGCCAGGATCAAGGGTGTCAATGCGATCCTGACGGCCTCTCCCTACTACAACAAGCCTACGCAGGAAGGTCAGTACCAGCACTTCAGGGCCATCGCCGAAGGCGTTGACAAGCCGCTGGTGCTCTACAACGTGCCGGGGCGCACCGCAGCCAACCTGGAACCCGCGACCCTGGCGCGACTCGCAGAGTTCAGGAACATCATCGCCGTCAAGGAAGCGAGCGGCAACCTCAGCCAGATCAACGACGTGTTCAATGCCGTGCCCGAAGGCTTCCTGGTCTTTTCGGGTGACGACGCCATCACGCTCCCGGTGGTTTCGCTGGGCGGCGCAGGCGTGATCTCCGTGGCATCGAACGAGATTCCCCGGGAAATGTCGGAAATGACCCGCGCCGCGCTCGAGGGTGACTGGGCAACCGCGCGCGCATTGAACCGGAAGTATCTTGCGCTCATGCAGGCGAACTTCATCGAGAGCAGCCCGATGCCGGTCAAGGCCGTGCTGGCGATGATGGGCAAGATCGAGGAGAACTACCGCCTGCCGATGGTTCGCATGAAGGCCGACACGCGCGCAAAGCTCGAGCGGATCGCCATCGAAGCTGGCCTCGTTAAGGGCGGCGGCGCACGGGCATGACCTGAGCTGTTCCCAAGGGGGGAAGGCGCGAGTTTGAATGAACTGTCATCCTGAGGACGAGGCGCGAAGCGCGTCCTCAGGATCTCTGTCTTTGTTTTTCCGATTCCACTTTTTCGATTCCTTACGCAGCTCTCACCATCAACTGCTGCGATTCCGCGATCACCTGCCGATACAGCCGCGCATAACCGTCGGCCATCCTTGAGGCCGAAAACCCCGACCGCACCCAGTGGCGACACTCCTCCGGCCAGATGTGGTCGAGGTCGTGCAGCGCCGCGACCATCGCGTCCAGCGTCCTGACCACGAACCCGGTGTGCCCATGGTCCACGACGTCGGGCAGCGCCCCGCTTCGAAAGGCCACCACGGGCGTGCCACAAGCCTGCGCTTCCAGCGCCACCAGCGAGCTGGTCTCCGCTGCAAGCGACGTGACCAGCAGCGCGCGCGCATGGCCCAACAACTCGAGCTTCTCCGCGAACGAAGGCACCTCGACGAAGCGTAC
>DASPLH010000057.1:0-2361 GCA_035627675.1 Clostridia bacterium
CAACCTGAGGTAGAATTCGCCGCGCCTCTTCGTCCGGTCCTGAAGTCATCGCGAGGTGAGGTATGGATTTCGCGGTCCGAACGTTGACCCTGCCTGGTGGCGTCACCCTGCCCTACGTCGAACAGGGCGAGCCATCCGGCACGCCTGTCGTCCTTCTGCACGGCATAACCGATTCGTGGCGCGCATTCGAAATGCTGTTGCCGCACCTTCCGAACTCACTTCGCGCATTCGCGATCACGCAGCGCGGACACGGCGAAGCCTCGCGACCTGAAAGCGGCTACGCGCCCGCCGATTTCGCGCGTGATGTGGCGGAGTTCCTGACGGCGCTGAACATCCCAGGCGCCATCATCGCCGGACATTCCATGGGAAGCTACGTCGCGCAAAGGTTCGCCATCGACTACCCGGAGCGAACCCTGGGCCTCGTGCTTCTCGGCACATCCTTCGACATGAGGGGAAATCTCGGCCTCAACACGTTCTGGGCGCAAGTCGTTTCCGGCCTTGCCGATCCTGTCCCCCGCTCGGTCGCCATGGACTTCCAGACAAGCACGCTGGCGAAGGCGATCCCGGCGGAATACCTGGACATTTTCGTCGAGGAGAGCTTGAAGGTTCCGGCACGCGTGTGGCGCGCGGCGTTCCGCGCCATGTTGGACGAAGACCACTCCGGTGATCTTCGGAATGTCACCGCGCCGACCCTGATCCTATGGGGAGACCGGGATGCCTTCTTCGAGCGCGAAGACCATGCGCGGGTGGCGAGCGCGATTGCCGGGTCTCGCATGATCACCTACGCGGGAGCGGGGCACGCGATGCACTGGGAGGAACCTGTGCGCGTGGCGAGAGACATCACCGGGTTCGCCAGCGAGGTCGCGGAGCTCAGTCGAATGCAGACGAGTAAGCAAAGACAGGCAAGCTGAAGACCCGGGGAATGGCAAGGGCACCAGTCCTGAACGGATGCGCTCGCGGCTGACGCCCTTACTTGCTTCAATTGCTTACTTACTTGGGATTGACGATGCCTTCTTGCGAGCGCGTGAACACCTGGATGCGGCGGTTCCTGGTGTCTGCCACGAACATGCGTCCAGAGTCGTCGATCCATACGCCTTCCGGCGCCCTGAATCCTTCGTGCGTGCTGCGAGACTGCTCCAGCCGGTCGATCAGCTTGCCGTCCTGTGTGTACACCCTCACGTCGGACATGACATTGGTGACGTAGATGTGTCCGCCGGCGTCAATGCCGAGGCCGAGGGCAGACGACATGGGCGGTTGCTCCTCGCCGCGGATTCTGAATTCGCTCAGGAGGTCGCAATCGAGACTGAAGACTCGAATGCGCGAGCCGCTTGCGTCCAGCACGGCGACCCTGTCGGCGCCAACCGCAACCTGCGTCGGGTTGTCGAATCGGATGCCTTGACTACGGGGTCCGCCAACCTGCTTCAGAACCTTACCGTCCAGTAAAAGCACGGCCAGTTCGCCGGCGGCGCTGTCGAGCACGTACACGTGGCCCGCGGAACGGTCGATGGCAAGCCCTGCGGGCTTCTCGAACATGTTCTCGCCATATTGGATTCCAAGGGCACGGCGGTACACGCCTTCCGAGTCGTAAACGAGGATCACTCGCTGCCGCTCGTCCGACACGTAGATGTTGTCCTCGGCGTCAACCGCTACTCCCGACGGGCGACGCATCCTGCGTCCCGGACCGCCTTCGATGCGGAAAGAGTTCTTACCATCGAGCACGTGAACGGCAGGAACTTCGGCATCGGCGATGATCAGCCGCTGGCGGGAATCGGTCGTGAGATGCGCGGGTGCCCGAAGCACGGACTCGCGGCCATACGCCGCCGTGAGCACGTTATCGAGAAAGGAAGCGAACTTCGACTTCGGAGTGAATGTCGCGCGCCTGTAAGCCTTGTCCTGAACAACGCGCTCGATCGGGTGCAGGTTGACCCATGGTGGAACTTCGGCGGGCCTGCTGAGGCGCGGGTCCCGAGTGCGTGCCGCCGCGGCATCGAAGGCCACGGCACGGCTGCCTGCTTGCGCGAACGTCCCGTCGGGACGATAGCTGCCGGCGAATTCCGGCCGGACATAGAGTGCGCGAACGGGAGGAACAGCGGCTACGCTGATCGACGGCTCCGGCGCGGGGTCGGCAGGCTCCGCCGCGAACGCGAGGCTCGGCCCCAGTACGGTGGCGAAGAGTAAGAGTGCGCTACATCCGGGCGCCAGCTTCATAACACTTACGACACTAGCGTCCGACTCGGAGCAGTTTCAATGTCGAATCGAAGAGACAAGAAACTTTAGTAACAAAGAGTTGGGAATGCCGAGAAGCGACATCTATTGTCGTCGTAGATCGATTTCGGAGGATGAGATGGTGGCCAGGGACGG
>DASPLH010000058.1:0-8339 GCA_035627675.1 Clostridia bacterium
CGCTGACGGGAGCCTTCAGCCAGTACGACGAGATCTCGGTGTACACGTACGGCAACACCGTCCGCCAGCAGCAGGACTGGGTGGCCGCGCTCAGCGATCGCGTGACGCTGGCACTGCGCAAGACCGGGGAGATCCAGGGACGCGGCGCAGGGCCGATGGTGGCCGACAGTCCGCTGACGATGGGGCCCAGCGTCAATGGCCGCCCGTTCGATCCATCTGCCCCGGCCAATCCGTCGATGCGCAACGCAAATCCGCCCGAGCCTTCGCGTGTCCTCAACGACGCGATCCTTCGCGCCGCGCTCGACCTCGGCAAGCGGGACCGTGCCCGCCGCAAGGTCATCTTCGTCATCAGCGACGGACGCGAACAGGGAAGTACCGCGAGTTACAGCGATGTGCAGAAGGTGCTGCTCTCCAACGAGGTCACGCTTTACGCCGTTGCCGTGGACGCTTCGGCCATTCCGGGCTACAGCAAGCTGGCCAGGATCCGCCTTCCCCGGCAGGGCTACAGCAACATCCTGCCGAAGTACGCCTCGGCTACCGGCGGAGAGGTCTTCAGCGAGTTCTCCCGCGAAGCCATCGAGCGCTCCTACGCGGGCGTTACCGAGCAGGCCCGCAACCAGTACACGATCGGCTACACAAGCGCCACGAACGTTCCCGGCACTTACCGGAGCATCGAGGTGCGCGTAAAGGGCTCCTCGGACTGGAAGGTTTACGCCCGCGACGGTTATTACCCCCTACCTCCCGCGCGACGGTGATTGTACGTTCGTTCATTACTGGTAACGGGGAACTCTGCAATCGTTGTGGTATAAACCAGATTGACCGGTGTAGCGGGATCGTACCGGTAAGCATTCGGACTCCGCGCCTTCCGCGCCACCCCCATACGCGCTGAGCGCCCGATAGCTGAGGCACTCCTTGAGTTTCATCAACTTCGCCGCACGTGAGATCAATTGCAAGGTTGTCTATTACGGCCCCGGTCTTGGGGGCAAGACGACCAATTTGCAGTACATCTTCGACAAGACTGCCGAAAAGCAGAAGGGGAAGATGATCTCTCTCGCGACCGAGACGGACCGTACGCTGTTTTTCGACTTCCTGCCGCTCGATCTCGGCACGGTGCGCGGCTTCAAGACCCGGTTCCACCTCTACACCGTCCCCGGACAGGTCTTCTACGACGCGAGCCGCAAGCTCATCCTCCGGGGGGTGGACGGTGTGGTCTTCGTCGCCGACTCGCAGGAAGAGCGAATGGACGCCAACGTCGAGGCGCTCGACAACCTCATCGGCAACCTCAAAGAGCACGGATACGACTTCTACAAGGTTCCGTACGTGCTCCAGTTAAATAAGCGCGATCTTCCGAACGCTCTGCCCGTCGATACCCTGAAGAAGGAACTGGTGAAGCGCAGCGAACCCGTGTTCGAGGGCGTCGCCTTCCAGGGCACAGGCGTGTTCGAGACCCTCAAGGAAGTCGCCCGCCAGGTCCTTCTGGAACTCAAGAAGGGCTAAGCTGCTCCACGGAAGTTGGCAGAAACTTCCTCCTGCCGCCGGGAGTCTAATAATCTAGGCATTCTCAATGACTCTTCGCAATTTTCTGACTGCGGTTTTCTCTCTGCTGCTTCTCGGCTGTCTGGCCGTCGCACAGGGCAAGACGGATCCGGCCCCTGCCGCGATTCTTCCCGATGCCTTCGCGGGCTGGACGAAGTCTCCCGGCGCGCGAACCGGCACCGATGCCTCAATGGTTGACGGCGCGCAATCGCCCGTGCTCCAGGAGTACGGCTTCCGCGACTTCGAGCAGGCGGCGTACACGCAGGACGATCGCAGGATGACGGTTCGCGCCGCTCGCTTCGCGGACGCCAGCGGAGCCTACGGCGCATTCACCTTTTATCGCGAACCGAAGATGCAGGTGGAGAAGATCGGCACCATGGCGGCTTCGGCCAACGAGCGGGTCGTGTTCTTCCGCGACAACATCCTCGTGCAGGCCACGCTCGATCGCATTACGGCCATGACGGCCAGCGAACTGCGCGAGCTGGCGGCCAACCTGCCGTCGGTCAACGGGCCCGCCGCGCAGCTGCCGACGCTGCCGCAGTACCTGCCGCGCGAGCAACTGGTGCCCAACTCCGCCAAGTACCTGCTCGGAGAGAAAGCATTATCCGCTTCCGGACTGACCTTCTCTCTGCCTGCGCAGGTGGTGGACTTCGGCGCGAGCCCCGAGTTGATGACTGCCAGGATCGCAGTCGATCAGCAGCAGGCCGATCTTCTGCTGGTGAGCTATCCGACCCCGCAGATTGCCATCGAGAGACTGAATGCGTTCGAAGGCGCGAACCCGCAAACCCAGAACGTGACCTATGCGGTGAAGCGCAGCGGACCGATCGTGGCCGTCGTATCCGGCCCGATCTCCGAACGCGACGCGAGAAACGTCCTCGGCCGCATCAACTACGAGGCTGAGGTTACGTGGAACGAGAACACAGGGCTCAGCAAGCGCGACAACATCGGCAACCTCGTGATCGCCGCCGTAACTCTCGCGGGAATTATCTTCATGATCTCGGTCGGCACCGGCGCGATCCTCGGTTTTTGGCGTACCTGGACTCGTAAGTTGCTGCCGGGCCGGTACGCCGAAAAGGGCGACGACGCAGACTTCATCCGGCTCAATATCAAGGACTGATCCGGGGTCTAAGCTCCTCAAAATGGATGAGTTAGACCCCTCAAAGTGGTCGAAAACGGGGTTTTCGACAGTTTCCACCGGCCCAAAATAGAATTCGCAAGTTATTGATTCTAAAGCAATTTAAGGCCGCAAAATTCCTTGACACCCCGTTTTCAACGCTCATAAGATTTCCCCAGAAAGTTTTGACGGTCTAGCCTCCGTTGGAACTATTCTCCCTTGAAGGAAAGGTCGCTCCAGTTGCCGGGGCGGCCTTTTCATTTTGTCGGAAGATTCTTCCGCCGCAGAACACAATCGCTCCCCAGGCGTTCCATCCAACTGCCGAGGGAGATCGAGATGGAGATCCGGGATCGCCGCATCTAAACGCGAATCGCAGGAGGTCGTTGTCATGGCTCGCGATCAACGTTGGCCCGAGCTTCACCTCAGCAACTGGCGTACGACGCGTGACACCCTGCACCTGTGGACGCAGATCGCGGGGAAGATACGCCTCGTGCTTACGCCCCGCAGCAATCATTGGTGGAACGTCCCTCTATATCTCTCCGTGCGCGGACTGACGACCTCGCCGATTCCGTATCGCGGTGGCCAGTTCGAGATGGAGTTCGACTTCACCCGACACCAGCTTTCCATCGCCACCACCTGGAACGGATCGCGGCAGATAGCGCTCGAGCCGCAGAGCGTCGCGGAGTTTCACCGCCGCACGATGCAGGCGCTCCATGCCCTGGGTATCGATGTCCGCATCTACACGCGGCCCGTGGAGGTTCCCGGCGCTATTCCCTTTCCGCAGGACGAACAGCACCACGACTACGACCCGGAGTACGCACAACGCTTCTGGCGGGTGCTGCTTTCGAGCACGGAGGTGCTGCACGAGTTCCGTTGCAGGTACCTCGGCAAGGTCAGCCCCATCCATTTTTTCTGGGGCAGCTTCGACCTGGCGGTGACGCGATTCTCCGGACGCCGCGCCCCCGAGATACCGAACGCCGATGCCATAACGCGCGAGGCGTACTCGCACGAGGTGAGCAGCGCGGGCTTCTGGCCCGGGGGCGTCTCCGCCACAGGCCTCGAACTCGGCGACGCTGCTTTCTACGTTTACATGGCGCCCACGCCGCCGGGATTCGGCGACCAGAAGGTGCTGCCGGCGCAAGCCTTTTTCGACCGCAACTTCGGCGAGTTCCTGCTGATGTATGAGGACGTGCGGACGAGTCCAGCACCCGAAAGGACGTTGATGGAATTCCTGCAAACCACCTATGCGGCCGGGGCGAACCTCGCGGGCTGGAACAGGGAAGAACTGGAAGTCAGATCGGAGGCGCAACATGCAGCCTGAATGTACCCACACCGGCCGGATACGAATCACCAACACCGACAAGCGCCAATGCGAGGAGTGCGCGAAACTGGGCGACACCTGGGTACATCTGCGGCTGTGCCTTGAATGTGGCCACGTCGGTTGCTGCGATTCCTCGAAGAACAAACACGCTACTCGTCACTACGGCGCGACACAGCACCCGCTGATACGCTCCATCGAAGAGGGGGAACAGTGGGTGTGGTGTTATGCCGACGAGATGGTGGTAGGCGAGTTGCGGGAATCCGCCTAAGGCTTATTCACCACGAAGGACACGAAGGGACACGAAGCCAGGCCAGCGACTCCTGCTTCCTTCGTGCTCCTTCGTGACCTTTGTGGTGAGTCTTCCAAAAAATCAAAACGCCGCGCGAAGCGGCGTTGAACGGGGACAGAACTGGAGCCGACGATCGGACTTGAACCGATGACCTGTCGATTACGAATCGACTGCTCTACCAACTGAGCTACGTCGGCTTCTTCTGTGATTTTATGCGACGACGCGCCCTTTCGTAAAGTCGCCGCGCGCGAGTCCGCGGCAGGCCGGCGTGATTCGCCTACTGCTTCGGAGCGTAGTAGCCCTTCCTCGTGCGCACTTTCACGTTCTTGAGATTCGCCGCGATCGAGATGGGGCGGAAGCGTCCGTCGGCGACGAAGTCCGCGGGCTTGTACGAGACGGCGTATTGGCTTCGAAGTTCGTCCTGGATGTCGTGGAACGCGTTCGCCACGTCCTGCAATTTGTAGGGGAAGAACACGCGCCCGCCCGTGGTTTCGGCAAAGCGTTCGAGCACCTTATCGCCGCGCGTCTTCACGCCGCTGATGTTCGTGCTGATGGCGTAGATCGTGACCTCCGCGCGCTGCGCCATGTCGATGGCTTCTTCGCGGGTGACGCGGCTCTGGTTGTCTTCGCCGTCGCTCAGGATGATGATCGCGCGGCGCACCGGGCCTTTGCGCGAGGTCACACTGGCCAGCTTGTCGCGACATGCGTGATAAATGGCGTCAAACAATGCAGTACCGCCGCCCGGCCGCAGTACGCGCACGCCCTTGGAGAGCTTCTCCTGGTCGTCCGTGAAATCCTGCGTGATTTCCGCGGTCGAATCGAACCCGAGGACGAACGCCTGGTCGGCCCCGTGCCTCACGATCTGGTTCAGGAACTCGATCGCCGCTTCCTGCTCGAAGCGGAATCGGTCGCGGATCGAGTTGCTGGCGTCCACCAGCAGTCCCACGCGAAGCGGAAGATCCGTCTGGCTAGCGAACGAGGAGATCGAAGCCGGAGGCTTGTTGTCGTCGAGGATCTTGAGGTCGTCTCTCTTCAGATCCTTCACGAAGCGTCCATGCTTGTCGGTTGCCGTGAAGACGAGGTTTACTTCACTGACGGTGCGGACGATCGTCTCGATCGGCACGTCATCGTTGACGGGCGCGGGATCTGCCTGAGGAGGCTGGCCCGGAGCTTCCGGTTCCGGAGCCTTCAAGCCATCGGCGGCGGTCGCGGGAGCCGCCGGTTGCTGCTGAGCCGTGGGTTGAGCAGCAGGCGCCGGCTGTTGCGTCGGTTCCGCCGGAGCAGCCTGCGACGGCGCCGCCGGCGGCGGAGCGGTCTGCGGCTTCGCACCCGGAAACGTCCTCTGCTGGATGGTTGCGGAAGGGGCGGACGGAAGCTCCGCCGAGTTTTGCGCGACGGCCACGCCCGCCAGCAACGCTGCTTGTAAAACGATCAGCCCCGTTTTCATGTGTCCTTGATTATAGTCACGCCGGCACGCGCCGAACCCCTTCGGTTCGGGTGTAAGTCTCACACGTGACCGGTAATTACTGCTTAACCCTTTGCAGAAATTCCTGTAGCTCCCCTGGTAGTTGCACCTCGAATGCCATCGCCCGCCGGCTCTTCGGGTGCTTGAACTCAACCCCGGCCGCGTGCAGGAAGTTTCGGTTCAGCTGAAGCGTCCGCCCGCCCATTGGCGACTCCTTCCGCGCGCGGGCCTTCTTCGCTTCCGTCCGCAGGGAGATCGCCGTGCCTGCGCGCTGGCGCGCGAGCGTGTGGGGCGACAGGACCTGCGGCGCTCCGTACAGGGTATCTCCGGCAACCGGGTGTCCTATGGACGCCATGTGCACGCGAATCTGGTGCGTGCGCCCAGTGTCGATCTTGACCTCGACCATGGCGAACTTTCCGTACGGAGACTCGATCCGCTCCAACACCTTGTAATGCGAAACCGCGTCCCGGCCCGTGCCTTCCTGCGTGGTCATGCGCGTCGGATTCTTGCGGTCGCGCTGGATGGGAGAATCGATGGTGCCGCTCATCTGCCTGGGCCAGCCGTGGACCAGAGCAACGTAGCGTTTCTTCACCTCGCGTGTGGCAAACTGCTCGGCAAGCTTGCGATGCGCCGAGTCGTTTTTCGCAACGATGATGAGACCGCTGGTCTCCTTGTCGAGGCGGTGGACGATTCCCGGGCGCAGGTCTCCGCCCACTTCGCTCAGTTGCGCGAAGTGGAAGAGCAGGGCGTTCACCAGGTTGCCGCGATTGCGTTCGTCGTCGGTGCTGCCCGCCCCGGCATGCACCATCATCCCAGCAGGCTTGTTGATGACGGCGAGGTCCTTGTCTTCGTAAACGATGTCGAGCGGAATATCTTCGGCGACCGCGCGCAACGGTTCTGGCTGCACCTTGCCCAGCACCTCGATGCGCTCGTTGCCCTTGAGCTTGAGGGAAGGCTTTGCCTGGCGGCCGTTGACGGTAATCTTCCCCTGGTCCACCAGCTGTTGCACGCGCACTCGGCTCACATCCGGCAGATGCGAAACCAGGAAGTGGTCGAGACGCAAGCCAGCTTCCTCTTCCGTAGCCGTCAGCTCCGACGGGTACTCCCGCTCGCCTTCCTCTTCGTAGAGGGACTCAATCGTTTCGTCTTGATCTTGGGCCATGTCTGGAGCACTTCCAAGCTACTAAGCTACTAAGCTACGGCAGATCCTTCGCTTCGCTCAGGATGACAATCTTGGGGATCGATTGGGCGAGGCCTTGTCTAGGGTGCTGCCGTGGCGGTTCGGCGCAACGGCATGCGCATCATCCACAGGACGCCGCCGCCGATCACCAGGCCGATTGCGATCAGTTGCGTTCCGGTCATCAACCCGAAGACTTCGCCGCGCCCGGGGTCGCCCCGCAGGAACTCGAGGAAGTAGCGCTGAATGCCGTACATGAACATGTACAGCCCGATCACTTGTCCCTCGAACTTCTTGTGCTTCACCAGCCAGTAAAGGATCGCGAAGTTGAACATCTCGGCCACGAACTCGTAGAGCTGCGTCGGGTGCAGAGGAACGTTGAGCGGTGTGCCTACGAGCTGGTTGGCCAGCGGGTTCGTAAAGGTGACCGCCCAGGGAACGTGGGTCTCGTGTCCGTAGCAGCAACCGGCGGAGAAGCATCCAATCCGTCCCAGGGCGTGCCCCACGGCGATGCCCGGCGCGAACACATCCGCGGCCCTCAGGAACGGGATGCGGTTCTGCCTCATGTACCACCAGCAGACGAAGATCGCCAGCACCAGTCCGCCGCTGAACACACCACCGGATTGCAGCAACGTGGAGACCGAGAATATCTCTCCCGGATGGCGCGAGTAGTAGCCCCAATCCACGAGGATCATCAGCAGCTTCGCGCCCACGATCCCGGAGAGGATGGCCAGGCCGCCCAGGTTCCACATCTTTTCCGGATCGAGGCCTTGTTGACGGGCCAGGCGGAAGACCACCCAGAGTCCGACGATCAACCCAAGCGCGGCCATAACGCCGTACGTGGGCTGGCTGTAGTTGCCGAAGTTGAAGAGACGGGGAAGCACGATCTTTATTGTAGGGGATACGACACACTTTCAAGTTTCGAGTTTCGGGTTTCTAGTCTCAAGACGAGTTTTGATGTGACATCATCTTGCGCGAGAACTCGCACAGGACGCGCAACAGCGCGGACGCTGCGAGACCGGCGGATCCGCCGATTCGAATGCCTGCGCGCGCGTGCTCCTAGGCCTCGCCTCCGGCTCGGACTGGAAACATTTGCACGCCGATCCCCAGGCTTTACGCGCTTCGCGCGACACCCTGGGCTAAACGCAGACGCGGCCTCGCCTCCGGCTCGGATGATGCTCAAATCGGCGGCCTTTGAGATTCCCGAAACTCGAACGCAAGATTCCAGACTCGAGACTCGAACCCGAACTCGGCATCGCAACCCGAAATCGAACTCAAAATCGAAACTCGAAACTGGAAACTGGAAACTGGAAACTCGAAACTGCCTCACTGCATTTGCAGGCTTCGCAACATCTCCTCGAATGTCGGGCGCAGCCGGTCGAAATCGGGTTCCGGAGCGATGAACACCAGCACGAGCGCCGACGCATTGTCGCGCTT
>DASPLH010000059.1:0-20391 GCA_035627675.1 Clostridia bacterium
ACGATGTCGGAGATTCGAACGGCGGCGGACGAAGCGAAGTCCGAGCGGAAGCAAAGCCGGAAGGCTCCGCGGTACGCTCCGGCCGGCCAGAGCACGCAGCTGGTCGTCGGGGCGACTCCCAGCACGGACGCGCAGATACTGCTCACGTCCAGCCGCCTCTATTCCAATTACGAGTTGAAGCGCGTGTACTACTCGGCCTTCAGTCCGTTCCCGAGGGCCGACGCGCGCCTGCCGCTCCAGGCTCCGCCGCTCGTCCGCGAACACCGCCTCTACCAGGCCGACTGGCTGATGCGTTTCTACGGCTTTCAGGCGGGCGAGCTGACCACCCCCGACAATCCCAACCTCGACGCGGAGCTCGACCCGAAGATGCATTGGGCGCTCCGCCACCGCGAGTTCTTCCCGGTGGACGTGAACCATGGGAGCCGCGAAGCACTGTTGCGCGTGCCGGGCCTGGGATATCGCACGGTGTCGCGCATCCTGGGAATCCGTCGCTACCACCGGCTCACGCTCGACGACCTCAGGCGGCTGCGCGTGCCGGTGCGCAGGCTGAAGCCGTTCCTCATCACCGCCGACTTCAACCCGGACGCGCTGAAGGTCGATCGGCAGGACCTCACGACGAGTGTTGCGCTTCCCGCTCAGCAGCTGACGCTGTTCGATTCGGCCGCGGCCTTCACGGGTGAGCTGTGAGGACGGTCGTAGTCGAGCCGACGCTTGCGAGCTGGCAGACAGTGGCGCGTTCGCTGCTTGCGGCGAAGGTTGCGCCCGAGGAGGTCGTGTGGATCGAGCAGGGGTCGCCACAGGCATCGCTGTTCGCCGCCGATCCCGTGACGGATTCACGCGCTGGGAGTGCGACTCGCGTGCCGCGCAAGTTTCTCGACATTGCCGCCGACGCGGCCTGCCACCGCAGCGGCAACACGTGGGCGCTCCTGTACCGCGTGCTGTGGCGCATCGTGCACGACAACCGGAACCTGCTGTCGATCGGCGTCGATCCCGACGTGCGGCAGCTGCTGGACATGCAGCACCAGGTGCGTCAGGACATCCACCGCATGCACGCCTTCGTGCGCTTCCGCCATCTCGAGGCCGAGGACCGTTACGTCGCGTGGTATCGGCCGGACCATCGCATCGAGCGCAGGGCGGCCGAGTTCTTCGCGCGGCGTTTCGCCTCGATGCGCTGGTCCATCCTCACGCCCGGCGAGTGCGCTCATTGGGACGGACGCGAGCTTACGTTTACCAGCGGGTTGTCGCGCGCGCATGCTCCGGCGGAGGACGAAATGGAGAGCCTGTGGCGCGAGTATTACCGCAGCACGTTCAATCCCGCGCGCGTCAACGTCGAGTTGATGCGGCAGGAGATGCCGGCACGCTACTGGTCTGCCATGCCCGAAGCCGAAGTGATACAGGCGGCGGTGGCCGAGAGTGGCGCTCGGGTGAATCAGATGATCGGCACGCAGCGTGAGGCTCCTTCGGCTCGTCCGTGGGTGCCGCCCACGACGACCCTGCCGGTGCTGCGCGAGGCGATTCATGCCTGCGAGGGATGCCCGATTCACGCCGGTGCAACGCAGCCCGTGTTCGGCGAAGGCCCGGCGGATGCTCGCATCATGCTTGTCGGCGAGCAGCCGGGCGATGCCGAAGACCTCGCGGGCAAGCCGTTCGTCGGACCCGCCGGAGAGGTGCTGCGCCGGGCGCTGGTCGAGGCCGGCGCGGACGCGGCGGCCGTGTACGTCACCAACGCCGTAAAGCATTTCAAGTACGTGGAACGCGGCAAGCGGCGCATTCACCAGACGCCGCGCTTGAGCGAGGTCGTGGCGTGCCGTCCGTGGCTCGAGGCGGAGATCGCCGCGGTGCGGCCCGAGCTGATCGTATGTCTCGGCGCTACCGCAGCGAAATCGCTGCTGGGCGCCACGTTTCAGCTCACGCGCCAGCGGGGCCAAGTCATCGAGACCCGCTGGGCGCCGAAGCTGATCGCAACCTTCCATCCCTCGGCAGTGCTGCGGGCCTCCGATGACCGCGCCCAGCAACAGATCTACCGGACGCTCGTCGAAGACCTGCGAGCCGCTGCCGCAGTTCTCGCTTCGGCTCCGGCTCGTACTGCGACTCCGCGATGAGGCCGTAGCGGCGCTCTGCTAGGCTTGGCCTATGAGCACAGAACGCAAAGAGCCTGCCTACCTTCATTCCGAAGAGCAGGTCACGGCCAGGAGCGCGATCGCGCGGCAATTCATCGAGACTCGCAGCAAGCTCAACACGGTGGTGGAAGCGGCCGACAACTATCTCGTCAAACGTTTCTATAACATCGACCACAACACGTACCTCGAAGGCGCGATTCCCGCGAAGTACAAAGAGTTGATGGGACTGGTGGTTTCGGCCGGGCTGCGCTGCGACGACTGCATCAACTACCACATCATCCAGTCGTACAGGCTGGGAGCCACTCGCGAGGAGCAGGAAGAGTCGTTGAACGTGGCGCTGGTTGTCGGCGGCAGCATCGTGATCCCGCACCTGCGCCGCGCGTACGCCCTGTTGTCCGAACTCTACGAGCCCAGGAGCGACGCCCCCTAGAGTTCGGGATTCAGGCGGCTTTCGAGTGGTCGATGTATTCGACGCTCGCAGGCCCGGCTTGCCGCTGACGGGCGCGCGCGGAAGCGTGACTCGGCGTTGGCGGGGCTCGCGGGGTATGATAAGTTCCGCGTCAGACGCGCAGAAATACCCCGGAGGCAAGATGACCGCGCTTGTCGTCATTCTGGTGCTGCTCGTTGTCGTCGCCGTCGTTATCGTCGGCATGTACAACGGACTGGTGCAGCTCAAGGTACGATCCGACTCGGCCTGGAGCGACATCGACGTCCAACTCAAGCGTCGCCACGACCTTATTCCCAACCTGGTCGAAACCGTCAAAGGCTATGCGTCGCATGAGAAGGGCACATTTGAGAACGTGGCGCGCTTCCGCTCCGCCGCCATGGCCGCCACCACGCCGGCCGACCGCGGACAGGCGGAAGGGCAACTGACGATGGCGCTGCGCGGGCTGCTGGCTGTAGCCGAGCAGTATCCGCAACTGCGCGCATCGGAGCAGTTCCAGTCGCTCCAGGGATCGCTGAACGAACTGGAAGACGCCTTGCAGAACTCGCGCCGCTACTACAACGCCGTGGTGCGCGATCTCAACACCCGGATCCAGTCGTTCCCGACCAACATCATCGCCGGGATGTTCAACTTCCAGGAGCGGCAGTTCTTCGAGACCGTTGATCCGGCCGAGCGCGCCGTGCCACAGGTGAAGTTCTAGAGAACATGATCCAAGACCTGGCTTCTTCTCGCCCCAGTGCGCGCAAGCGCTGGGGCTTTGTATTCTGCCTCCTGCTGGCTCTGCTCTGCCTCGTTCCGTCCCTCGCGTTCGCGCAGGAGGACGAAGGCGGAAGCCGCAGCTGGCGCATCTCGCGTTTCCACGACAACATCGGCGTGATGGACGACGGAACGATGGTCGTCACCGAACAGATCTCGCTGGTGTTCGTCGGATCCTTCCGTGGCATCCATCGCCGCATTCCGGTCAACTATCCCGGGCCTCGCGGAACGAATTACACGCTGTACATAGACGACATCAAGGTTCGCGACGCGGCGGGCACTCCGCTGAAGTACGACTCCCGCCGCAAGGGCGATTACCGGGTGCTCACCATCTACATTCCCGGCGCCACCGACACCGAGAAGCAGGTACAGATCTCGTACACGGTGCGAAACGGAGTTCGCTACTTCGAGGACCACGACGAACTCTACTGGAATGTCACGGGCAACGACTGGCCGGTGCCAATCGACTCAGCCTCGGCGTTCGTCTCGTTCCCCTCGGACGGCAACGGACGACTGCGCGCACAGGCGTTCACGGGCGTGTACGGCTCCTACGATCAGGAAGCCACGGCCGAAGTGAAGGGCAATGCCGCCACGTTTGAAACCACGAATCCCCTGCCGATGCGCGGCGGGTTGACGGTCAACGTGTACCTGCCCAAGGGCACCGTCGGACAGCCCAGTTCGTTGCGGCGCGCCTGGTGGTTCCTGGGCTCGAACCTGATCGTGCTGCTGCCGGTGTTTACGTTCGCGGTGATGTTCGGCATGTGGTACGTGAAGGGCCGCGATCCGGACGCGGGACTCTCGGTGGCTCCGATGTATGAACCTCCCAAGGGCATGTCCCCGGCCGAGATAGGATCGCTGATTGACGATTCGGTGGACCCGCGCGACATCACTTCCACGCTGGTGGATCTCGCCGTGAGGGGCTACCTGCGAATCGAGGAGAGGAACGAGAAGGTACTGTTCTTCAACAACCGCGACTTTGTCTTCCACCTGCTGAAGCCGCAGGATCAATGGAGCGGCCTCGCCGCGCACGAGCGCCAGATCCTCTCCAAGATGTTCTCCTATGGAGACCAGAGCACAACGCTATCGAGCCTGAAGAACCGCTTCTACACTGCGATTCCCGGCGTCAAGCGCGCCATCCTGGAGGAGCTGAAAAGGAAGGAAGTCTATCGGGTCGATCCGGACTCGGCCAACATGTATCGAGTGCTGGCGATGTTGATCATCGCTGCTCCATTCCTGGTCGCGCAGGTCACAGGCGTGTACCAGTTCTTCAACGCGCCGCTGGTGTTCGTGATCGCCCTGGCAGTCTCTCTGCTGATCGTATGGCTCTTCGGGCGCATCATGACGGCGAAGACCCTGAAAGGCGCGCGCGCCGAGGTGTCGGTACTCGGATTCCGCGAGTTCATGATGCGGGTGGATGGGGACCGTCTGCGCAGGTTCCCGCCTGACACATTCGAGAAGTACCTTCCGTTCGCCATGGCCCTTGGCGTGGAGCGCCACTGGGCGCAGGCGTTCCAGGGAATCATCCAGAACCCGCCGAACTGGTACACGGGTTCGACGTATCCGGGTATGTGGAACCCGATCTACTTCACGAACTCGATGAACACGATGAGCAACTCGGCGTACGAGGCATTCACGGCTGCACCGCGCGCGAGTTCGTCGGGTTCGGGGTTCAGCGGCGGCGGGTTCAGCAGCGGAGGCGGGTTCTCCGGGGGCGGTTTCGGGGGCGGCGGCGGCAACGCATTCTGACCCGCTACCCGCGCCCGAAGCCTCTTCGGACTGCCGTACTCACGATTTCGCCCAATCACGGTTAAAACACCACGTCCCTAGCCCTCATCTTACTCACCAAGTTCGGTGGACCTCTTGCGTCTGCTCGACCATGAACCGAGGGGAGAGACATGGCAGAACCTCTGAAAAAGAACGACCTCGACGATCGGACCCTTTATCCGGAGCCGAGTCCGACCGGAAGCGATGCGGAGAGACAACCTCCGCACTTGCCCGGCATCCCGGCGTCAGATTTGGCCAACGAGTACGCGCCCGCGGGTCACACCACGTGGAATGCCGGGAGCGGCCGTGGCGAGGAAGACGTTGACACGTTCGACTACACGCGCAGGTCCCGCTCCGATTTCGATCTCAACGACAGAAACGACCGCTACGCCGGCGAACGCGAGTACGGCCAGGTGGGCGGCGGCACAAGTTTCAGGGACAAGGCTCGCGGACGCCTGGAAGTGGTGGCCGGAAGAGCCAAGCGGCAGATGAATCAGGCCGCCGACCGCGCATCCGGCATGGCGCGAAGCGCCCGGCACAAGATCTTCGAGTGGAAACAAACGGCGCACCGGCAGATGCCGGTGTGGAGACAGCAGGCGCGCAGCGGCGTTCGAAACGCACAGCGCCGAACGCGGGAGGTCACCAATCGCCATCCGCTCGAGACAATCGCCGTGGCCGCTGTTGCCGGCGTCGTGATTGGATTTGCGATGAGGATGTGGAGGTCTGACCGTGGCTAGCGCACACAACGTGAACTTCAACAATCGTGAGCGCACGATTGCCGAAATTCTGAACGACTTCAAGATCGAGGCGAAAGACTTCCTCAACACTCGCGTGCAGATGCTGCGCACGGAGATGAACGAGAAGGTCTCCGCCGTGAAGTCATCCATTCCCGCACTCGGGGCCGCGGCACTGTTCGGAGTGACGGCGTGGTTCCTGATCACGGCCGCTCTGGTCGCGCTGATCGCCATGGCGTTCCCGGGCAAGCCGTACCAGTACGCGCTGTCGCTGCTGATTGTCGGCGTGATCTACGGCGTGATCGCCGCCATCGCCGGCATGTATGGCATGAAAACCCTGAAGGCAAGCGGCATGTCGCCGGAGCGCACGCTGAGAGTTCTACAGCAGGATAAGAGCTGGTTGCAGACGGAGGCAAAGTCACAGGTATGACGAATCCACTCCCTACCGACGTCCTGGAGCAGCGCGCGGCCGAACAGCGGCGCCGTCTCCATAACTCCGTCGCGGAACTGCGCAGCACGGTGCGCCATCGCGTGCGCGAGCGCCTGGATGCTCGCCGGGTCGCGCGCGAATACCTTCTCCCCGGCGTCGCCGGCGCCGGCATCCTGGGATTGGTAATCGGCAATACAATCGGAGGGTTCATCTTCCCTCCCAGACGCTGATCTCAGGCGAAAGCCCGGCAGGAAACCGGGAAATTACCTCTACAACCGCACCTGCGAGTATCCCAATCCAGCAAACCATGGGATAATCCGGGTGCGGTTTGGCTTTTTAGGTTCCAATTGCTCGCGCGAAGGAGAACGTGTGGAAGACGCACGTACAAGCAAACGGTTTCCCGTGCATTTGTCGGTCAAACTGCAAGACGACACCGGCACGACTCACGAGCTCGACGGAACAGCCGATAACGTAAGTGCTGCCGGCGCGTACCTGGTGCTGAACCATGGGTTCGATGCGGGGTCGACGGTGAGTTTCGAGATGATGCTACCGGCCGAAACGGTCGGCGCGGCTGCCGACGTAAAAGTCCGCTGCCTGGGCCGCGTTTTGCGCACGGATCAGATCGGCCCCGACAAGAACGGAGTCGCTTGCGTCATCGATTCCTATGAATTCGTTCGCCCGAACGAGACAGAGGTTTAGCATGCTGAAGGTCATTGTTGCCGACAACCAGGCCATCTTCCGCGCCGGAGTAGCCAAGGTGCTCGCGGTCGAGGATGACGTCCGCATCGTCGCGCAGGCGCAGTCGGTCGAACAGATGATGCTGGCGGTCGAGAAGTTCCATGCGGCCGTGCTGATCTTCGCCAGCAGCTTCCTGCCGAACCTCGAGTCCGTGGCCTCGGCGGCTCGCAAGTTTGCGACCCGCATGGTTGTCGTGGCGGACCACTCCGAAAACCCCGAGCGCTACCTCCAGGCCGGAGTCAGCGGCGTGACGTTCCGCTCCGTAACGGGTGAAGAACTCCTTCGCTGCGTTCGCAAGGTGGCGACCGGCGAAACCTACGTTCAGAATGCCAGGGCCACCGTGGCCACCTCCGACTCCGACGATTTCGTCGGCGCCCGGGTGCGCGACCGGCTTACGCCCAAGGAACTGAAGATCGTCGCGCTGATCGTGCAGGGCTACAAGAACAAGGAGATCGCAACCCAGCTCGGCACCACCGAGCAGGTCGTGAAGAACTACCTGCGGAACGTGTACGACAAGATCGGCGTTTCGGACCGCCTCGAACTGGCGCTGTTCACGATCCATCACCGCATCCTCGCCGAAGCTGCGGCGGCGACAGCGGCGGCGATGGGCGCAACCGGAAGCGCCACGCCCTCGGCTCCGGCGCAGTAATCCGAATCGGGCAACAGAAAACGCCGGCACTCGCCGGCGTTTTGCTTTCTACGGGATTCTGACGAGTTATTCGGCGGAGGCCCGCTTGTCCGCTTCGGTCGTCTTCAGCAGTTCGTTGACGATGGTGACGAGCTCTTCGGGATTGACCGGCTTCTCGAGGTAGAGGTCCGCCAGCGGCTCCGCGGCCTGGAACGCCTCCGCAACGTATCCGGACACGACTACGACCGGCATCGTCGAGTGCGTCTTCGCAGCCTGAACGACAGCGCGCCCGTTCGCGTCACCCAATCTCCAATCCGTAACGACGGCGTCATACTCGTTGTGATTGAGCTTCTCAATGGCGTCGTGGGCCGATGTAGCCGGAGTGACCTGATGACCAGCCGCTTCGAGAATGGCGCACTTGAGCGTCACCACGTGCGGCTCGTCATCGATGCAGAGGATTCTTGCCATCTGGGGGATCCTCGATCCAAGTGCATAGAGCACTTAGGGATTAGCTGCTGTTGCAAGCAGCCATTTGCTTCCTGCCCCAATTCTCAGCACGACGCCAACTATTGTCAAATGTCCTTACGGGATTAGCGGCTGAAAAGCGAAGGCCGGAGCATCGCCCCGGCCTTTTTGCGTTCCAGAGAAGAATTTACTCGATCCTCCGGGCGATCGACTTGGCCTGTGTGAACAGGGACAGGTAGTCGGGTCCGCCCGCCTTGGAATCGGTGCCGCTCATGTTGAAGCCGCCGAACGGATGTGCTCCGACCATGGCTCCCGTGCACTTGCGGTTGATGTAGAGGTTTCCGACGTGGAACTCGTTCATCGCCCGCTCGATCTTGTCTTCCGAGCTGGTGTAGACCGCTCCGGTCAGGCCAAACTCGGTGTTGTTGGCGATGCGGAGGCCGTCATTGAAGTCGCGGCACTTGATCACCGCCAGCACCGGCCCGAAGATCTCTTCCTGCGCGATGGTCCCCTTGGGATCGACATCGGAGATGACCGTCGGCTGGAGGAAGTATCCTTCGCCGGCACCCTCGACCGGAGCGCCGCCCGTGATGAGACGTCCGCCCTCATCGAGCGCCTTCTTGATGTAGTTCAGGCAGTTCTTGAAGCTGCGCTCGTTGATCACCGCGCTCATCTTCGGATTCTCTTCGGCGGGACCGACATTGATCTGCTCGACACGCTGGCGCAAACGCTCGATGAACTTGTCATACACGCGTTCGTCGATGATCGCCCGCGAACAGGCCGAACACTTCTGTCCCTGGAAGCCGAAGGCCGACGCGGCCACGCCTTCCACTGCCGCATCGAGATCGGCGTCGGCATCCACGAGGATGGAGTCCTTGCCGCCCATCTCCAGGACCGTGCGCTTGATCCAGATCTGGCCGGGTTGCGTCTCCGCAGCCAACCGGTTCACGTGCAGGCCGACTTCCTTCGAGCCCGTGAAGGCGATGTACCGCGTCTGCGGATGAGCAACGATCCCGTTGCCAAACGATCCGCCGCCGCCGGTGCAGAAGTTTACGACGCCATCCGGCATGCCGCACTCTTCGAGCAGTTCCACAAACTTCGCGGCGATTGCGGGCGAATCGCTCGACGGCTTCAGCACGACCGTGTTGCCGCAGACGATGGAAGCCATGGTCATGCCGGCCATGATCGCCGAGGGGAAGTTCCAGGGCGGGATAACGGCGCCGACGCCCAGCGGGATATAGCGCAGCATGTCGCGCTCGCCCGGCAGCTGGATCGGAGGCTCGGCCTTGGCCAGCCGCAGCGCTTCGCGGGCGTAGAACTCCGCAAAGTCAATCGTCTCGGCCGTATCGGCGTCGGCTTCCGCCCAGTTCTTGCCGACTTCGAATACCATCCACGCGTTCCACTCGAACTTGCGCTCGCGAATCGCGCGCGCTACCCGCAGCAGCAACTGGGCGCGGTCTTCAATCGGAGTGCGGCTCCAGCTCTCGAAGGCGCTCAGCGCGGCTTCCATCGCCTTCGGCACATCTTCCGCTCCGGCTTCCTGGAATACGCCGACGATCTCGGACGGTTTCGACGGGTTGATGGACTTGATCTTCCTGTCTTTCTTGAAGCGCTGGCCACCGATGATCAGGTCGTACTCGCGGCCAAGCTGAACACGTACCTTGTCGAGCGCGTCCTTCATTCGGCGCGCGTTGTCGGCGCGCGTGAAATCCGTGAACGGCTCGTTCTTGAACGGCGTGATGTCGATGTACCCCGCACGCGAACGCACGGGCGCGATGACGCTGGATTCAATAGTCGCCATGGATGCCAACCCCTCTGGCCCGGAATATGAGTGGAAACACTGGCCCTCCGGGCTCGATGCAAACCGTCTAGTTTACCACCCCAACTGCGCACCAGCCGCCCGGCAGACGTCCCCTTCCGCCCGTTCCCGAACTGGCCTGAGCAGGCCCAACAAACGGTCGCCAGCGAGGGTACTGAGCTGCTGCGGCAACGTACCTTGAAGCAGGTCTATCGTGATTTGTTGAGATCGAGGGGGTGGTCGGACATGCGGAACTGTGTCCGCACATGCTCCGAGATCAGTTCGACCGCCGGACGATTGCCCTCCGGATCGCCTTTCACGAGGTACCTCATGGCGTTGACCAGCAGCCTCTGTCCCTCGATGTAGCGTGGGTCGGAGCTGCGTTTGCTCTTCAGGTGCTCGGCGGTCGGGCGAACCGGGATTGTGAGGATTTTTCCCATTAGGGTCCCTGCTGCTCCAGGTAGGACGCGCCCGGACGCTCAGGGCGTTGCCCTGAAGCGCACTTCGGCGCCGGACGAATGCGGCGTAGGCGCACTATACCCCTGAAACCGGGCGGGGCAAAACAAAAAGGGCGGACTGAGCCGCCCTTCCCACACCCGCAACCCCGCGCCAGCGCTTTACCTGCCACCGCCGAACACGCCCGGCGATTTCACCGGTACACCTTCCGCTAACCGTTGGGCTGCACGACCCTGGTCTTGCCCGTGGTCTTCAGCTTGAATGCATCCGCCGGCAACTTGTCGTTGACCTTGATGTTGTTGTACTTCGCCAGCCGGTAGTCGCCCGACGGTTCCTGGAATTTCTGCTGCACCGACACGCCGCGATCGCGATCGATCCAGAGAGTAATCAGCTGGAAGTTGTTCTTCAGCTTCGCCGACTTCGGAGTCAGTTCGAGCTTGTGCGTGTTGATGCCGTTCACGTTCTCCGCGCCGGCATACTTCACATCGAAAGACTTCTGCAAGTCGTGTCCGCGGCCGCCGAAGCCCAGCACGAGGAAGCTTTCGAAATCCGCCTTGTTCTTTCCGGCGGCGTACTCCGTGACCTGGTCGATCTTGGGCTGGTACACGCGCACCTTGCCGTCGGAGAACAATACGTACTTCTGGTCAGGCTTGCTGATGCTCGCCGCCATCTCCACATCGGGACCGTTGCGGCGGAAATACATCATGCCCGACTGCAAGTCGTGCTCGTCAACGACGGTCTGGTACTGGTCCCACGCAAACTCCGTCTCGACGGACTTGAAGTTCGCGGCAGTCTTGTCCATGAGCGACAGCACCGACTCGAGATTGCCATTGTTCGCCTTCGCGGCCCCTTGCTGCCCCGAAGCAGGCGCCTTGGCTTCGGCGATGACCGAAGTCTTCGGGTGCCCACCCGTCGAGGACTTCTGCGCGAGCGCGGGCAGACACAGCGCGGCTGCGGCCAGCGAGAGCGCGGCGAGTTGGAAAAGATTCTTCATTCGATTTCTCGTGTGATGTACTGGAGACTTGAACACCGCCGTGGGAGTAAAGACTCGCTACCGGCGGCGAACCCAGGCGCGATATCCGGCGAGGTGGCCCTTAACGTCGTGAACCGACTCGTAGCGGGTCAATGTGACTTCCCCGGCGATCGGCTCGATGACCCGCATGAGGCCCGCCCGGACATCCTCGTCACTGGTGCCCTTCACGGCTGCGGCATCGATGCGATAGATGAATCCATCGCCCTCCGGCTGCACCTGTACTCCGGTCTGATGCGGGACGCGTTCAGCCGGTTTGTCATTGAAGTTGACGAAGTGTGGCGTGACAAAGATGAACAGCAGAATCAACGTGACCATCACGTCGTAGTGGATGTTTCCGCGAGGGTGCGTCCACCAGAGGTAACTCCGCAATGTCTTCCCGATGCTCATCTTCATCAGTGTAGTGCCCGGGTCAACCCGCGCGCAAACCGGTGTAGCGCGGGTGTGGCGCGGATGTGGCGCGGGCGTCCCCGCCCGCGGATTCTTGCAATCCTGAGCGCAGCGCTTTTGGCACCGCTCCGCCCGCGGTCGCGCGAGCCTACAGGCTCCTCGGCTTGATCACGTCTGCGCCAACGTAGGGACGCAGCGCCTCCGGGACGAGCACGCTGCCGTCCTCCTGCTGATAGTTCTCGATCACGGCGAGCCAGGTACGTCCGATGGCCAGACCGCTGCCATTCAGCGTGTGCACGTACTCGGTTCCCTTCTTCCCCTCGGGACGGTAACGGATGTTCGCCCGTCTGGCCTGGAAGTTCTCGAAGTTGGAGCACGACGAAATCTCGCGGAAAAGTTGCTGTCCGGGCAGCCAGACTTCCAGGTCGTAGGTCTTGGCCGACGCGAATCCCATGTCGGCCGTGCAGAGCAAAACGCGGCGATAGTGGAGCCCGAGCCGCTCCAGCACCGCCTCGGCATCGCGCGTGAGCTTCTCGTGCTGCTCGTACGACTCCTCGGGCTTTGCGAATTTCACCAGTTCGACCTTCTGGAACTGGTGCTGGCGGATGATGCCGCGCACGTCCTTCCCATACGATCCGGCTTCGCTGCGCCAGCATGGGGTGAACGCCGTCAGTGACACCGGCAACTGTGCGGCATCGAGTGTCTCGTCGCGGTAGATGTTCGTGACCGGAACCTCGGCGGTTGGAATCAGCCAAAGGTCGCGCTCGCCGTGCGGGACCTTGAACAGGTCCTGCTCGAACTTCGGCAGCTGCCCGGTGCCGAACATCGATTCGGAGTTGACCAGGTACGGAGGCAGCACCTCGATGTATCCGTGCTCGCGGGTGTGCAGGTCGAGCATGAAGTTCATCAGCGCGCGCTCGAGCTTCGCACCCATGTCCCAGTAGAGCGCAAAACGCGCACCGGTCAGTTTCGCTGCGCGCTCGAGATCTAGGACGCCAAGGGTTTCGCCAAGCTCCCAGTGCGGCTTAGGCTCGAAGCCGAATTTCGGCGGCTCGCCCCAGCGCTTGATCTCCTGGTTGTCATGCTCGCTCTTGCCCACCGGCACAGAATCATGCGGGAGGTTAGGAATCGTCGTCAGGATCGCTCGCAGCTCCGCGTCGGCCTGCTTCACCGACTCTTCCAGCCGCGGGATGTCGTTCTTGATCCCGGCGACCGCAGTCGTCAGCGCCTCCAGTTCCCTAGCCTGCTCGGGCGCGAGCGTGCCCTTCTTCTCCGCCTGCTTGAACGCGCCAATCTTCTGCGAATACTCGTTGCGGCGCTGGTTCGCGCTTTCGAGCGCGGTGACCTCGCGGCGGCGACGCTGATCGATTTCGTTGAAATTGCTCAGCACTTCGGCAGGATCGGCGCCGCGCTGGCGCAGCTTGTCTTCGACGAGCGGCAGATGATTGCGGACAAACGCAAGGTCGAGCATAGGAGAATAACTGTATCGAACTCGGAGTGCAGATGCCAGAACCAGCCGCCGATGGCCGGCGTGTCCGGCCCGAATCGTGCTTTTCGTGCACTTCCACTCCCCGGTACACTTATCGCAACCCATATGCGCAAGATTCTTGCCTCGCTCGCCCTCATTCTTGTCTTCGGCTGCAGCGCGCTGGCTGCGGCCTACAACGCCAAGCCGAAACTCGCGGTCGTCATCATCGTGGACCAGCTTCGCGGCGACCTCATGGAGCGGCACTACTCCGATTTCGGACCCGGCGGCTTCCGGCTGTTCATGGACCGGGGCGCGTGGTTCAGCAATGCGTACTATCAGTACGCCAACACGCGTACCTGCCCCGGACACGCGACCTTGGGAACGGGAACCTATACGCTGGGCCACGGGATACTTGCGAATGACTGGTGGGACCCGCAAGCGAAGAAAGTAGTGTCTTGCACCGAAGATCCGGCAGAACAGCCGGTGGGCGCAGCCAGCCGGGACCGCGGAGATTCGCCGCGCCGCCTGCTGACAACCACCATCGGCGACGAACTGAAACTTGCCACGAGCGGCCGCGCGCGCGTGTATGGGGTTGCGCTGAAAGCAAGGTCGGCCATCATGCCGGTCGGCTACAGCGCGGACGGAGCATTCTGGATCGAACACGACACCGGCGCTTTCCTGAGTTCGACCTACTACATGAAGGAAGCGCCGGCGTGGCTCACGGCATTCAACGCCGCCAAGCCGGCCGCCAAGTACGAGGGCCTGGAGTGGAAGGACCGCGCCGGAAAGGTGATGCGCAGCACGGGGCCGCAGCAGGAAAACGGCAAGCCGCTCGACTACTACGAGCGTATCGGCCGCACGCCATACGCTAACGACTACACCCTGGAGTTCACCCGCGCCCTGATCGAAAACGAGAAACTGGGCACGGGACCGGCGACCGATCTGCTTACCGTCAGTTTCTCGTCTCACGACATCCTGCAACACAAGGTCGGGCCCGATTCGGAGCAGGAGCGCGAGATGATAGTCGCGCTCGACCGCCAATTGGCCGGGTTCTTCCAGTACCTGGTGAAGCGCTACGGTGAAGGAAACTTTCTGCTGGCCCTCAGCGCGGACCACGGTACGGCGCCCCTGCCAAGCTTTGCGTCAACGTTGCGAATCCCAGCCGCCAACCTGAAACGTCCCGATGTCGTCAACGAGTTGAATGCTGCCATCTCGAAGAAGCTGGGCCGCGAGGCGAAATACGTCGTCCGCTACGACTACCCCAACGCGCAACTGGACACGGCAGCGTTCGAGGGCACAAATCTTACCCAGGCAGAAGCCGAGCGCACGGTGGGTGAGGCGATGGTGCAGCTCGGCATGCGTAACTACTTTACGAAGAGCCAACTGGCTTCCGGCGATGTCCCGAACACGGTGTTCACGCGACAGTTCCTTAACGCCTACAGCCCGCACTCCGGCTGGTACGTCATCGGCTATTCCGCGCCCTTCATCGTCGGCTGGGGGGCCGGGACGGACCACGCGCTCCCATACTCCTATGACACGCATGTGCCGGTGGCGTTCTACGGGCCGCAGTTCCGTCCGGGACAGTACCGCACGGCCGCCGAACCGGTGGACCTCGCCGTGACGCTCAGCAGCGTGCTCGGCATCAGCAAGCCGGCGAGCGCCGTCGGACGCGTGCTGACCGAGGCCATCGCCGATCAACCGAGGGTTCCTGTGGCTACCGGGGGCCGCCGATGACTTCCCGCACGCCGGTTGACATGAGCGTCTCGTTTGCCGGGTTGAACCTGAAGAACCCGGTGATCGCCGCTGCCGGAACGTTTGGCTACGGAGTCGAGTTCGAAGACATCGTCACGCTCGAGAAGCTTGGCGGGTTCGTGGTCAAGGGCCTGTCTCGCGAACCGATGCCCGGAAATCCGCCGCCACGGCTGTACGAGACCGCCGCGGGCATGCTGAACGCGATCGGGCTCCAGAATATCGGCGCGCGTGCCTTCGTCGAAGAGAAGGTGCCGCAACTGGCGAAGATGCGGAACATCGTCCCCATCGCGAATGTTTACGGCTACAGCATCGAGGACTTCACGCAGACCATCCGCATCCTCAACGAGGGAGACGGGATCGCCGCTTACGAGATCAATGTCTCGTGTCCGAACGTAAAGCGGGGCGGGATCACCTTCGGCCAGGACCCGGTCATGCTGCAGGAAGTGGTCGCGGCCTGCAAGAGTGCGGCGCGTCGTCCGCTGATCGTGAAGCTCTCGCCGAATGTCACCAGCATCGCCTACATGGCGCGAGCGGCGGAGACGGCCGGCGCCGACGCCGTCTCGCTGGTGAATACCTTCCTCGCCATGGCGATCGATCCGGAGACGCGGAGGCCGCGCATCTCGAACGTGACCGCCGGACTGTCAGGCCCGGCCATCAAGCCGATCGCCGTGCGCATGGTGTACGAAGTGGCGCACTCGGTGAACATCCCGGTCCTGGGAATGGGCGGGATCAGCACGGCCGAAGACGTCGTCGAGTTCATGCTGGCCGGAGCCGCCGCCGTGCAGGTGGGGACGGCGAACTTCTGGGATCCGTGCGCGTGCGAGAAACTTGTCAACGCCCTGGAACGCTGGTGCGTGGAGCACCGGGTCAAAAAGATCACCGACCTGATCGGCGGAGTCATCCTCGACCAGCCGAACCAATAGGAGTACGAATGCCGACCCTGATTTCGCAGCCTAAACGCATCGAGGCCGCCGGAAACAAGCCGAAGCTGATCGATGAATACATCGGCCGGGTGAACTCCGGGACAACGGGCGCCAGCGTCGCACACATGCGAAGCCCCGCCGGTTGGGTTGAACCGGGACAGACGCCGGAGTTCGACGAGTACACGATCGTGCTGAAGGGCCATCTGCGAGTCACCCACCGCGACGGCCACATCGACGTAAATGCGGGACAGGCAGTCATCGCACATGCGGGCGAATGGGTGCAGTACTCGACGCCGGATGGAGCCGAGTACATCGCCGTCTGCCTGCCCGCGTTCTCCATGGAGACGGTGCATCGCGACGAATAGGGATGCCAGGCAAAACGGAAACGCACGGCGCGAGCCGTGCGTTTTCTGGTTCCGAGTCATCTCCGTTCAATGCGTCATCTTCGGCGGGCGCAGCCGGACGAAAATCTGGAAGCTCACCGGCCGCTTGCCGTAGTAGGAGTCGAGCACGTCGGGCTTCGAATAGAACGTCACTTCGGCTCCGATGCCCACCTGCCCCGCGCTCGACTGAACGATGTCGCGCACGCCACCGAAGGTATATCCGCCGATGCGGAAGCTGGCATGGTGTCCGCCGGGTCCATCGCCCTCGGGGAACAACTCGTCCTTATCGACCAGTTCCAGGCGCGTGTACGCATAGTTCTTCTGGGCGAAGTTGAGCGTGGTCTCGACCAGGTAGCTGTTCTGCACGGAATCGGCGTGCCCGGTCTTGCGATTGCGCCCCCACACGAGCGACGTGGCCCAATTGCCGGCCGCGAGCGGCCTGTTGTAGGAGAGCATCGCCGTCTGCCGGACGATGTTGTTGTCCTCCAGCGCCTCGGGCTTGCGGAGGAATCCGTAGGCGTACGAAGCGGTCCAGTTGCGTCCCGGAGCGAAGCTCACGCGTCCGGCCCAGGAATCCAGCGCTCCGAAATCGAAGTTGGTGCGCTCCTCGTCGGGCTCGCGCCCGTTGAAAACGCTCCCTTCCACCTTGACCCGCTTGTAAGTCAGTCCGGTCGTAATCACGCCGAAGGTGATGTGCGTCGAGTCCTGCAAATGGTGCGACAGGGGCGCGTCTGGAATCTCGAGGGCGGAACCGCGGTGCATGAAAGTCACGGGACCGACTGCGGGCTCTCCGGCAAGACCGCCGTAGATGCTCCACTGCAAGTTCTCCGACACCGGCACGACGTAGCGCGCCGACAACTCGCCGATCAGATCGTGCGGGTGCTGGTGATCGACCAGGGCCTTGCCACGGTAGGTCTCGCCGGTCTGGAACAGTTGCGGGAAGCCCGGGCGAGGCGTCGTCAGCGGTTCGGCCGTGAACATCTGGCGCAGTTGCAGGGTGCCGGAGCCGAGCTTGCGGTCCTGCATCAGCATCAGCCAGTTCTGCGACTGGAGTTTGCCCGCGCCCCGCAGTCCACCCTGCTTGTTGAAGCCGATCACCAGGTTGGCATGCGTCATGACGTTCCAGTCGCGGTAGCTCTTCATCCACATGTAGCTTGGCGAGGATTGCGGCAACCATGCCGTTCCAGAGCCGAAGCCGAGCTCCAGGTTGGCTCCGGGCTGCTGCCGCTCGCCATGCGCTGCGTGCGGGTCCTGATCGCGCATGGGCCGCGAAGACCGTTCTTCGGACGGCGGCTGCTGGGCAGCCGGGGCCGGTTCCGGCGGGTGCGACGAATGATCGTGCTGGCCTACGGCGGCCGGCACTGCGAGAAGAAGCAGCAGCGCAAGCAGGATGCCGCGAATTGGGATAGCTCGCGAAGTCATAGTTTTAATACCCCCCACCCCCATACTATCGCATATAGGGGGAGGGGGTAGTCAAGCCGCGCCGCAAACATTCCTGCGGAAAAAGAAAAACCGGCCAGGTGGCCAGTTCAGTAAGATGACGTTCCCGTGCGGGACAGATCACGAACCTGAGATTTTCAGGCGAAGTTCTTCGGGGATGCGCTCCCGGATGTGGTCGGGGAGGCGGTCATGCACCAGCCGTGCTCCGGTCTTTGCCGCTCCGACCATGACTACAGGGGCCGGGGTGGCGACGGCCACGATCAGCCAGATCAGGGCCGACAGCAGGAACCCGGCAAGCGCGATCAGTTCGAGGATGAAGGCGTGTCCCGGCTTCAGGTGATGGATGATGGCGAAGGCCACCAGGAACAGGCCGGCGGAAAGGGTTCCGAGAACGATAAGGCCGACGTCCACCGCCCGGTGGAGACGCTGGCGCGAGCGGCAATGCTCGCAGGCCGCAAGGTGCGCTTCGTAGTCGCCGCGCATCTCCGGTGCGAGTCCCGAAATGTCATAGCGCCAGCCGGCGAGAATCTTGCCGACGACGCGGTCGATACATTCACTCATGCCGTGCTTACAGAACCACAGTTTGCAGAGTCTCGTGCTGCGCAGCCAGCATGAGCTGGTTGTGCAGCAGGTTACGGCGCCTTCCCAGGGCAGACTCGGCCGCCGTCCTGGCAATCTCCGGATGATTGTTTTGTTCGGACAAATGCGCCAGGATGAGGAAAGCTGCATCCCCATCATAATCGCTGGCCAGAAATTCAGCCAACGCGTCGTTGGACAAATGGCCAACTCGGGAAAGAACCCGCTGCTTGACCGACCAGGGGTACGGCCCGATCCGAAGCATCTCGATGTCGTGGTTGGACTCGATCATCAGCCCGTGACATCCCCGCAGATGATCTTTCACGTTCTGCGCGATGTATCCGAGATCGGTGGCCACTCCCAGTTTGACGCCCTCGGCCAGGAACGTGAAACCGACCGGATCGGCCGCGTCGTGTGGGATCGTGAACGGCATCACTTCGATGTCGCCGACCTGGAAAGCGCGCCCGGGCTGAAACACTTCGAGCCGTTCGGCGCGCACGGCGTTCCCCGCGCTGTCTTTGAAGTAGCGCTGCCAGGTGGCGTGCGTGGGTCCGGTCATGAAAACCGGCAGGCGGAACTTCTTCGCCATCACATGCACTCCGGAGACGTGGTCCGAGTGCTCGTGGGTGATCAGGATGGCGTCAATCGTCTCCGGCGAGATCCCGGCCTTCAGCAAGCGCGCGCAGGTTTCCTTGCAGGAGAGGCCACAGTCCACCAGCAGGCGGGTACTGCTGGAAGCCACCACCGTGCTGTTGCCCTTGCTCCCACTGGCAAGGACCGTGAGCGACACACCCATAGGCGCAGCATATCGGGAAGGGACGCCGCGCGGGAGTAACTTGACGGTTAACAGGTAACGATTTATCCGGATGTCGGGTGAGGCCCCGACCTACTTCTCGGCGAGGAACACGTGGGAGATGAACCGGCGGAAGAACGACCCGCCGAACCCTCCGGCGACTCCGGGCAGGATCACGAGGATGGACCCTGCGAGCGTCGCCCGGGTGAAGTTCGCATAATACCCGCCGAGTTTTGCGGCGACGAGCACGAGCGGGATCGGCAGCGCCACGGCCACGATCCATCGCCAGGGCCGCTGCGGACGCGCAAAGCCCAGGGCCATGCACGCGGCCGTCACGGCCAAGGCGGTGACGGCCGGGTCCTGCACGGCCACGTGCACCATTCCACTCAGGAGTCCGGCGATCAGGCCGAGCGTCCACGTAAGTCCCGTCAGGGTCTCGCGCCCGGCCTGCGTCTTTGAGTCGTTTTGCACGGCTTCCATCTGTTATTGCTCGTAGGTGTAGAAGCCGCGGCCCGACTTCCGCCCGAGCCACCCGGCGTCGACCATCTTGATCAACAGCGGGCACGGCCTGTACTTCGGATCGCCGAGCCCGTTCTGGAGCACGCGCATGATGTCGAGGCAAACATCGAGTCCGATGAAGTCTGCCAGCGTCAGGGGCCCCATGGGGTGCGCCATCCCGAGTTTGAAAACCTCGTCCACCGCCTCTGGCGTCGCGACGCCTTCCATGACCGCGTACATCGCCTCGTTCAACAGCGGCATGAGCACGCGGTTGCTGACGAACCCGGGAGCGTCATTGACCTCGACGGGGGTCTTGTCGAGCCTCTCGGAGACCGCCTTCACCGTTTCGTAGGTCTCGTCGGAGGTCGCCAGTCCTCGGATGACCTCGACCAGCTTCATCATGGGAACGGGGTTGAAGAAGTGCATCCCAATGACCTTGTCGGGACGCTTGGTCACAGCCGCAAGCCTGGTGATCGAGATCGAGGACGTGTTGCTGGCGAGGATGATGTCGGGACCGCAGATCTGGTCGATCTCGCGGAAGATCTCCGCCTTGGTGTTGAACTTTTCCGTTGCGGCTTCCACGACCAGGTCGCACCCGGCGAGTTCTTTGCGGTCGAGCACGCCGCGGATGCGCTTCAGAGCGGCATCGCGGTCCTCGGCAGACAGCTTCTGCTTCGAAACTTCGCGCTCGAGGTTCTTGCCGATCGTCTGCAACCCGCGATTGAGATACCCCTCGGCGACATCAACGAGCACCACTTCGTAGCCGCTCTTGGCGAAAACGTGAGCGATGCCGTTGCCCATCGT
>DASPLH010000060.1:0-6775 GCA_035627675.1 Clostridia bacterium
CTCGAAGAGAAACAGAAGAAGCTCGCTGCCGAGGACCGCCGCCGCATGCTCGACCAGCTTGGCGTTTCGCAGGCCATGGGACGCCACCTCGACCAGGCCATTGCGACCTACAAGAAGGCGATCGAGCAGGACCCCGAGTACCCGCTGTTCCACTACAACCTCGCCTGCAGCTACGCCGAGAAGGGCGACCTCGACAACGCTCTGCCGCACCTGAAGAAATCGTGGGAGCTGCGCGACAACATGCCGCGCGGACAGGACTTCCCCGACCCACGCAAGGACTCGAGCTTCAAGAAGTTCTGGAACAACCCGAAGTTCCAGGAAGCCGTCGAGAACATGGTCGTCTGACTGGCTAACCAACTATCCGCAGGTCCGTCCATTGCCTCACCGGAGGATGGCTCATGCACCGTTTCGCACACCTCGCGTGTGTTCTCCTGCTCTCTGTTGTGGCGCTGGCGGCCGCGCTCTCTGCGTCCGAACTCCCCAACCCAGCGCTGCTGGTGCTGAACAAGGGCGAGGCTCAACTCGCCATCGTTGATCCGGCGGCGATGAAGGTCGTCGCGCGCATACCGACAGGCGTCGGCCCGCATGAAGTTGCGACCGACGGCAAGCTGGCTTTCGTCACAAACTACGGCGATAAGAACCCCGGAAACACATTGTCCGTGATTGATCTCGCCACCCAGATGGAAGTGCGACGCGTCGATCTTGGCGTGATGCGGCGTCCGCACGGCATCGAGGTGCGTGACGGCAAGGCGTACTTCACCGCCGAGTTGAACAAAGCCGTGGCACGTTACGACCCGGCGGCCAACAAAGTGGACTGGTTCCTCGGCACCGGGCAGGAGATCAGCCACATGCTGGTAGCGAACAGGGACGCGACGGCCATCTACACGAGCAACATGCTCTCTGACACCGTGACGGCGTTCAGATCCGTGCAGGGTCCGCGGGGATTCGAGGCTATACACATCCCGGTCGGGAAAGGCCCCGAGGCGATCGACCTTTCGCCGGACGGCAAGCAGCTCTGGACGGCGCATTCGCGCGACGGCGGAGTCTCGATCATCGACACCGCTACGAACGAGGTCGTGCACACCATCCCCGGACTGACCAAGCATTCCAACCGGCTGAAGTTCACGCCCGACGGCAAGCGAGTTCTCATCTCTGATGCCGAGGGTGGAGCGGTGGTCGTGCTCGACGTTGCCACACGCCAGGTGGTTCAACGCATCCCGCTGCCGAACGTGCCGCTCGGAATCCTGGTGGTCCCCGATGGTTCAAGAGCATTCGTAGCCACAACCGAGGACGGCAAGATCAACGTCATCGACCTCGCCAGCCTCAAAGTAGTCGGCTCGCTACAGGTCGGCGCAAATCCGGACGGCATGGCCTGGGTCGGCGGCAATCAGGGCACCGCCACGGCTCGAGAAGGGCGGCTGTCGTCGATTGTGCCTCTTCCCGGCCTGGACACCGACATCCGACAATTCTGTTTAGGTTGTGATTTGCGGAACAAACTGACGGAGGTGCTTCTTGATGGCTCCAAGGCTCGGCAAGATATCGTTCTTGATCTCGTTGGGGCTGGGTTTCTTCCCGTCATACCTAGCCCTCTGACTTAAATCCTTGAGACTGCGGTAGTCGGAATAGATACCGCTTATTCTCTTGTCGAGTTGAATGGCTTCTTCCCGCGCACCATGGCTCGTGTGCTTCTCTGGTGGTCGCTTCTGGATCAGATACGAATCCAGGTATTGAAGCGCAGCATAGAAGGCCGCCGTGCTAATCCAGTCCGTGTACACGGTGCCTGATAGATGATCGATAAGGTCTTCGTTGTGTTGCGCTTGATGTAGGAATACGGATTGGGGAGATGCCATCGTTAGCGTGGATACGCTACGTCGGCCTCTGGCAAATAGGTCGTCTCGTCCCCTTCGATAACGCTGAATTCAAATCGAATCCCGGGGAAGTGCTCAAACAGAGATCTCTCAACCTCGTAAATCCGGTTGCGAAGGCTCCGCTCAAAAGAGCGAACGACCGTCCAGACCGAGTAGTACTTTCCGTTCTTAGAGACGTAGACCTTCTCGACCCCAGGGATGCTTCCCAGATTCGTGCCAATTACGAAGATGTCGTTATATGCCGCCGCCGCGACCTGTGTGGCCATTCGGTTCAACGCCTCTTGAGACATGATAGTGTACCCCACCCGTCAATCATCAACCCCAATGAGTGGGACTAGTTACGTCAGTACCAGGTTGTATACAAGGAGCCGTCTGCCGCAAATGACTTCCCGTTTCCCCTTTAGCTATACCATTTGCGCGTTAGATGCCGCTTTCGGATTTTCTCCTCCTCTTCGCCCCGAGCCGCGTGTTATTCTCCGTGTAAATTGGGCAGAGAGAATCAGGCTTCTTTGCGCGTCCGCCGCAAGTCGCGCGGCCCCGCAAATCAGGCGAATTAGAGCCACGACAGCCTGGCTGCGCCTTACCAATTCATAACCACGCCCGGGGGAGTTCCCATCATGGCCGACGAGCGGTCTCGCGCAATCGATCTGGCGCTAGCGCAGATTGAAAAGCAGTTTGGAAAAGGCTCCATCATGCGTTTGGGGAACAAGGAAGCCATCGTTCCCATCTCGGTCATCTCGACCGGCGCTATCTCGTTCGACGCCGCTTTGGGCGTGGGCGGCGTGCCTCGCGGACGCGTGGTGGAGATCTTCGGTCCCGAATCCAGCGGCAAGACGACCATCGCCCTCCAGATCATCGCCGAAGCGCAGAAGGCCGGCGGCATGGCGGCGTTTGTGGACGCCGAACACGCGCTCGACCCGATCTACGCCAAGAAGCTTGGCGTGGATGTTGATAACCTGCTGGTCTCGCAACCCGACTACGGCGAGCAGGCCCTCGAAATTACCGAGGCGCTCGTGCGTTCCGGCGCGATTGACGTGCTGGTCGTGGACTCGGTCGCCGCCCTGGTCCCCAAGGCCGAACTCGATGGCGAGATGGGCGACAGCCACGTGGGACTCCAGGCCCGCCTCATGTCGCAGGCCCTCCGCAAGCTCACCGGAACGGTCAGCAAGTCGCGCACCTGCCTGGTCTTCATCAACCAGATCCGCGAAAAGATCGGCGTTATGTTCGGCAACCCCGAAACCACGACGGGCGGCCGAGCACTGAAGTTCTACTCGTCGGTGCGCATCGATATCCGCCGCATCGCGGCGATCAAGGACGGCGACCAGGTCGTCGGCTCGCGCACCAAGGTCAAGGTGGTCAAGAACAAGACGGCTGCGCCGTTCCGCGAAGCCGAATTCGACATCATGTACGGCGAGGGCATCAGCCGCGAAGGCGACATGCTCGACATCGCCGTGAACCACAACCTGGTGGAGAAGTCGGGCGCCTGGTACAGCTACAAGGGCGAACGCATCGGCCAGGGACGAGAGAACGCTAAGCAGTTCCTGAAGGAGAACAAGGATATCGCCGCCGCGATCGAAGGCGAGGTCCGCAAAACCCTGGGACTCACGGCGACGAATGCACCGGTCCCGGAGCCTCCGCCGGTTTCCCCGAAGGAAGTGCAGGCGGCCAAGGCCGCCGTGCCCGTAAAGAAGTAACCCGGTCAGGAAGTAAGTAGCTGGAACAGCCAACTATTCAGGGGCGCCCCAGGGCGCCCCTTTGGTTTGCCGCCGCACCAGCGGCAACCCGGCTACGCCGCGCTTTCCCGGTCGGCACGGGCTGCCTCGGCCTGCTCCTGGATTTCGATAACGCTATCCAGCCTGGTGAGCCGGAGCATGTTCCGGATGCAGCCTGGCACCCTGCGTAAGACGAGTCGCTTGTCCCGCGACCGCGCCTCGCCGGCAGCCAGCGCCAGGGCTCCCAGCCCGGAGCAATCCATTCGCGTGACGCTCCCGAGATCGACCACCACGGACCGCGACCCTCGGATCAGTTCCCGCAGCGTTTCCATAAACACAGTTGTTTCTTTGCCGCAGACGATGGTTCCGCTGCACGTAAGGTAGCTTGATTCCGTAGCCATTTGCTGGACCAACTTCAACTGCACACCGGCTCCCTATGGTTTTACGTTGAACCGCGGAAATGGTTCAGTACGATTCCAGTTTTTCTTTCACTGTACCGATAGACGATGAACACCCTGTAAACGGCACCCGGCATTCAAAAGAGTTCCAGTACCAAAGCGGATACCCGGAAAACTCGCCGGCCAAACATCTTCTCCGAGGGTGTCGCACGACGGGGTTCAATCTGGCTGGCGCATGCGGCCCGCCAGTGAGCAGGTTGCGCCCACTTCGGGCGGGTTGGGCCTTGTCAAATGTGCACACCACGGGCTGGAGAATGTTGATTGTGAAGTACAATGTGGGCTGCCCGACAAAGAGCCGCGAATGCAAGTTTACGCCCAAAAACTCAGCAGCATGCCGGAACTGAACTGGGTGTCGATCATCGACATCCTGCTGGTGGCCCTGCTGGTCTACAACGTTCTGAAGCTGATCCGCGGGACACGTGCGGCTCCGATGCTCACAGGCGTTGGCGTAATGGCTATCGTATTCTATGCCGCGCACATAGCCGATTTCCGCACACTGGACTGGCTGGTCGGAACGATGCTGCCCTACAGCATCTTTGCCCTGATCGTCATCTTCGCCAACGAGATCCGCCACGCGCTGGCCCGGTTGGGCCGGATCGCGACCTTCTCCCGCTCGATGGCGTCGAGCACGGCTGACGCGTTTGACGACATCGTCCTCGCCGCCAACCTGTTTTCGCAGAACCAGACCGGAGCGCTGATCATCATCGAGCGCGAGATCGGGCTGCGCACTTACATCGAAAGTGGCGTGCCGTTGGACGCGCAGCTTTCCTACGACCTGCTGGCCACGATCTTCCGCCCGAGCGCGCCGCTGCACGACGGAGCCGTCATCATCCAGAAAGACCGGATCGCGGCGGCCGCCTGCTTCCTGCCGCTGTCGATGAATCCTCTGCTCTCCACGCAGCTTGGGACGCGTCACCGCGCCGGCATCGGCATCACGGAAGAGACCGATGCAGTATCGGTCATCGTCTCGGAAGAGTCAGGCGCAATCAGCGTCGCCGTCGCGGGCAACGTGGAGCGCGACATCACTCCGGAAAGATTGCGCGAGCGCCTCAGCCAACTGCTGCGCCGGTACACGTCGCAGCCCTTGCTGGCGACATCCATGGAAGTTCCAGAATTCGTTCGTGACCGGCAGCAGCACTTCGACGGCGAGGTCGGAAAAGGCGGAGGCCGCAATTGACGCCACTCGCCAGAACCCGTCGCCTGCTGTTCCAGAATCTCGGTCTGAAGATCGTGTCGCTGGCCATTGCCATCGCGGTCTGGTGGGGCGTTGCGCGCGATCCGGTGGTCGAAATTCCTATCACCACCTCGGTCGAGTTCCACCATGTGCCGGACGGGCTGGAGATCAGTTCGGAGTCCATCCCGCAGGCGCAGATCCGCGTTCGAGGGCCGGCGCGGGTCATCCGCGACCTGGCGCGCACGGACATTCATCCGATCATCGATCTCCAGGGCTCGACGCCCGGGGAGCGCACGTTCGACCTCACGCCTCGCCAGGTGCAGTTGCCGCACGAGATCGAGATCGTTCAGATCGTCCCCGCGCAGTTGCGCGTGAGCATCGACCGTCGCGAGCAGCGCGATGTCGATGTCCGCCCGCGCGTGCTCGGCACGTTCGCCTCGGGGTACCGCATCTCGGAAACCAGCGTGGCCCCGGCAAGGCTGACGATTGTCGGCCCGGCGCGCCGCGTGCGCTCGATCGAGAACGCGATCACGGATCCGGTCGACGCCACCGGTGTCATCGGACGCGCAACCTTCACCACCAACGCCTACATACCCGATCCGCTCGTGCGCGTGGTGAACCCCGAGCCGATCAAGGTCACGGTTGTGACCGAAAAGACAAGTACTCGGGCAGGTATCCCATAGTGTCCTCCTCAGCGAAATCAGCGATGCGACAGCTCTTTGGAACTGACGGAATCCGTGCCGTGGCGGGCGAGTACCCGCTCGACGGCCCCACAGTCACCGCCATCGGACGCGCACTCGGTGCGCGACTGAAGCGCCGCACGGAGTCTCCCCGCGTGGTCGTCGGCATGGATACGCGCGAATCCAGCGTGTGGATCGCCGACGCGCTCGCCAGCGGATTAGCCGCTTCCGGCGCGGCTTTCGAGAGCGCAGGCGTGATCACCACGCCCGGCATCGCCTACCTGACCAGGACTCACGGGTTCAACGCAGGGGTCGTGATCTCGGCGTCGCACAATCCCTGGCAGGACAACGGCATCAAGCTGTTCGGACCGAACGGCATGAAGCTCGCCGACGCCATCGAGCACGAAATCGAACAAGACATCTTTGCCCACCTCGACGAACTCGCGAGCGGAGCCGCTCCGGTGCACGCAACCGAGGCCGGCAACGCCGCACACAGACTGGCGGACGACTACATCGACTGGCTCTGCTCCTCCATCGATGCCACCGCGATCAGCGGCATGCGGGTGGTTGCCGATTGTGCACACGGCGCGGCAAGCGCGATCGCACCCGCGCTCTTCGAGAAGCTTGGGCTGCGCGCAGACATCATGAACGCTTCGCCTGACGGCCGGAACATCAACAGCGGGTGCGGCGCGCTCTACCCGCAGCACGTTGCCGATCACGTTCGCGACGCGGCAGGCCGGTACGACCTCGGCATCACCTTCGATGGCGACGCCGACCGCGCGCTATTCAGCGATGCCAATGGGCACGTAGTGAATGGAGACGCGGTGATGCTGGTGGCCGGACGCGACATGAAATCACGCGGCAAGCTCCCCGGCGACACCGT
>DASPLH010000061.1:0-50572 GCA_035627675.1 Clostridia bacterium
GATACCACAACCATCGACCAGTGCATGGATATCGTGCGCCACTACCGCATGCTGCCGCAATTCCCTCCGTCAGTCCGCGAGATCTTCGAGCGCCGGATCCTGGAAGAGACGCCGAAGTATGGCGACGCTGCATTCCTGAAATCGCGCTGGTGGAACGTCCTCTCCAACGCCTCCGCGCAGAAGGCCGCTGTTGAGAAAGCTGCGATGTCGGGCTTCGCCATCGAGATCGACAACACCTGCGACGACTGGGATTACAAGGCGGCCGCTGATCACCTGCTCCAGCGAGCGCGCCAGCTTCGAAAGGGAGTCTCGAGTGTTTGCCTCATCTCCGGGGGCGAGGTTACGGTCAGCGTCAAGGGAGAGGCGGGAGTCGGCGGACGCAATCAGCAGTTCGCGCTCTACTGCGCCGAAAAAATCGCCGGAGAAAACATCACGGTCCTCAGCGCCGGCACGGACGGGATTGACGGCAACAGTCCTGCCGCGGGCGCAATCGTCGATGGCAGCACGATGGTCCGCGCCATGCAAGCCGGACTCGATCCGCGAAAGGCCCTGAAGCAGTTCAACGCATATCCCGTGTTCGACGCCCTGCGCGACGCGGTGGTTACCGGTCCCACGGGCAATAATGTGCGCGACCTTCGCATCGTGCTCGCCTATTAACGGCGATCCGCGCCGAGCGCTGCGACCGGCACCGCTCCCTAAGCGGCTAGAAAAACTCCGTCACGCCTTCTTCCAGGATCATCACGCGCTCGCTCATACCTCGCCGCTGTGCATCGGCCAGCAGACGCTCCACGGGTTCCTCCACCGGCTCGTGCGAGAGCTTGAACGTCCCGAAGTGCATCGGGATCATGACCTGCGCACCCATGTCCACGAATCCCTGCATCGCATCTTCCGGACTGGTGTGCACGGCTCGAAATGAGGGTGGATGATATGCGCCGATGGGCAGCAGGGCGACCTCGGGCCGAAGGCGCTGGCCGATCTCGCCGAACCCGCTGAAGTAAGCCGTGTCACCCGAGTGATACACCGAGTGCTTCCCCGCCCTGAGCACGAACCCGCCAAAGCCGCGGTGCATGTCCCTGATGACGCGCGCGCCCCAATGATTAGCCGGAGTCGCCGTTACCGTCACTTCGCCCAGGTTCACGCTCTCCCACCAGTTCAGTTCCTCGACGCGTTCATACCCGAGATCGAATACCAGGTCGCGCACGTGCTGGTGCACCACGATCACCGGAGCCCGTCCGCACTTCCGGCGTGTCATGCGTGCGATGGCGCGAAGCGACGGCCTGTGCAGGTGGTCGAAATGTGCGTGGCTGACCAGCACGGCATCGATCGGCGGCAGGTCCGAAATCCTCAGTCCCGGCCGGCGCAGGCGCTTCAGCACGAACAGCCAACGCGCGAAGTTTGGATCGATAACTACATTCTTTCCGCCGATTTGGATGAAAAAGCTGGAGTGTCCAATGAATGTCACGCCCATTTGCCCCGGAGCGGCGAGCGTGGGCTTGCGAGTGATCCCGGTTCGGCGCGTCAGGGCCGAGTGCCGCACCAGGGTTCCGAACTGGCGGGCCTTCCGACGGATCGTGATGTTTAACATCGCTCTTGGACCACTTCCGCTGTACCCCGAAGCAACCTGGCCTGTTCACTCGGCGATATGCAGGACACATTGGGACTGCTCTACTTAGACGCTGCCTCCGGCCGCGTCGATGCAGCGGCCCACAGGGTTCCGGCAACTTGCGTTGAGAACGAGGCGTACGTTTTAATCGTTGGTCTCTCTTAGCAATCTAACGCGGTGATACTTTGCACTTGTGAGGTCTTGATGAAAGTCGCATTCCTTGGATTGGGAATCATGGGCGGACCCATGGCGTCGAACCTGGTGAAAGCCGGGCATGAAGTAACGGTTTGGAACCGCACTCCCGGCAAAATCACGGCTCGCGCGCGCCTCGCCGCAACTCCCGCCGAGGCCGCCAGGGGTAGCGAAGTCGTGTGGATTTGCGTCGCCGATACCGCTGCGGTCGAACAAGTGCTCTTCGGTCCGAATGGCGTGGAATCAGTGTTGCAGCCGGGCATGATCGTCGTGGATTCCAGCACCATCGCGCCCAGCGCTACCCGCCGCTTCGCCGAGAGAGTCCGAGCCAAGCGCGCCGAGTTCGTGGACGCGCCGGTAACCGGTTCGAAGATCGGCGCCGAGGCCGCTCAACTCGTCTTCATCGCCGGCGGCGAGCAGAAAGCGGTGGATCGTCTCGACCCGCTCTTCAAAGCGATGGGCAAGCAGGTGATCCGCGTCGGCGAAACCGGACTGGGCGAGTCCGCGAAGATCGGCATGAACCTGATGATCGCCCTCATCTACGAGGGATTTGCCGAGGCGCTCACGCTCACGCGCAAGCTCGGTGTTCCTCCCGAGAAGCTGGTCGAGCTCATCCAAGCCTCGATGATTCGCTCGGGAGTCACGGATTACAAAGCTCCATTCGTACTGAAGCGCGACTTCACGCCCAATTTCCCTCTACGCCTCATGCACAAGGACATCAAGCTCATGCTCCAGGCGGCGGAGGAAACCGGCACACAGCTTCCAGCCCTGGAGAAGGTGGAAGAGGTCTATCGGAGGTCGGTTGAACACGGCGCGCGCGATCTCGATTACGCCGCTACGCTGGAAACCATCGAACGCATGGCCGGCCTTGAAGTAGAGGAAGAAGTCAGAGCGGGCAAGTGATGGACTCCCGCGTATCGTCATCCTGAGCGAGGAGGCGCAACCGGAGCGCGGCGAACCCGCGGACGCGCCTCCGAGTCGAAGGACCTTCCGGCCTCAGGACCCGGATCCACTGTCCAGCAACTAACGCTCCGCGACATAAGGGGCAGCCGCAAGCTGCCCCTTCCTTCAGCACCTCAGTACCTCAGCGCCCCAGAACCTCAGCGACTGATCGGATGCAGGTGTCCCGGTCCGCGTCTCGCAACCACCTGCACCTCGTTGAACACGCCCGGAATCTCCGTTCCGCAGTGGACGCACTTCCCTGCCTCCACCTCGTCCGACAGCACCGAGTGCCACGAGCGCCGGATGATCCGCCGCTTGCATCCCGGACAAATCGTATCTCCGCCGTCGCTGAAGATGTTGCCTTCATAGACGTACTTCAAACCCATGTCCATCGCCAGCTTGCGCGCCCTGTGCAACGTCTCCGGAGGCGTCGGAGGCTTGTCGAGCAACTTGAAGTCCGGGTGGAATGCCGTGAAGTGCAGCGGCACGTCATCGCCCAGATTCTCCAGCACCCACTCGACCATCTGCTTCAGTTCGGAGTTGTCGTCGTTGAGCGTCGGGATGATGAGGTTTGTGATCTCAAACCAGACATCCGTTTCGTGCCGCAGCCAGCGCAAGGTATCGAGTACCGGTTGCAGATGCGTCAGCGTCACCTTGCCGTAGAACCCTTCGGTGAACGCCTTCAGATCGATGTTCGCCGCGTCGATGTGTTGGTACACCTCGAAGAAGGCCTCGCGCGTGATGTAGCCATTCGAGACCATCACGTTATGCAGTCCAGCCGCGTGCGCCTCGCGCGCGATGTCGATCACGTACTCAGCCCAGATCGTGGGCTCGTTGTACGTGTAGGCGAGGCTCGGTGCGCCGCGCTCCAGCGCCAGTTCGACCACCTCGGCCGGCGTGAGATGCGCCGAGCGCACGTGGTCAGCCTTCGCTTTCGAGATGTCGAAGTTCTGGCAGAACTGGCAACCCATGTTGCAGCCCGCCGTTCCGAGGGAAAGGATTCTGGTCCCCGGCATGAAGTGGTTCAGCGGCTTCTTCTCGACCGGGTCCATCGCGAGCGCCGCCGGACGGCCGTAGCCGAGCTGCATCAGCCGGCCACCTTCGTTCTTGCGAATGAAGCAGAAGCCGTTCTGCCCTTCGCCGATATGGCAGTGGCGCGGGCACAGGTAGCAGTGCAGACGGCCGTCGGGCATCCGCTCCCACCATCGCGCCTCGTGCGTGCTCGCCGGTTGTACTACGTTGAACATGGTTTACTGCTTAGTAACCTCGTTCTTAATTGTACCGCCGCACCAGTTCGGAAGCGCCGGAAACCGGCTTCGCGGGCGGCATCTCCGTTAAAAGCGACCTGGCGGCCGGCGTGTGGCAACGCCGGCGCCGCAAAACAGAACGGCACGACCGTAAGGGCGTGCCGTCTGCCACTTCCTCTTTGGTGTCGACGTTCTGCGTGTGTGCCTGGGGATGAAGAACGTCCACGGAGGATTTGTATTGCAGGATTTGACGTCACATCCCTGCGGACGTAAGCGTTATTCGGCACCCACACCGGGACGCAAAAAAGCCCGTCTCCAAAGAGACGGGCACGTTTCAGGAGAGAGAGCTTCGATCTACTTCATCTCGGACACGAGTTCCCGGACGCGCAGGCGTGCCTGGTGCAGCCCTTGCTGTGACTCCGTCTCGGTCAGGCCGAGGGTGCGCGCGATGCGGGCATGGTCGTAGCCCTCGCCATCGTGCATGCAGAAAATCATGCGCTCCGTCGGCGGCAGTTGAACAATTGCCCGCTCGAGGAAGATGCGCTTCGTGTTGCTGCGGATTCCGAGGACCTCATTCACGGTCCCACACCTGAGTGCCAGGTTGCCGATCGTCGTAAGTTCGCGCAGTTCGGTGATCAGAGCCCGATCGATCATCTCTTCACCGGGCTCGGACGTCATGGCAAAGGCACGCAGGAAAACATTGCCCAGGATCTCTTCTGCCGCAAGTTCGTTGTCAGTCATCCAGAACGCCAGCGAGTACACCCGATCGCGGTTGCGTTCGTAGATCTGCTCATAGCTCTCGATCGGTTCCGCAACGGTAGGAAGATACGCTGCCATTCCTGTAATTTTTGCTTCCTGGATGCTGTTCGACATTCATTGCCCCCTAATGCTTTTGCCCTATTGGGCTTACTTCTGTGCAGTGTCGTGGTCCGGAATTGCAACTTCACGGCCACACCAGCGTTTCTGCTGGCTGCGGAAAACTTCCTTTCGATACAGCTCCTTACCTAGCAATCGCCCTGCCCATTGCGCTTGCGGCAATCACCGAGATTGTAGAAATTCTGCCAAGGCGCACAGCTTCAATCACTTGACCCTCTGAGGGTTCGCCCTGCCCAGAACAAAGAGCACCGTGCATGGTGCGTAATTTCGAAGGGGAAAAAGTTGGCCTGCTACTTTGACTTCCGGAAGTTGGTATCCGAATACACACAAGTGCCCCGCAGGGCGATTTTCGCCGGGACGTGCGGGCAACCCGATGCGCTGTGCTCAACACCCGACGGACGTTTCCCGCCGGAGAGGGCTCGAACGATGCTCCGGTCCTTATTCACGCAGGCTCCACGCGGCGGATCGACCTCGCTCCAATGCGAGGAGGTGCGCGCGTTTCCTGTCAAGGCGCGAATTCGCGTTGCCGATCGTTCGCAACACGGTTCCAGTCGCGACTTTTCGGGATGCACACATCCGGAGTAGCGGTAAAATAAAACGCCCCATCCAGGAGACCCGCTTCATGGCAGATCGAATTCTCGTCGTTGACGACGAGGAACCCATCCGCGAAATCGTCTCGTCCATGCTTCAAAACGCCGGATACGCTTGCCGGCAGGCCGGTTCCGGCCTCGAAGCCCTCGCGGCGCTCGATTCTGGTGAACGCTTTGAACTGATGCTCTCGGACCTCATGATGCCCGAACTGAATGGCATCGGCCTCCTGGAGCGGGTAAAAGAGAAATACCCCGACATGCCGGTCGTGATGGTCACCGCCGTCCACGACATTTCGGTGGCGCTCGCCGCCATCCGCAACGGCGCGTACGACTACCTGCTCAAGCCGTTTGAACGCGAACAACTCCTCGCCATGGTCGGCCGCGCACTGGAAAACCGCCGCCTGAAACTCGAGAACCGCGCATATCAGACCAACCTCGAAGCGCTCGTCAACGCCCGCACAGACCAGCTTCGACAGGCGATGGCCGACCTGGAGCGCTCGTACGACATCACGCTCGAAGCCCTGGGCGACGCACTCGACTTGAAGGATGCGGAAACCGAAGGCCACTCCAAGCGCGTGACGGCCTTCACCATCGCCATCGCGCGCGCCATGGGACTCCCCGGCGACCGCATCCGCGTCATCGCGCGCGGCGCTTTCCTGCACGACATCGGCAAGATGGCCATCCCCGACGCGATCCTGCGCAAGCCCGGCGCCCTCACCGAAGACGAGCAGGAAATCATGAAGGAGCACTGCTACCGCGGCTACCAGATGCTCCGCAAGATCCCGTTCCTCATCGAGGCCGCTGAAATCGTTTACGCCCACCAGGAGCGGTACGACGGCACGGGCTATCCTCGCGGGCTGCGCGCCGAAGAAATCCCGCTGGGAGCGCGCATCTTCTCGCTGGCCGATACGCTGGACGCCATCACCTCCGATCGTCCTTATCGCGCGGCACAGACCGTCCAGGCGGCACGCGAAGAGATCGCCCGCTGGGCAGGACGCCAGTTCGACCCGAAGATAGTTGACGTCTTCCTCTCGATGCCGGAAAGTATCTGGCACGATTTGCGCCGCGAGATCGACCAGCAGATCTATCGCTTCGCTTACGCAACGAAGGTTTCCGCCGGCGGAACCGCATAAGTTTTGCGTGTGCGTGCGGGCAGCCGGTCAGCAAGACCAGACCGCTCAGGCCACGTCTTACGCACCCCGAGGCGCACGACTCCCGGCGTGCGCCTCTTTTTCTGGAGTCACCCATGGCCGCACCACTTCCCGAGTCTGAGGTCCGCAACGCACTGGCTTCCCTGTCCGGCTGGATCGTGGCCGGCAACGCCATTCAGCGCGTCTTCGAGTTCGCCACCTTCGCCGAAGCCATGACGTTCGTGAACAAGGTGGCCGAAGCGGCCGAGGCTGCCAATCACCACCCCGACATCACCATCAACTACAACAAGGTCACGATGTCGCTCACTTCGCACGACTCCGGAGGCGTAACCAAGCGCGACCTCCGCATGGCGCAGACGATCAACACGGTCACCGGTCGTTAGTCGTCGGTGGTTAGTGGTTGGTCGTTGGTGATCAGCGATCCCTGTTGTCATCCTGAGCGAGGAAGCGCAACCGAACGCGGCGCAGCCGCGGACGCGCTTCCGAGTCGAAGGACCTTCCGGCCCCGCGCCCCAGGCCTCTGGTTGGAGGCGCGCGCGACCTGGGTGGAGCAGGCCTTCAGGCCTGCACTTGAAACTCACACACCTTGCGGCGGCTTTAGCCGCTGACGGGAATAACTGACAACAATTCGAGAACCAGGGCTGGCACTGACTGGCCACCCACCACCAACGACCGACGACCAACCAAGCACAACACCTCAGCACCTCTCGCCACCTCTCCGCATCCAATCGCACATGAAAGTACGGCTCTTGCTCGCCGCAATGCTGCTCTTCAGCCTCCCTGCCTGCTCGACGCAGCCCAATCCCGAGCAGCGCTCTGCCGAGAAGAAAACCAACAGTCCTTTTTACGACTACCGCGGCCAGAGTCCCGGGACGGTGCACAAGATCACCACGGCCGATTTACCCCAACCGTATGAGACACGCTCCGTCGATAACGGTCCCGACAACATCCCGCGGCCGGCCGATGCGTGGCCGCAAGCGCCGCGTGGCTTCACCGTTCAACTCTTCGCCCAGGGACTCCGCAACCCGCGATTGCTCCGCACCGCGCCCAACGGCGACATCTTCCTCGCCGAGAGTCGTGCGGGAGAAATCAAGGTCTTCCGCGGAATGGACGCGAACGGAAAAGCGCAGCAGGTGGAAATCTTCGCATCGGGGCTGGCGCGTCCCTTCGGGATTGCGTTCTACCCGCCAGGTCCGAATCCGCAGTGGGTTTACGTCGCCAACACCGACGCCGTTGTCCGTTTTCCCTACCGCAACGGGGACCTGAAAGCTCGCGGCGCCGCCGATCACGTTGTGAACCTTCCCGGCGGCGGACAACTCCGCGGCGGAGGTCACTGGACGCGGGACATCGCATTCTCAACCGACGGCAAGCAGATGTTCGTCTCCGTCGGCTCGCTGACCAACGTCGACGACCCCGAGCGCAACCCCGGCGAGCGCGAGCGCGCCGACATCCTCGTCTTCAACCCCGACGGATCGGGCAAGCGCATCTACGCTTACGGTGTTCGCAACGCGGTAGGCATCGCGGTCGATCCCAAGACGAAGCAGCTTTGGGCATCCGTGAACGAGCGCGACGAACTCGGCGAGAATCTCGTCCCCGACTACATCACCCACATCCAGGATGGCGGATTCTACGGATGGCCATGGTGGTACATGGGCCCCAACCAGGACCCGCGCCACAAGGGCAAGCATCCGGAACTGAAGGACAAGGTCATCACGCCGGACGTGCTCATCCAGCCGCACAGCGCATCGCTACAGTTGACCTTCTACGAGGGGACAAACTTCCCCGGCGAGTATCAGGGCGATATCTTCGCAGCCCAGCACGGCTCGTGGAACAAGGCGCAGCGCACGGGCTACAAGGTGATTCGCGTTCCGCTGCACCAACAGGGCAAGGCCACGGGCGAGTATCAGGATTTCGTCACCGGTTTCGTCACCCCACAGGGCGACGTCTGGGGACGTCCCGCGGGCGTCACCGTCGCGAAAGACGGCTCGCTGCTGATCTCCGACGATGGAAGCAACTCAATTTGGCGGGTCGTCTACACCGGGGGCAAATAGAAAGGCGGGCGACTGATCGCCCGCCTTGAAACTTTCGGCAGAGTTCTACTGTGCAGGACGCGTCTGCAACGACTCCGCGATCTCGTTCAGCGCGGTCTGGATGCGATCCAGTTCGGCCTGGGCCGTGTCGTTCCATTCTGCGAGGCGGTCCGGAGCTTCATTCACGCGAGCCATGACCCATCCGATTGCGCGGCGGCCGCGATCCGAAAACAACAGCGCACCAAGACTTCCTAGTCCTACAACCGTCAGCGGCAAAGCCCAACTCTTGCGCATGCTCCCCCTCCAGACCTTCTTTGACGCAACTTACCTTCAATTAGATTCAGGCGCAACAAAATTGCGAGTACCGCGTTGGATTCCCTATCAAACTAAAGTACCGGATCGGTACCATGTTGAACGCAACCATCGTGTCGCGTCGCACGTCGGCAAATCTCAGTGGAGCAACGAATGAAAAGATCCCTGCTGTTCCTCGCCGTTGTGTTTCTCTCGTCCCTCACTCTCCTGGCGCAGACCGCTCCGTACCCCTGGACGTCGCCTCGCGACAACATCACCGTCAGTTCCGACGGCAAGTTCGAAGCCGACCCTGACACGGCCGTCATTCAGTTCAACATCGCAGCGCAGGAAAACGAACTCAAGGCCGCCCACGAACGCGCCGCCCGCGCCGCCGAAGAAATCCGGCAGACGCTGCGCGCCAACGGCATCGACCCGAAACAGGCCCAGATCGGTTCCTTCCAGGTCGAACCCGTGTACGACTACCGCCAGCCCAAGCGCAAGCTCGTCGGCTACCGCGTGAACAGCAGCGTCACCCTCAAGCTCAAGGACTTTGCCAAGGTCGCGCCTATCGCCACCGCCTTCGGGCAAATGGACGTGACCGGAACGCAGAACATCTCCTATATCCTCGACAACATCGACGCCGCCAAGACCAGGGCCATCCAGGACGCCTTCCGGCGCGCGCGCGGCAACGCCGAAACCGTCGCCACCGCCAGCGGACGCCAACTGGGCCTGCTCGCCAAGGCCACGGTGGACACCTTCGATCAGCCGCCGCCCATGCCCATGATGATGAAGACCATGCGTGCCGAGGCCGCCGACGCGCCCGCGCCAACGCAGGACTTCAGCCCGGAGAAAATCACCATCACGGCAAGAGTAACGGCCGAATTCCTGCTGAAGTAAACAAATTGAAGTGAGCAAACGAAGCACATCTAGGCTTGGGTGCCCTACCCTACTCGCGCAGCGAGAGGGTGGGGCTTTTGCTTGTTGCGTCCTCTGAGCGAGGAAGCACAATGGTCTGTTCCGGAATCCTGAGAGAGGCAACAGTTTGTCGTCCTGAGCGAAGCGAAGGACCCGCTGTTCCTCCGAAACCTTGTTCCCGGAGTCCGCTGTTCCGCCGGAGACTTTCCTTCGTCGTATAGTAGGCGGCCGATACGGACCAAGGCAGTAGAGGAGACAAGATGATGCGCGTTATGGTCATGGTGAAGGCAACAAAGGACAGCGAAGCGGGCGTGATGCCCTCGACCGAACTGCTCGAGGCCATGGGCAAGTACAACGAAGAATTGGCCAACGCCGGCATCATGCTCGCCGGCGAGGGACTGCAGCCGTCGGCCAAAGGCAAGCGCGTAGCCTTCGACGGTCCCAAGCGCACCGTGATCGACGGTCCCTTCTCGGAAACCAATGAGTTGGTCGCCGGCTTCTGGCTGTGGAATGTGAAAGACATGGAGGAAGCCGTCGAGTGGGTGAAGCGCTGCCCGAATCCGATGCCCGGCCCGAGCGAGATCGAAATCCGGCCGTTGTACGAGATGGCCGACTTCGGCGAAGCCCTGACGCCGGAAGGCGCCGAACTGCACGACCGAACCCGCGAGAAGCTTTAACGCACCGCTGGGTTCTCCATTCCGTCATCCTGAGCGAGTTGGGTGCTCTTCAGCTCCGGCTCACCCACATTTGCTCGCTTCGCGAGCAGATGTGGGGCACCAACGGCTCTTGCCACCTCGCAGATCGGACAGTCGCGCATAGGTGCCCCACGTCCGCCCTCTTTTGGCGAACGTGGGAAATAGATTGTGTTGAGTGCCCTTCAGTTCCGGCTCGCCCACATTTGCTCGCTTCGCGAGCAGATGTGGGGCACCAACGGCTCTTGCCACCTCGCAGATGGGACTCACACCAGTCCCGCGCAGGTGCCCCACGTCCGCCCTCTTTTGGCGAACGTGGGAATAGATTGCGGTGGGTGCACATCAGCTCCGGCTCGCCCACATTTGCTCGCTTCGCGAGCAGATGTGGGGCACCAACGCTCTTGCACCTCAAAAGGAAAGGCGTGCTCGCGCACGCCTTCTCTAAGCGAACGAGTCCTAATTTCTCATCGCCCGATGCGTGTCAATCGTGATCGGACGCTCCAACACCATCTCCACCGTACTTCCGCTTTCGAGCCTCAGATCCGGGCCTCGCGAGAACAACATGGTCGCCAACCCCACTGCGGCACCCGCTCCGCTTCCGATCGCCACTCCCTTGCCGCCGCCACGTGCCGCGATGCCGCCGATGGCGGCGCCGGTCGCGGTCGTGCTGGCCACCCGGGTCGCATCCTTGCCCTTTCCGCCTTCGCCGAGCATCGTGCCCTCTTCGTCTTTCATCGTTGACGTTTCAGAACCCGGGACGTTGTCCACCGCTCCCGGCAACATCACCGTGTATCCCGACGGGAAGATCATCGACGTGAAGTGCACCAGCAGTTCCGAGCGGCCCTTTACGCGTCCGGCGCGTTGGGTCCTGGTGATCACGCCTTGCACGTAGGTTCCGGCCGGAACCACGATCCTGCCATTGACCACCACCGGGAAGCTGGTCTCCGCGTACACGGAATCGCCCTCACGCGCGTTCTTGGTCGAAATCGCGTGCTTGAGAACCAGCGGAATCTTCGTCCCAGCGGCGAGCACCAGGCCCTTCGCCGCTTTGGGTTGATTCAGTACGTCGGGTGGATTCAGTACTTCGGGTTGATTCAACTGCGGCTTCATCTCCGCCGACGGCTGGGCGGGCGCTTCTTGCGCCAAGGCCATACCGCCGAACACCGCCACCGTCGCAATCACTGCCCTAACTGTGCGCATAGTTCCTCCCGGCCTACTGCCTCCCAACACCGCTCCGCCGCTGAAGTTCCGGACTTCGAGTCCACTGCGATGAAATCAATACAACAGGTACTTCGCCCGAACGGTCATGAATTCGTCCAGCTTCTCGCGCTGCTCTTCCGCAATGCGCCTGGGATCGTCGCCGTGCTTCAGCCCCTCGAGCGCCTGGCGATTGACCAGCAACTCGTGCAGCCTGTCGGCGTTGTACTGCTCGGGGTAGAGCTTCATCAGCGCCGAGACCAGTTCCAACCCCAGCTCCGCCGAATCCAGCGTGTTGCGATCCGTGACGATGATGTTCACTCCGCGGCAAACCTGGTTCGCATAGTTGCTGGAGGCTGGAGTGAACTGCATCGGCACGAACCGCACGCCCGCCGGCTTTCGCGCATTCAGGTACGCCGCAAACTGCCGCGCATCGATCCAGGGCGCGCCCAGCACTTCAAACGGCGTGTCCGTCCCGCGCCCCACGGAAACATTCGTGCCCTCCACCAGCGCCACACCCGGATACAGTGTCGCGGCCGTGAGGCCTCGCATGTTGGGCGAAGGATTCGTCCATGTCAATCCAGTAGAGTCGAACCAGTCGCCCCGGAGCCATCCCTGCATCTTGACCACGGTCAGTTCCGCCCCGATGCCCCGCTCCGCGTTGAACATCGTCGCCAGCTCGCCCACGGTCATCCCGTGCCGCACTGGAACCGGGTGGTAGTTCACAAACGACCGCCGGTCGCCATCGGACACCAGGCCCTGCACCGTCGCGCCCGTAATCGGGTTCGGGCGGTCCAGCACGACCATCCGCACCCCGGCCTCGGCACACGCCTCAAGGAAATAGCCGAGCGTGGTCTCGTAGGTGTACCAGCGTGCCCCGGCATCCTGCACATCGAAGATCACCGCGTCGAGCCCGCGCAGGTTCTCCTGCTTCGGACGCCGCTGCTCATCCTTGGCGCCGTACACGCTGTACACCGGCACGCCGGTTGCAAGGTCGCGCGTGTTCGCGATGTCCGTCGTGTCCAGCACGCCGGCGACACCGTGTTCCGGACTGAAGATTGCCACCAATTCCACGCCCGGCGTGCTGCGAACGACGTCGATCGTCCTGCGCCCCGCCAGATCAAGGCCGGTCTGGTTGGTCAGGATGCCGACCCGCACCGCTCGTCCCGGAGCCAACTGCTTTAGCGTCGCAAACCCCTCGGCCGCCAGAATGTCAATCCCGTTCCTGACTTCGCCGTTCCGCGTCGTGAGCGAGCGCGCGCCAGCCATGGTCTCGTTGTAGCCCGTGATGCGCGCAAGCCGCTGCTTTGCGCCGTCACTCGGGTTCAGCTTCAGCGCCGCAGCCACCGCCGAGGCAAGCCTTGTTCGCAGGCTGATGATCGGAGCCCCCGGATGTGCCTGAAGCCTCGGGTGGACGGCATTGGCCAGCAGCAGCACGAACGTTTTCGTCGCCGGGTCGCTCCACAGGGACGTTCCCGTGAACCCCGTATGGCCGAAGCTTCCCACCGGCAGCAGTTCGCCGCGGTTGCTCGAGAACGGCGAATCGATGTCCCAGCCGATTCCGCGCAGCACCGTCATATTGGCCGGTTGCTGCGGAGTCGTCATCTTCTCCAGCGCGGCGGCCGAGGTCACGAACTTCCCATCCAGCATCGTCTGCGCGAACTTCGCCACGTCGTCGGCGGTCGAGAACAATCCCGCGTGCCCCGCCACGCCGCCCATCCTCCGCGCCGTCGGATCGTGAACCACTCCGCGCAGCATCCGCCGGTTCTCGTCATACTCCGTCGGAGCGATCCTCGGCGTCCACGCCGCCGGAGGCGCGAATCGTGTCTCGCTCATTCCCAGGGGGACGAAGATGTTCTTGTCGGCATACGCGTCGAGCGACATGCCCGTGACGCGCTCGATCAGAGCTCCCAGCACGATGAAATTGATGTCGCTGTAACGGAATTCCGAGCCCGGCGGCGCAACCGGCTTCTCGTCGAATGCGAGACGGTAGGCCGTGTCTTTGCCCGCCCACGGCTGGGCAAGGTCAAGATCCTCGCGCAGCCCCGAGTAGTGCGTCGCCAGTTGCCGAACCGTGATCTGCTCTTTGCCGTTGCGCGCGAACTCCGGCAGGTATCGCCCGACAGGGTCGTTCAGCTTCACCTGCCCGCGCTCGACCAGTTGCATCAACGCCGTCGCGGTCACAAGGCACTTCGTCAGCGAGGCGGCGTCGAAAACCGTATCTGCCGTCATCGCCTCGCGCGCGGGCTCCAACGAACGCGACCCGTAGGCCTTGCGCCAGGCAATTTCTCCGTCATGCCCGACCACGACAACCGCGCCCGGAATCTCCCCGGCGGCAATCGACCGGCCGACTATGTCGTCGATGACGCGAAGATCAGGCACGTCCTGCGCAGCAGCAGGAGTACGCAACGAGAGGAAGAGGAGGAAGAGGGCCGTCGAGATGAGCGCAGAAGAGCGACGCATTCAGGGACTTTCGAACTTCCGGATTGAGAGTTTTTCGAATTAGAAACATACCAGCGCGATCGATGGTTGCAATCCGAAAATCCGGAAATTCCCGCAATCCGAAAATCGGCGAAAGCAAAACGGGCCGAAGCAAAAGCTCCAGCCCGCATGTTTTCCCGTTTTTCCGATTCCCCTACTCTTCCGGCTCCGCGATCGGCTCCTCGGCGCGCGGTTCCTGTTTGCGCAGGCGCACGATCGTGATCTTGCCGAAACCCTCCTCGAACTTCGGAGGCCTCAGCTTGTTCGCCATGCGGATCATCACGTCGTCCGGCACATTCCGCGAGCGCCGGCGGTTGCGTTCCATGCAGATTTCTGCCGGAACATCGAAGAACACCGCGTGCGCCTCGTATCCGAAGTCCTTCGCCATCTTGATCCAGCTATGGCGCTCCTTCGGGGACAGGTTGGTCGCATCGATATAGTTCATCGGACGCCCCGCCACCAGCCGCATCCGCAGCATGTAACGCAAGGTCGAGAACACCAGGTCCTGATGACGCTGTTCCGTTGCGTCGTCGAAAAGAAGGCCGCGCACGAGATCGCTCGAGAGCGGGATAAGGTTGTGACGCCGGAACCACGAGCTCTTGCCCGAGCCCGGCAGTCCGATCGCCAGCACCACCGCGCCCCGCGGAGCCTTCTCCTTGCGCCGGCTCGGTGCCGGAGCCGGTGTGGCGTCGGCTTCGCCGTCGGGAATCGCCGCGTCCACTTCCGCGGCCTCGCCCGTCGGCAAGCCGGGCTTAATCGGAGCCACCGGCGTAGCGGTTTCGGAAGGTTGCCCTTGCTGCTTCCCTTTACGGCTGCGTCCCCCGCGTCCACGACGCCGCGAGCGATCGCGCCGGCTCGACTTCTCTGCCTGTGCCGGCTCTTGCTCGCCGTCGGTCGGGTCCTGTTCGGGCTGCGCCTCATAGACAGGTTCCGGCCGTGGCTCGGCTGCGCGGCTTTCGCGTGGGGCGCTGCCGCCCTCGGGAGCCCAATCGCCGGCCTCGCGGTCCAAAAAGGTGGGTTGCAGCGGTGTCGGCTGCTGTTGATCCTGTTCGTTGCTGGCCGGGGCGTTGCCACCGGCCTTGTTGCGCCGCTTCATGCGGTCGCGCATCCACTTGCGCATACGGGACTTATACCACGTTGCACACATCCCGGGCGAGAGCAGCCGGTGAAATCAGAGGTCACGAACGTGGTGCGGGCGGCCAAGCCCCGGACGGGAACAACATTCTTGCCCGGCGTTTCTCTCGTGCCGCTCTCGCTTTGCCCCACTGTGCGCCGGATGCTACCATTTTCTGTTTTGTGGAGCGGGTGCCGTTTCTCTCTGAACTCTGTCCGCAACGTTAGCCGGCTCCATCAGCCGTTCTCTACTCTGCCTGGAGGCAAGCATGGCAATCAAAGTTGGCATTAATGGATTCGGCCGCATCGGCCGCAACGTCTTCCGCGCCGCTCTCAATGACAGCAACATTGAGATCGTTGCCGTCAACGACCTTACCGATCCGAAGACGCTGGCTCATCTTCTGAAGTACGACTCGATCCTCGGCAATCTCACCAACGACATCAGCGCCGGCCAGGACTGCATCAAGTGCGATGGCAAGTCCATCCGCGTCTTCAAGGAAAAGGATCCTGCGCAGATCAACTGGGAGTCCATGGGCGCCCAGGTTGTCGTCGAGTCCACCGGCAAGTTCACCAACGCCGCCGACGCCAGGAAGCACCTCCGCGGGCCGGTGAAGAAGGTCATCATCTCGGCTCCGGCAAAGGATGAAGACATCACCATCGTGCTCGGCGTCAACGAAGACAAGTACGATGCGGGCAAGCACAACGTCATCTCCAACGCTTCCTGCACGACGAACTGTCTTGCGCCGGTCGCCAAGGTTCTCCAGGACAACTTCAACATCGTGAAGGGCACGATGACCACGATCCACAGCTACACCAACGATCAGGTCATCCTCGACTTCCCGCACAAGGACCTGCGCCGCGCTCGTGCCGCAGCCCTGTCGATGATCCCGACCTCGACCGGTGCCGCAAAGGCCATCTACCTGGCCATCCCGGAACTCAAGGGCAAGCTCGACGGCTTCGCCATCCGCGTCCCGACGCCCAATGTCTCGGTCGTGGACCTCGTCGTTCAGACGGAGAAGCAGACCACGGTCGAAGAAGTCAATGCAGCCATGAAGAAGGCCGCCGACGCCGGCCCGCTGAAAGGCTACCTCGGCTACGACGAGAGCGAACTGGTCTCCATGGACTTCCGTGGAGATTCGCGCTCGTCGATCTTCGACGCTCCCCTCACCCGCGTCGTCGGCGGCAACCTCGTGAAGACCATCGCCTGGTACGACAATGAGTGGGGCTACAGCTGCCGCGTACGCGACCTCATCAACTACATCGGCGCCAAGGGCCTCTAGCGATTTGAGGGAGCGGCACGCCGCTCCCTCCTCCTCTCAACTTCAGTCGTGAGGTGGTTATGCGCGATTCCTCCGCTAGCCCCGCTGCAAAGTCACTCAAAGAGACTCCCATGTCCAAACTTTCCATCCGCGACCTGCAACTCGGCAACAATCGGATCTTCATGCGCGTGGACTTCAACGTCCCGCTCGACAACGGCCGCGTGTCCGACGACACGCGTATCCGCGAGACGCTGCCCACCATCGAGTACGCCCTGCGCCACGGCGCGAAGCTCATCCTCGCCTCGCACCTCGGACGCCCCAAGGGCAAGCCCGACCCGAAGTACAGCCTTAAACCCGTCGCCGAGCGCCTGCGCATCCTGCTCGACGAAAAAATGGGACGCGGCCAGAACGTGGGATTTTCGCCTGACTGCATCGGAATGCAAGCCGAGGAACTGGCCGGCAACCTCGAGAAGGGCCAGGCCCTGCTGCTCGAGAACGTTCGCTTCCACGCCGAAGAAGAGGCCAACGATCCCAAGTTCTCCGAGCAACTGGCGAAACTCTGCGATTACTACGTCAACGACGCATTCGGGTCCGCGCACCGCGCGCACGCTTCCACTGAAGGCATCACGCACCACGTCACCAAGTCCGCCGCCGGCCTGCTGATGGAGAAGGAACTCGAATACCTGGGCAAGGCCACGGCCGATCCCGAGAAGCCCTTCATCGCCATCCTGGGCGGAGCCAAGGTCAGCGACAAGATCGGCGTCATCCGCAACCTGATCAACAAGGTTGACGCGCTCATCATCGGCGGAGGCATGGCCTACACCTTCCTGAAGGCGCAAGGCCAGGAAGTCGGCAAGTCGCTCGTCGAAGCCGACAAACTCGATCTCGCCAAGGAACTGCTGGCCGAAGCGAAATCCCGCAACGTCCGTCTGCTGCTGCCGGTGGACCACGTCGTCGCCGACAAACTCGACGCCAGCGCGCAAGCCAGGCAGATTGGCGAAGGCCAACCGATTCCGGCCGATATGATGGCCCTCGACATCGGTCCGGCCAGCGTCGCGCTCTTCTCAGAGGAGATCAGCGCCGCGCGCACGATTGTCTGGAACGGCCCAATGGGTGTCTTCGAAATCGAGCAGTTCTCCAGGGGCACCACGAAGATTGCCGAGGCTGTCGCGGATAATCCCGGCGCCGCGTCCATCGTCGGCGGCGGAGACAGTGTCGCTGCCGTTAAGAAAGCGGGCGTCTCCGATCGCATCACGCACATCTCCACCGGCGGCGGAGCTTCGCTCGAATTTCTCGAAGGCAAGAAGCTGCCCGGCGTCGAAGCCCTCACGAATAAATAAGTCTGAGCTTCTGAGGTACTGAGGTTCTAAGGCACTGGGTTCAGAGACGTATCAGCACCTCAGCACCTAAGTACCTCAGTACCTCGTCTGGCTCAGTAGCTCAGACCTCAGCAGCTCTTTCAAGGAACTCATGCGCAAGAAACTCATCGCCGCCAACTGGAAGATGTACAAGACGCCCGCCGAAGCCCGCGAATTCATGCAGGCGTTCCTGCCGCTGATCGACGGACACGATCGCGACGAAATCGTCATTTGCCCTCCGTACATCGACATTGCGAGCGTGATCGACTCCGCGCGCGGAACGAACATCAAGGTAGGCGCGCAGAACGTCTTCTGGGAGAAGGACAGCGGCGCTTTCACCGGTGAGGTCAACCCATCCATGCTGCTCGGTGCCGGGTGCGAGTACGTCATCGTCGGACACTCCGAGCGGCGCCAGTATTTCGGCGAGACCGACGACACGGTGAACCGCCGCACCGAGGTCGCGCTCGAAGCCGGCCTCGGCGTCATCGCCTGCGTGGGCGAGGTTCTCGAAGAACGCGAAGCCGGCATCACTGAAGACGTTCTGCGACGCCAGTGCGCGCGCGCCTTCCGCGGAATCTCCGCCCGCAAAGCCGCTAAACTCGTGGTTGCCTACGAGCCGGTGTGGGCGATCGGAACCGGAAAAACCGCAACGCCTGAAATCGCGGCCAACGCGCATTCCGTGGTCCGCGGCGAAGCCGAGAAGTCCTTCGGCCGGGAGTTCGCCCAGCAGCTCAGGATCCTCTACGGCGGCAGCGTCAAGCCCGACAACGCCAACGCCCTCATGTCGCAACCGGAAATAGACGGAGCCCTGGTAGGCGGGGCCAGCCTGAAGCCGGACAGCTTCGCCCAGATCGTAAAGTGGTAGAGAGCTACGGGCTGCTAGCTGCCAGTCGCCAGCAAAGCTGGAAGCTGGTAGCTAGTAGCTGGCAGCCTAGAGCCTCTTTCCACAGGCTCGCTCTTTCCTCACGCTGCCGCTCTGATATACTGTCCTTGCCTCATTACGTGTTCTTTGGAGCCGGAGTTTTTACCCCTCCGCCGCACTCGCGGCGTGACGGACATGCGGAAGTGGTGGAATTGGCAGACACACCATCTTGAGGGGGTGGCGCCGAAAGGCGTGCGGGTTCAAGTCCCGCCTTCCGCACCATCTCTCCTTTGGTTCCCCCAACGTACGGCAGGCAAGTAAGAGCGGCGCACGGCGCCGCAAAGGACAACAATGATCATCGTTCTGATCACCATCATCCACGTTATCGTGTGCCTGTTCCTTATCGGGGTCGTGCTGCTGCAGAGCGGCAAGAGCGCTGACATCGCCGCCGCGTTTGGCGGTATGGGCAGCCAGACCGCGTTCGGCCCACGGTCGGCCGCCAACGCGCTCTCCAAGGCCACTGCGTGGGCAGCCGCGATCTTCATGGTGACGTCCCTGGCGCTGGCCATCATGGCAACCCGCAACTCGGGTAACACCGGTTCGGTGCTCGATGGCACCAAGTCGGCTCCGACGCAACAGGCTCCGGCACAGCAGGCTCCCGCTCCGGAACCGCAGCCGATGACGCCGAACAGATAGCGCAGCCGTCAGTATTCAGTTCAAAGCCCCGCTCGCCGAGCGGGGCTTTTGCTTTCCCTTGTCATCCTGAGCGCATTCCTCTTTTGTCATCCTGAGCGAAGCGAAGGATCTGGTTTTCATCGGGCCCCATGGCCGATCCTACGGGGGTTCGCAGTCACGCGCCCTCTACTTTTGCAGGAACGGGTTGGTCTCCCGCTCTTCCCCGATGGTTGTCGCCGGCCCGTGGCCGGGGATGACGACGACGTCATCCGGCAGCGCCAGCACGCTCCCGTGCAACGAAGACATGATCTTGTCGAACGAGCCGCCGGGCAGGTCCGTGCGCCCGATCGATCCGGCGAACAGCGTATCGCCGGCGACCAGCGTCCTCTGCGGCTCGAAATAGAGACATATCGATCCTTCCGTATGTCCCGGGGTATGGATCACCTCGGCCTTCACCGCTCCGGCTGCAACCGCGTCTCCGCCTCCGATGCTGCGGTCGATCTCGACCTGTCCCGGAGTCTTCATCCCGAGCCACGCCGCCTGCACGTCCAGCATCTTCAGCAGTACCTCGTCGTTCTGGTTCAGCAGCACCGGAGCCCCGGTCATCGCCTTCAGCTTCGCCGCGCCGCCCACGTGGTCGATATGCGCGTGGGTGACGACGATCTGCTTCACCGTCAGCGCATGCCTTTCGACGACGGCCATCACGGATGCAATGTCGTCTCCCGGATCGATGACCATCGCCTCGCGCGACTGCTCGTCTCCGACCACGGAACAATTGCACCGGAGCGGACCGACTGGAATGATTTCGTGGATCATGATTTTTCGGATTGCGGGGGCGCGTATTCCTCGCACGGCGCCGGTTTAGGCCCGGCTTTGTGACGGCGGTGTCCAAACTTGTGGAGCCACTCCCGTGCCCGAGTTTCCGCGCGGTCGAACATCTGCGCCAACCTGGGGAATCGCTCTTTCGTGCGATGCAGCACCCGGTGCGCCCACACATACTCGGTCGAGAGAATCATCAGGCCGATCAGGATGAACAACACCCCTTGCAGAATCGGCAGGAACAATCCCGCGATCCCCAGCAACAGGAACGCCCAGCCGACCGCCAGCACCAACCATCGCTTTATACGCTGCTTCAACCTTGGGGACTCTCCGTCGTGCGCCTGCCTATCCAGTGTGCGGTCTTCGCTTCCACCTTGTCTACCACGGCCGCGAACTTCGGCCAGCGCACCTTCCATCGCTCCAAGGTTCGATGCGCCCACGCATACTCGGTGGAGAGGATCAGCAGGCCGACGATCACCGGCACCGTCGTCGGCAGGAAAGGAATGACGAGGCTCAGCGCCGCCACCGTAAGGCACATCCAGGCCAGCGTCAGCAGCGCCCAGCGGCGCAGTCTATCTTTCACGATCTTTCTTCCGGAACGCCGGCGCAGCGTCTCGCTCCACGCCGGTGTATCGAGCGTTCCGCGACGCCCTCTCATTACGCTTGCAAGTCACTCGCCCGCGGCCTTCGCTTCCCCGGCAGCGTCCAGGAACTCGAGGATCTCGCGGTTGAAACCCTCGGGGGCCTCTTCGTACGGCAGGTGCCCCACTCCCTTCATCTCTACCTGCTTCGCGTTCCTGAACGATTTCGCAAGCATCGCGACACTGCTGGGCGAAACGGCGCGGTCCCGGTCTCCCCACAGCAACATGGCAGGCATCTGTTCGATCAAGCGCAACGCCTCGCGCAACTCTTCCATGTCCTCGCGCCAGGTCTTCACGACGGCCAGCGCATAGTCGAGAGTGCCTTCCACCTGCATCGCGGCTCTGTACCCGGCGCGCGTTCCGTCCTGGATCTTCTTCCGGTCGGCATACATCTGGCCCAGCGCCCACGAGCGCACTCCGCCCTGGAAGCCGCTGGTCGCCTTCAGCACCCACGCGCCCAGCATCGTGTTGAAGAACCAGATTCGCTTGCGTCCGGTTCGCGAGAAGGGGTTTGCCGGCGCTACAAGCACGAGCCGTCCAATGCGATCTCCGTTGCGTTCGCGGTCCAGCGCAGCCATGCGCATCGCGACCGCTCCGCCGTGCGAAGTCCCCAAAAGGTCGATCTTGCTGAGCCCAGACATCTCCAACCATCGCAACATCCGGTCCGCAATGTCGCGCAGCGTAAACGACAACGCTCCCCGCGGAGGCCGATCCGAAAACCCGACCCCGAGCAGGTCGATGGCGTACACCTCGCGGTCGCGCGCCAGAGCGTCCAAGTTGTAGCGCCACGAGAAGGAATAGCCGAGGAACCCGTGGATCAGCACCAGCGGCGGCCGGGCAGACTTGGGCGGTCCGAGGCGCAGATACCGCATACGGTAGCCGTCAATCTCCGCCCAGCACTCCCGGCCCGCTACGTAAGGACTGAAGTTTTTCCGGTTTCGGCTCATCGCTCCGCAACTTTCGACCGCCAGGTGCAACCGCCGCGCCCGAGGTCGAATCTCACCTTCCGATATCGCCTCTGTCGCTTCTGTGCGGGGAGTCCTCTCGGACTCCCCCTTTTTTCGAAGTACCAGTCTACCGCCCGCCGCGGACACCCGAAGGCTTGCCCCGCCCGGCGACGGTTGCGGAACACTGGCTCACGCTCCCGTTATGTGTACTTGGGGTAGCAAAAACCTGCATCCTGCAATCCACAATTTCACATCGAATGTACATAAAACCGTAAGTTAAAAGTAGCGCCCGAGCTATAATCTCGTAATCTATTCTGGCGCTGGAACTTAGCCTCGCTATGGCGAATGGAACACTGGCAACCGACGTGCACAGAGAGTCTGCGGCGACTGGTGTGTCCTCCGGTCCGCCGGCCAGATCTCCGCAGCCCGGACCGATGACGAAGGACTTCCAGATCCGATTTTTCGCCATCCTGTTGGCTCTGCTGACAGCGGCCTCCGTCGTCTTCGCCGTTATCAACTACGACAAGGAACGCGAGTTCAGTTCGCCCTACGACGGCGTCTGGTGGGTCGAGAGCAATGGGCATGTTCAAGCGCAGCGTGTAGACCTCGACGGCCCCGGCGAGAAGGCCGGCATCAAGCCCGGAGACATTCTCAAGGCCATCGATGGAGCCGAAGTCACCAACACGGCCAGTGTGATGCGTTTGATGTATCGCACCGGCGTTTGGTCCAAGGCCACGTATTCGCTGGTGCGCAACTCGGTCCCGGTGGAAGTTCCGATCATCCTGCAGCCGGTGGACCGGTCGATGAACATCGGCCTTCGCGCCATCGCGCTGATCTACCTGGGGATCGGCCTGTACGTTCTGCTCCGCCGCTGGACCGCTCCGAAATCCACGCACTTCTTCCTCTTCTGCCTTGTTTCGTTCATCTTCTACAGCTTCAAGTACACGGGGAAGCTGAACCAGTTCGACTGGATCATCTATTGGTCCAACGTCGTCGCCTGGATGCTTCAGCCCGCGATGTTCCTGCACTTCGCGCTCACCTTCCCCGAGGTGAAGCCCTTCGTCAAGACATATCGCTGGGCCATCCCTGCCGTCTACGCGCCTGCCGCGCTTCTGATCGCCGCTCACGCCATGCTGCTGAACATGAGCGTCCCCAGCGAACTGTTGCGCTGGAACCTCGATCGCGTGCAGATGTCGTACCTGGCCAGCTTCTTCGTTATCGCCACGGTCGTCCTGTGGCACAGCTATCGTTGGGCCAGGACTCCGCTGCTCCGCCAGCAGATGAAGTGGGTCACTCGCGGCACGCTGTTGGCCGTCGCGCCCTTCACGCTGTTCTATGTGATCCCGTACCTGCACGGCAGCGTGCCGACCCTGGCGATGAAGGTCAGCGTGCTCTCGCTCGTGTTCCTGCCGCTCACGTTCGGGTACGCCATCTTCCGCTATCGCCTGATGGACGTGGACCTGATCTTCAAGCGCGGCATGGCCTATACGATCGCCGCCGCCGCGATCGCCAGCGGATACTTCGCCATCATCGGCGCTGCCGCGGAGGTCTTCCACAAGCAGTTCCCGAGCGCCGGCCCCATGGGCCTCATCGCCGCCATTGTCGTTACGGCAATCCTCTTCGAACCGGTAAAGAACTGGATCCAGGACCGCCTCGACAAGTTCTTCTACCGCAAGCGCTACGACTACCGTAAGACGCTGATCGAGTTCGGGCGCGACCTGAACAGCGAGACCGACATCGACAAGATGCTGTCGGCGATCGTCGAGCGCCTCTCGCGCACCCTGCTGGTCGATCGCGTCGCCGTGCTTCTGCGCAGCGATACCCAGGAAGCGTTCACGCTCGCCAAGAGCTACGGCATCGCGCAGACGCAGAGTCTCGACCTCAGCTTTTTGGCCGACGGCCGTCCCGAGTTCGCCGCCGGACACCTGTTCTTCGACAACACGCACCAGGCCGTGCGCGAAACGCCGAGCGCGCAGGAAACCATCCGCCGTCTCGACCTCAACTACTACATCCCCTGCATGGTGATGAACCGCACCATCGCCGTGCTGGGACTCGGAAAGACCTCCGAGGGCGACTTCCTCTCCAGCGAAGACGTAGAACTGCTCGAAACGCTCGCCGGGTATATCGGAATCGCCTTGCAGAACGCGCGCCTGTACGCGTCGCTCGAGCAAAAGGTCCAGCAGTACGAGCAGCTCAAGGAATTCAACGAGAACATCGTCGAATCCATCAACGTCGGAGTTTTCGCCGTCGACCTGAAGGACCAGATCGAGGCCTGGAACTCGCAGATGGAGGTCATGTACGCCCTGCCCCGCTCCGAGGCCATCGGGCGTCCACTGACGGAAATCATGCCGCAGGCGTTCTGCGAAGAGTTCTTCCGGGTCCGCGAAACCTCGGGCCTGCACAACTTCTACAAGTTCCGCCTCAGCACCACCGTGGGCGACACGCGCATCGCCAACATCGCTATCGCTCCGCTGGTGGCCAGGGACATGAGCGTGGTCGGACGCCTCATCATCGTGGACGACATCACCGAGCGCATCGAACTGGAAAACCAGCTCACGCAATCCGACAAGCTGTCGTCCATCGGCCTGCTCGCCGCCGGCGTCGCCCACGAGGTCAACACGCCGCTGGCCGTCATCTCGTCGTACGCGCAGATGCTCGCCAAGCAATTGCAGGGCGACGAGCGCCGCTCGTCTCTGCTCGACAAGATCACCAAGCAGACCTTCCGCGCCTCGGAGATCGTCAACAACCTGTTGAACTTCTCCCGGACCAGCGGCACCGAATTCACATCGGTCGATCTGAACAAGATCATTCACGAGACGCTCGCGCTTCTCGAACACCAGTTCAAGACCGCGCGCATCAAGGTCGAGGGCGACCTCGCGACGGACCTGCCGCTCATCCACGGCAACCCCGGCAAGCTCCAGCAGGTGTTCCTCAACCTCTTCCTGAACGCCAAAGACGCCATGCCCCAGGGCGGCACGCTGACGGTGAAGACCACCAACGGCTACGGCGTGCAGGTGCTCGTTTGCGACACCGGCTCCGGCATTGCGCCCGAGCACATCAACCGCATCTACGACCCGTTTTTCACGACCAAGAAACGCCCCATGCAGGGTGGAGGCACCCAGGGCGGCACGGGCCTCGGACTCTCCGTGACGTACGGCATCATCCAGGAACACGCCGGCAAGATTCGCGTGGAGAGCAATCAGGGCCAGGGCACCAGGTTCTACCTGGAATTCCCGATGACAAGAAAGGCAGTCCATGTCTGAGGTCGCCGTTTCTCGACATCCCGTCAGCAGCAGGCAGCCGCATGCTAACGGCTCGGTGCTCATCATCGACGATGAGGCCGCAATCCGCGAGTCGCTCCAGACCCTTCTCGAGCTGGACGGCTACGACGTCACGACCGCCGAGGACGGTGAGCAGGGACTTGCCCGCATGGAAGCGCGTCCTTTCGATCTCGTGCTGCTGGACTTCGCCCTGCCCGATCGTAACGGTCTCGAAATCCTCAAAGACATCCGCGAGCGCGACCCCGGCATGTCGGTCATCATGATCACCGCCTACGGCACGGTCGAGAACGCCGTGCGCGCCATGCAGAGCGGCGCGACGAATTTCATCCAGAAGCCCTGGGATAACGAGAAACTGCTGGCCGACGTGCGTGCGGCCGTCACGCGTCACCGCGCCGAAGAAGAGAACATTCAGCTCAAGCGCGCCCTGAAGCAGCGCTACAACTTCGAGAGCATCGTCGGCAAGAGCGAACCGATGCTGCGCATCTTCGACCTCGTGTCGCAGGTCGCCCCTTCGCGCTCTACCGTCCTATTGCAGGGCGAAAGCGGCACCGGCAAGGAACTGATCGCCAAGGCGATCCACATGAACTCGCCGCGCAAGGACCGGGCCTTCGTCCCGGTCAACACCGGTTCGATGCCCGCCGACCTCCTGGAATCCACGCTCTTCGGACACGTCAAGGGAGCGTTCACCAGCGCCGTAAGCAGCAAGAAAGGCCTCTTCGAAGTCGCGGACCGGGGCACGATCTTCCTCGACGAAATCGGCAACATGTCCATGGAAACCCAGGCGAAGATCCTGCGCGTGCTACAGGACAAGAGGTTCATGCACCTCGGCGGCGTGCAGGAGATTCAGTCGGACGTGCGCGTCATCGCCGCCACCAACATCGACCTGCGCCAGGCCGTCAAAGAGGGACGCTTCCGCGAAGACCTCTTCTACCGCCTCAACGTCATCACCATCGAACTTCCGCCGCTGCGCAGCCGCAAGGAAGATATTCCGCTGCTCGTCAACTTCTTCCTTAAGAAGTTCTGCGACGAGAACGAGAAGCCGCTGCGCACGATGACTCCCGAAGCCCTGCGTCCGCTGATGGACTACGCCTGGCCCGGCAACGTGCGCGAGTTGGAGAACGTGATGGAGCGCGCAGTCGTGCTCAGCTCCGGCCCGAACGTTACGATCGACCTGCTGCCCGACTACGTCACGGGACGCAGCACGTCCCTGCCCGTCGTCGCCTCGAAGCCGGACGCTTCACTGTTCGACATCATCGAGGACTGCGAGCGCCGCATCATCATCGACATGCTCGAGCGTTGCGCCTGGAACCAGACGGACACCGCAGAACGCTTCCGCATCCCGCTCTCAACGCTGAACCAGAAGATCAAGCGCCTGAATATCGAGATCAAGAAGCGCAGCGCCAGAGACAATTGACTCGTTCGGGAATGAAACAAAAAGCTCCGCGAAAGCGGAGCTTCTGTCTTTGGAGCTTTGGTCCTTCGTCCCCGAGCGAAGCGAAGGATCTGCCGTTCTATCGCGCGTGGGGTGTGGTGTGTGGCGCGGGCGTCCCGCCCGCGACGAAACGTCCACAACCTTCGAAACCTCCGGAAACCCCCGCAACCTTCCTTCCTGTCATCCTGAGCGAGGAGGCGCAGCAGAACGCGGCGCAGCCGCGGACGCGCCTCCGAGTCGAAGGACCTCCCGGCCAATCCTCCGCACCTCCGACGCTTATTGCTTCTTCTCTTCCCTCGGCTTGAACAGCAAATCCTGGTAGTCGAAGCTGAAGTCGGCGATGTCGTTCACCGCGATCATTTTCATCTGGTCCACCTTGCCGTCCGCGTTGATCCAAAACGTCACGAAGGCATCGGGGATGGTGTTGTCGCGGAAGACGGCCTTAAACGTGTCGTACTGCCAGTGCTCCAGGTCGGCAACCATGCTCGGCGTCGCTGCCATCCGCAGCACCAGCTTTCCGCTCTGCTGCTCGATGATGGCGTCGCCGTACCAGTCGTCGTGGAGCGTCCCCGCGTAGCGCGCCACCGGAAGCGACGGACGCGAGTCCTTCACGCGTTTCGCGACCGCCTTCCTCTCCTCGTCATTGGCTTTGGCGAGCGTTTTCTCGCGGTCGGCCTTGTAGGCTGCGATCCAGTCGGTCGGCGGCTGCCCTAGATAGTGATCCATGATGCGGTACACCACCGAGAGGAACGCGCCGCCCTCTTCCTGGTTGGTCAGCACCACAATGCCGAGGTTCTGGTCCGGCATCATCTGCACGGTCGAGAGCATTCCGGTCAGCGCGCCGCCGTGCGAGACCACCTTGTGGCCCTTGTAATCGCGCAGCGACCACCCGAGCGCGTAACCCGCGAACTGCGGCGTTGCCGCCGCCAATTCCGGCACTTTCGGCTTGCTGATGTTGATCGGCACTTGCATCGACCACATCGCCCGGTGCGCCTTCTCCGAGAAGAGCTGTTTGCCGTCAGCCAGTTTGCCTTCGTTCAATTGCACAACCACCCACTTCGCCAGGTCCACCGCGTTCGACTTGATTCCCGCGGCTCCCGCCCAGGTGTCGTCGAGCGTCAGCCCGATGGGACGCAACTGTCCCTCCAGCCTCCACCCGCGTGAGTGCGGCGTGGCGAAGTTTGCACCCGGCTTGAACGAGGCGCTGGAGATCACGGTCGAGTTCATCCCAAGCGGAACGAAGATCCGCTGCCGCATCAACTCATCCCACTTCTGCCCGGAAACCTTCGCCGCCAGCTCGGCCGCAACGATGAACGTCAGGTTGTTGTACGCGTACTTGCTGCGCAGGCTCGACACCGGCTTCAGATATTGTGAGCCCGACAAGACCTGCTGCCGCGTGAACTTCGTATCCGGCCAAAACATCAGGTCGCCCTGTCCCAGTCCCAACCCCGTTCTGTGCGAGAGCAGGTCACGCACCATAAGTTCGTTCGTGACGTAGGGATCGGCTACGCGGAACTCCGGCAGGTGCTTGATCACCTGGTCGTCCCACGAAACTTTCCCCTCGTCCACCAGCAGCGCCAGCGAAGCCGCCGTAAAGGCCTTCGTGTTCGAAGCGATCCCGAACAACGTGTTCTCATCGACCGGCGCCGGTTCACCCAGCTTTCGAACGCCGTACCCTTTCGCTACGACGACCTTGCCGTCTTTCACGATCGCCAGCGCCAGCCCGGGCACCTCGAACTCCTTCATCACCCGCTGCACGTACGCGTCGAGATCATGTGGAGGCGCAACCTGCGCCAGCGAGGACGATGCAACCAGAAGGACAGCAAACAGCGCGAACAGCCGAATTCTGCGCTCCATTGGGTCCGAGAAATCTCCTTGGGGTGAGATGAACCTGCATTTGTAACAGGTCTGACGTTCAGCTGCCAGCTTCCAGCGACTAGCTGCCAGCTCCCGATCCCTGAAACTTCGCAAAGTGGGAATCCCGAAGCCCATGTGAGGCGCGAGGCCTCGTGTGGCGTGGGCGTCCCGTGTGGCGTGGGCGTCCCGTGTGGCGTGGGCGTCCCCGCCCGCGTACCAAGTCCCAACTCCTCGCGTGTGGCGCGGGCGTCCCCGCCCGCGCACCATCCCAACTCGTCCGACTCCTCCGAAACCTCGCCTCCTGCTGGCCCCTGTCTCCCTCGAACTGCTATATTTCTTCTTCGCGACCGATGCCCATCTTCTCGCCAACTGAGCTCGTCAAGCGCAACGTCGTGGCCGTGCAGGATTACTCGATCCTCTCCTGGCGTTCCGTGTCGAATCTCTTCCGCCAGCCTCGTTATATGGCGGACATGCTGCATCAGGCGGACAGCATCGGCGTGGGCTCGCTTCCCATCGTCGTACTCACTGGATTTTTCACCGGGGCCGTCCTCGCGCTCCAGAGCGCAAATTCGCTCGCGCGCTTCGGCGCATTGTCCTTCACCGGGCAGCTCGTCTCCATGTCCATGGTCCGCGAACTCGGCCCCGTGCTCACCGGGCTCATGGTCGCCGGCCGCAACGCCAGCGGCATGGCCAGCGAACTCGGTTCCATGCAGGTTACCGAGCAGATCGACGCCATGCGCGCGCTCGGCACCGATCCATCGAAGAAGCTCGTGACGCCGCGCGTCATCTCCACCATGGTGATGCTGTTCTTCCTCACCATCATCTCCGACCTGGTAGGGCTCGCCGGCGGATCGATGATTGCCACGCTCATGCTGCGGCTGGACTTCAACCAGTACTGGACTACCGCCTGGCAGGCATTGGCATTCGAAGATGTATTTATGGGACTGCTGAAGCCCGTCTTCTTCGGCTTCATCGTCGCCAGCGTGGGCTGCTACTACGGCCTCAGCGCGCGCGGAGGCACGCAGGGTGTCGGACGCGCCACCACGCAGGCCGTCGTTGCCGCCAGCGTTCTCATCCTCGTCGTGAACTTTTTCCTGACGCGCTTCCTCATGGCCATCTTTCCGATGCGGTAACGATGACGGGCGAACTCCTCACTCCCGGCTTTTCGGCGCAGCAGAAGGCCGTCGTGTTTGAAAACGTCAGCATTGCGTTCGACGACCGCCAGGTGCTCGAGGACGTCTCGTTCACGCTCCAGCGCGGAGAAACCAAGGCACTGTTCGGCGTCGCCGGAGCAGGCAAGACGGTCATCCTCAAGCTCACGATGGGGCTCATCCGCCCCGACTCCGGCCGGATCTACGTGCTCGGCTACGAAGTGACGGCCATGAAGGAGGAGGAACTCTTCGACCTGCGCCGCAAGCTCGGCATGGTGTTCCAGGAAAGCGCGCTGTTCGATTCGCTCACGGTCGAAGCCAATGTCGGCTACCGCCTCTACGAGGAGCACCTTCCGGAGGAAGACATTCGCGCCCGCGTGCTCGAGGCGCTGCGTTTCGTGGAGCTGGAACACACGATCGATATGTTCCCCGCCGAACTCTCCGGCGGCATGCGGCGCCGCGTGGCGATCGCGCGCGCCATCATCACCAATCCCGAGATCCTGCTTTACGATTCGCCCACAGGGGGACTCGATCCGGTCACATCCACGACCATCGTCGAGCTGATCGTCAAGCAGCGCGACGTGTACGGCACCAGCGCGCTGCTCGTGTCGCACCGCCTGAAGGACGCGTTCGTCATGGCCACCCACCACTTTGACCGTGACCAGAACCGCATGGTCCCGCTTTCGCCAGGCTCCCACCACAATCCCAACACGAGCTTCATCGTGCTCCGGGACTCCCGCAAGATATTCGAAGGCTCCGCCGCCGACCTCATCAACTCTCGCGACGAATACATCCGCGAATACCTCAGCTAGTCCCATCTGCGAAACCCTGCTACCGGAACAGCCCGCCGCCCGTCCGATTAGTTACAATGCTTCCACTTTGGTGTGTGAGGATGAAATGAAACGAAAGATCGCGTTAGCAAGTTTCGTCGTACTCGCCTGCATGTTCGCCGTCGCGCAGCAGAAGCAGCGGCAGAGCCCTCCCGGCACGGCCGAGTTCACCTTCCAGGACGGCAAGAAGGTGCAGATCACCTACCATCGCCCATCCATGCGCGGCCGCAAAATCTACGGCGGACTCGTGCCTTTCAACCAGGTCTGGCGCACCGGCGCAAACGAAGCCACAACCCTCAAGACCGACGTCGCACTCGACATCAACGGCACCCAGGTTCCCGCCGGCGCGTACACGCTGTTCACGCTGCCCTCCGAAGGCACCTGGAAGCTGATCGTCAACAAGCAGACAGGCCAGTGGGGCACGGACTACAAGCAGGACCAGGACCTCGCCCGCATCGACATGCAGAAAGAGGCGCTACCCGAGCCGGCCGAGCAGTTCACCATCTCCTTCGAGCCCGAGAAGGGTTCGACCACACAACTCAACCTCGACTGGGAAGACACCCGCCAGTCGGTGACGGTCACGGCGGCGAAGTAGAACGATCCGAAAATCGGAGAAAGTGGAATCGGAAAAACTAAGAATCAACGTGCCCAGCGCGCTGTTTCCGTTTCTCCGATTTACGTTTTTCGATGTTCCGATCTCAAAAACAAAACGGGGCGGAATCTCCGCCCCGTCCATTTAAACCAGCTTCCCTACTCCGCGGCCGTCTTCGCCTGCGGCTTCCAGCGCAGGATGGGCTTCCGGGCCGCGCTCACTTCGTCCAGCCTTGACAAGCGCGTCGTATGCGGAGCCCCCAGCACGATCTCCGGCTCCTTCTCCGCCTCTTCGGCCACCGACTTCATCGCCTCGATGAACTGGTCGAGCTCTTCCTTCGACTCGCTCTCCGTCGGCTCGATCATCAGCGCGCCGTGCACGATCAGCGGGAACGACACCGTGTAGGGATGGAAGCCGTAGTCGATCAGCCGCTTCGCGATGTCTCCCGTCTTGATTCCGTTCTTGGTTTGCAGTCGGTCGCTGAACACGACCTCGTGCATCGAGGGAGTCGAATATGGCAGGTCGTAAACGCCTTCCAGCTTTTTGCGGATATAGTTCGCGTTGAGCACGGCGTCTTCCGTCGTCTGCCGCAAACCGTCCGGACCGTTGGCCATGATGTAGGCCAGCGCCCGCACGTGCATCCCGAAGTTGCCGAAGAACATCCTCACGCGCCCCACCGACTCGGGACGGTCATATTGCAGGTACAGCTTGCCGTCCTTTGTCTCCTGGATCACCGGCACCGGCAGGAAGGGCTCCAGAATTTTCTTGCAGGCCACCGGACCCGAACCCGGACCGCCTCCGCCGTGCGGCGTAGAGAAGGTCTTGTGCAGGTTCAGGTGCATCACGTCCACCCCGAAGTCTCCGGGACGCACCTTGCCGACCAGCGCGTTCATGTTCGCGCCGTCCATGTACAGCAGGCCACCCTTCGCATGCAGCAGTTCGGCGATCTTCCCGATCTGCTCGTCGAACACGCCGAGCGTGTTCGGATTCGTCAGCATCAGGCCGGCTACATCTTCGTTCATCTGCGCTTCCAGCGCTGACAGCTCCACCATGCCTGCGGCGTTCGACTTCAGGTTCTCGACGTCGTAGCCGACCATGGCCGCCGTTGCCGGGTTCGTTCCGTGCGCAGAGTCCGGGATCAGGATCTTCTTGCGCGGATTGCCCTGCTTCTCGAGGTACGCCCTCATCAGCAGGATGCCCGTCAGCTCGCCATGCGCGCCCGCCGCCGGCTGGAGCGTGATCGCATCCATGCCGCAGATTTCGATCAGCGCGTCGCTGAGCACTTTCATCACGCGCAGCGCGCCCTGCGAGATCGCTTCCGGCTGATAGGGGTGCGCGCTCGCGAGTCCATCCAGTCGCGATACCACTTCGTTGATGCGCGGGTTGTACTTCATCGTGCACGAGCCCAGCGGATACATGCCGTAATCGACGGCATAGTTCCAGGTGGACATGCGCGTGAAGTGCCGCACGACCTCGATCTCGCTCACCTCGGGCATATTGCCCAGGTCCTCCCGAGCAAGGTCGCCCAGCAACTCGCGCTCGTTTACCTCGGGAACGTCGAGCTCCGAAAGCCGGTAACCTTTCTTCCCTGCCGAGGACTTCTCGAAGATCAGGCCCTCGTTCTGGTTGGGGTGCGTGCTGACCTTGCGGAACTTGTGGTTGGCCATTACAGCACCTCCGTGACGGCATCGATCTGCTGCTTGGAGTTCATCTCCGTGCAGCACCACACCGCTGCGTTGCCCAGCTCCGGATAGAACTTCTTCAGCCCGAAGCCGCCGATGATCTTGCGGAACTCCAAGCGCTGCTCCACCGTTTTCGGGTCGTCCTTCGTCTGGATCACGAACTCGTTGAACCTCGGCGCGCCGTCGAACAGCACCTTCGCCCGGGTCCCGAACTGCCGCCGAGCATAAGCGGCCTTCGCCAGGTTCTGCCTGGCAAGGTCGCGCAGACCCTCGCGCCCGTAGGTCGTCATGAAGATGTTGGCCATCAGCGCGATCAGCGCCTGGTTGGTGCAGATGTTCGAGGTCGCCTTCTCGCGGCGTATGTGCTGCTCGCGCGTCGAGAGCGTCAGCACATATCCACGAGTGCCATTCTTGTCCCTGGTCTCGCCAACCAGGCGTCCGGGAATCTGGCGCACGAACTTCTCTTTCGTCGCCAGCACGCCCGCGTACGGACCGCCGTAGCTCAGCGGGATTCCAAACGACTGTGCTTCCAGCGAGACGATGTCGGCCTCCGCCGGAGGCCTCACGATGCCCAGCGACAGCGCCTCGGCAATGCTCACCACCAGCAGCGCGCCCTTGCTGTGCGCAAGTTCGGCAACGGCCGCCACGTCTTCGATCGTTCCGAAGAAATTCGGCGACTGGATCAGCACGCAGGCCGTCTCGTCCGTCACCTCTGCCTCGAGCGCCTTCATGTCCACGCGCCCGTTGTCTCCGAATCCGGCTTCCGTCAGCGGCAGCCCCTGGTAGCGCGCGTACGTACGGACCACCTCGCGGTACTCGGGGTGAACGCTTCGCGCCAGCACGGCCGTGGTTCGGCCAGTCAACCGCATCGCCATCATCACGGCTTCGGCTGCGCCGGTAGAGCCGTCGTACATCGAAGCGTTCGCCACTTCCATGCCCGTCAGCTCGCAGATCATCGTCTGGAACTCGAAGATGGACTGCAGCGTCCCCTGCGCGATCTCCGCCTGGTACGGCGTGTAGGCCGTGAACCACTCGCCGCGCGAGATCATCGAGTCGATCACCACCGGGCGGTAGTGGTTGTAAGCGCCGGCGCCGAGCATGATGCCGTAGCCGGCCGCGTTCTCACCGGAGCGCGCTCGGAACCAGTCGAGTATCTCGTTCTCCGACATCTGCCGCGGCACCGCGAGATCGCGCTTCAGCCGGTATTCCGGAGGAATATGTGAAAACAGCTCGTCCATCGAACGGACGCCGACTTCTTGCAGCATCTGTTCGCGGTCTGCGGGAGATTTTGGAAGATAGCGCATTGATCGAGATCGAATCACCGGGCGACCGGGTCATCTGCCGATCCGATCGCCCCGAAAATTGAGTGTGAAATGGCTGGGCTTACCGAACTTGCGGCCGGTTCAGGGCGATGGATCGGTGGCACGCTGAACCGATGAGTCGCTATTTAGTGTTCTTCCGCGACGAACTTTTCGTAATCGGCGACCGACAGCAGGCCGTTCGCCTCGTTCGGATCCTTCAGCGTAACTTTCACCATCCAGGCGCCATGCGCGTCGGAGTTCACCTTCTCGGGAGCCGTTGCCAGCTCCTGGTTCACTTCGATCACGGTGCCGCTGACGGGAGCGTACAGGTCGCTCACGGCCTTCACCGACTCCACCGTCCCGAAGCTCTTGCCGGACGTGAGGTCCGACCCAACCTTCGGCAGTTCGACAAAGACGATGTCACCCAGCGACTGCTGCGCGTAATCGGTGATCCCGATCGTGCCGGTGTTGCCCTCGATCTTGATCCACTCGTGTTCTTTCGTGTACTTGAAATCGGCGGGGAACGCCATGCTTGCTCTCCCTATCAGTGCTGAAGTTCGGATTGAAGTCCGGATCCACGGATCCGGTGACACCAGCGAAACGGCACGGCCGCAGCCGTGCCCGGAACCTACGCCTTCTTCGGACGCTTGTAGAACGGCGTCGGTACAACCTTGCACTTCACCTGCTGCCCTCGGATCTCCACCGCGACCTCGGTGTCCACGGCAGACAGTTCCAACGGAACATATGCCAGCGCGATGTTCTTCTTCAGGAACGGCGCGGGCGAACCGCTCGTCACGTACCCGATCTCCCTGCCCCCGAGGTCGAACACCTTGTAACCGTCGCGCGGGATGCCGCGCTCGACATTCTCCAGTCCCACCAGCACGCGCTTGAGCCCCTGTTCCTTCTGCTTCGCAAGCGCGTCGCGGCCCGTGAAGCCGCCCTTCTCCATCTTGATAAAGCGGTCGAGACGCGCCTCCCAAACCGTGATCGTGTCCGAGATTTCGTGTCCGTAGAGTGACAGGGCGCCTTCCAGCCTCAGCGTGTTGCGAGAACCCAGCCCGCAGGGAACGATCCCAAACTCCTTGCCGGCTTCCATGATCTCGTTCCACACGCGCGCGCTCGTCGCCTCATCGGTTGGGACGTAAATCTCGAAGCCGTCCTCCGCCGTGTAGCCCGTACGCGCGATCAGCGTGTTCGGCAAACCGCAGACCGTTCCGTGCGTGAACCAGTAGAACTTCACCCGCGTCAGATCGGCATCCGTGAGCTTTTGCAGAACCTTCCATCCGTTCGGCCCCTGGATCGCAATCTGCGTGTAGTTGTCGCTCAGGTCTTCCACCTTGCAGTCGAAGTCCTTGGCCGCGCCGGTTACCCAGTTGACGTCCTTCTCGCGAGTGCCGGCGTTGATCACCAGCAGATAGTCGTCCTCGCCCAGCCGGTGCACGATCACGTCATCGACGAACGTCCCCTGCGGATACAGCAGCGCGGAATATTGCGCCTGTCCGATCGCGAGCTTCGACGCGTCGTTCATCGTCATATGCTGTACGGCCGCGAGAGCCTGGGGCCCATGCACGCGGATGTCGCCCATGTGGCTCACGTCGAAGATGCCGACGCTGTTGCGCACGGCCATATGCTCCGCGACCAGGCCGCCGGCTTTGGGATATTCGACCGGCATGTCCCAGCCGTTGAAATCAACCATCTTGGCGCCCAACTGGCGATGAACGGCGTTCAGGGCTGTCTTACGCACGGCAACGACTTCAGGAGTGGGAGACAATGGCGTTTCCTTTTGCGGAAGACCAAACGGTCTGCGATATGAAGGATGACGGAACCTTGTACGTTAACACGCACAAAATGAAGGGTCAACGGCACGTCACGCGGCTTTCATGCAGGCCGGTTCGCCCCACGCTTGCGGTGCGGCGGGCGGTGCTTATGTGGGACGATCCCCAGGTTCTTCAGCCCCGTCCACCCTGCGGCATTTCGGTCCCAAACCGCTGACGCACGAGGGTAACTTTGCAACCGGCACCCTGCCGCGATACATTCCGCACATGGCCGAACCGTTCCGCTGCTACGTCTGCGAGCAGGTCGAAAACCGATGCAAGTGCGACCGCTACTGCGCGCTCTGCCAGGGCGAACACCAGGTCCGCCTCTGCCAGGACGGGCAGTACTACTGCCTAGAATGTCGCGAATCCTGCGACTTCCAGGCCCAGTACTGATCCCTCATCCGTCATCCTGAGCGAGGAGGCGCGACATCATGCGGCAAAGCCGCAAATGCGCCTCCCAGGCGAAGGACCTTCCGGTTGGTTCTTAACCCACATGAGCTAGCTTTCCGAGCAAATGTGGGCCACCTTCGCAACCTTCCTAAAAACAAAAAGCCCGGCGATCGCCGCCGGGACGCCTTACACAACTGGATTTCTCAGAAGGTATAGCTCAAGCCGCCGCGCACGCTGCGCGCCGCCTGCACCAGGTAGATCGCCTGTCCATCCTGGCTCACCACCGGGCGGTAGCCCTCGGCCAGCAGGTTGCGGATATCCACCAGCGCTTCCAGGCCGTTCGGGATGAACTTGCGGTCGGGCAGCGGCTGCTTCACGAACAGGTTCAGGTACGGGTCCGTCTGTCCTGCCGAAGCGTTGAACATGTCCACCGGCGTCAGCGCCTCGGCATCGGTCCAGCGATAGGAGGCGATCACCCGCGTCCTGGACGGCTTGATCGTTGTCTTCAGCTTCGTCGCAACGGAGTGGCGGTTCGAGGTTTTCAAGTTCGCGCGCACATCCGGCAGTGCCATCGCGAACTCCGGAGCCGTGAGTACGCCACCGTACGAGTAGTCCACCGTCGCGGTGGTTCCCTCCATCAGTTGGCGCTCGTAAACGGCGCGGAAGCCAGCGGTCGAGAAGTCCCCACCGTTGTAGAGGAACGACCCGGAGTAGATGTCCGGCACAGCGCCGTCCTCATCGACATCCCGTCCGACACCGGTCAGCGCAACATTGCGAACCGTATCCCGGTACGCTGCCAGCTGCACGCTGTTCTTGCCGCGGCGGTGCGAAACCGAGACCTCGTGGTGAGCAGCGCGTTCCAGCGCGGGACTGCCGCCAACCAGCGACACGCGCGGGCCGCTCTCGCTCAGGTCTGCCGGAGCCGTATCGAACCCTTTCTCCTGCCGCATGTTTGGCACCGAGCTGCTGTACCGGTACCCGACGACCGTGTCCGAGCTTACGTGGTAATCCGCGCTGCCGAACGGGCGGAACGCCGTCGAGCGTCCGGCAAACTGAATGGTCTGCATCTCGCCGCCGTAACGCAGTTCGAGGTTCCCGATCGCCGTCGAGTCCGCCATGGACAACGCAAGCGCCTGCAACGCCGCGTGCCGCGCCGCGACTTCCGGCGTCGCAAACCGCTTCACCGTCAGCGCGATCTCGGGACGCGAACCGTTGGGCATCTCATGCGTGTACGTCGCGCGGAAGTTCATCGGCGTGCCCGCGCCGTAGCCAAGGTTCCCGTTGAACCCCAGCTTGCCGGTCGAAAACACCGACTGCTCCCACTGCACCAGGGTGGACATATCCGACCCGCTGAATGCTTCGCCGTCCGAACCCGCCAGGAACGCGACTTTAGCCTTCAGCACGCCGTCTTTCGCCTCGTCGCTCCGGCGCACTACCACCAGGCCGTCGTCGGCCAGCCGCAGAATCGGGCGATTCGCCACCGAACGCAGCGTCCAGCGCCAGTCATCCTGGTCTTCGGCCGTGTTCGGCCCTTTCGGGACGAGTTGGATCGCCTCGAAAAGAGTGTTGAGCGTGACATTGATTACGAGCGTGGCGCCCGACGAGAGGCCGATGCGCTCCCGCACGGAAGGCAGGAACGACGGCGCGGACACGCGAACCGTGTACGTGCCCGGCAGCAGGCCACTCGCCGTGTAATTGCCCTTGGCGTCGGTATACACCACCAGGCCCTGTGCCGCGGCCGACGCGAGGATCTCAACGGCAGCGCCCATCTGTGGGACGCCGCTGGAGTTCCGGACACACCCCGAGATGCTGCTCGGGTTCACGGCTGCCGACGCACTAAGACTCACACAGAGCGTCAACACAATCCATCCGAGCTTACGGGTCATCCATAACCCCCTTTGCAACCGATGCGTGACGAGACCACTCTCGACACGACTACTCGACCTGGAACCTCGCAGACGGGTTGATGGTCTGCTTGGAGACGTTATCGTTGATCTTTACGACCAGGCGATAAAGTCCGGGGTCGAGATTGTTCAGGGCCACCGTCTTCTCTAGCGTTACCTGTTCACCCACATTGCCCAGTTGGTCCGTCGTCTCGGCCATCTTGAACACGGACTTGTTCGTCTGGGCATTCACTACTTCATATTCGATGTTGGCCGACGGCTTCTTGGTCTGCTCATCGACGGACAGATTGTAGACCTGCATCCAGATATTCAGCTTCTGATCTTTCTTGAAAGCCGCCGGTTTTCCGTCCGCGGCATCTACTCTCGGCCTGACTTTCGTGTTTCCAATCACGAAGTTACCGGCGCCCACGCTCTTGGCGCTCACCCGCTCCATCAGGTCGGCCAAAATCAGGGTAGAAGAAGCCAGCTTGTCTTCCGAGTACTCGGGAACGTAGATACCCTTGCTCCACGTGCCCTTGCGGTCTCCGTGGACGTCCTTCAGAACGATGTCGATGCGGTAGCGCCCCGGGCGCAGCGGCAGCGCCTTCCAGTAGATCGACGAGAACTGCACATCGCGCTCGAACAATCCTTCGGGGATATCGCGCGCCACCGTGTCTTCGAACGTCTGCGCGATGCGGCCCGTCAGCGTCGTCACGCGGCCGAAGATGTTGACGGCTCCGCGCTGCACGCCATCCTTGTTGACGAACGTGATGTCCTTATTCTTCATCTGCACCGTCACCGGCACCAGCACGGTGTCCCCGGTGACGCGCACGAAGTCCGTGCGCACGTCGAACGGCATCAGGTTGTAGGTGATCTTCGACGTAACGACTTCTTCCAGGTCCTTGAACTTCACCGGCGGAGGCGCGTTCAGCTTCGCCATGATGTTCAGCCTGTCGAACATCCTGCTGGTGTTCGTTATTCGATCGCGCCCGTTGCGGTTACCCATCAGACGGTCGGATCTCGTCACCATGCCCATTTCTTCGTAAGTCGTCGGACCCGCGCCCGGAATCCACTTGAGAGCGTCTTTTTCCTGGTCGTCGATCGTCATGCGGTAATCGTTGCAACCGCACGTATCCACGAATTCGATATTGACTTCCTGTCCCACGCCATCGAGGTAGCGGTAACGCCATCTTTCGAACGGGTATGTCGAGGTGGTGCCGCCGCCCTCTTCGATGGTGCGGTTGTAGGTTCCGCCGGAAGGGTGCGACTCGATTTCATCGGGCGGCCCCCAAACTACATAGGTGCGTCCGCGGTCGGTCCTCCAGCCCTGGATGCCGGATGCGAAATGCTCGTTCGCGTAGGCGATACGGCGATAGTGCTCTTCCTTGAACTCGTTCTCCACCGTGTCGGGAGTCGGGTCGCGCCGCAGCCAGAACTGTTCAATGAACTGGTCGCGCTCTTCGTCGTTCGACAACTGCCGGAAAGCCTGGAGTTCTTCGCCCGTGATGATCCACTTCACGTCCTGGTCGAGCCAGACCTTGTAGGTCTTGCCCAACTCCTGCTTCAGGGCCTTCTGCTGTTCCCTCTTCTGCTTCTCCGAGAGAGGACGCTTCAAAGGGTCAACTTCTTGCTCCGGGGCAGAAGTGGCCGTCGCCGCTCCTTTGTTGTGGTCCTGCGTGGCCGGTGCCTGGGCGATTGCCCCGCTTGTCATCAGCAGAGAAATAGCAAAGAACCCACTGGCGATCGTTCGAGTGGAGAAATACCGCATGTAAAAGTGGCTCCTAGGACGCTTTCGGGCTGTGTACATTGTAAGTATGGAAACATGCCCGCGCAAGGCGTTGGTCCCCGCAATTCACCCTACCCGCTGCTTGGCTAACCCACTCACATGCCGAGAGTTGCGGTGCGCCATGCGATTTGTTTCGGAGCGCGACGGGCTATAATGAACGGTGGGCCGCCCCAAGTCTCCCCAGCATCCCTGCGCAAGCACGAAGACAAACGCCTCCAGGTCTGAGCGGATCTCCGTGTAGGCGTGAGGAGCGGGAGTGAATTCCCTGCTTCCCGACGGAACTTTCATCCGTCTGACTCCGTAAGTAGCCTCAGGGAAAGCGCTCGCACGTTTTGTCCAACCAAGTTTTCGGGCAGGCGGTTTTCAATCCAAGCAGAGGACCGATGAAAAACTGGAAGAAGATAGCAATCGTCATCGGAGTGGTAGTTGTCGTCGCCGCGGTTGTCGGCTTCAGCGTCATGCAGAGCCGAAAGGGTGTCGTTCAGGTTCAGACCGGCAAGGTAGGCAAGTCCGAGCTGGCCTCCACCGTCACCGCATCGGGCGAAATCAAGCCGAAGACTTACGTCAATGTCGGTTCCAATGGCTACGGCAAGATCACGAAGCTGTACGTCAAAGAAGGCGACCGCGTGAAGCAGGGGCAGATCCTGGCTACCCTCGAGAATATCCAGCCTGAAGCGGATGTCGAGGCCACCCGTGCCGCTCTTGAAGCCGCTCGCACCGACGTCGTCGCCCAGCAGGCAGCCCTGAAAACCTCCACCGCGGACGTCAATCGCGCGCGTGCCGACGCCCAGCGCGCCGAGCTCGACTGGAAACGCGCGGAGCAGCTCTACCGCGACCAGCTCATTCCTAAATCTGAGTTCGACGCCAAGAAAGCAGCCTACGAAGCCGCCGCGGCCAACATGGAGCAGTCCCAGTCGCGAGTGGCGCAAGCCAAGGCTCAGGCCGAAGCAGCCACCCGCCGGGTCAACCAGCAGGCCGCCACGCTGCGCCGCTACAGCGACGTCCTCAGCAAGACCGTCTACACCGCCCCGTTCGAAGGCGTCGTCACCAACCTCCCTGTTCGCGAAGGTGAAACGGTGGTCATGGGCATCCAAAACTCGCCCGGATCGACCCTGATGACCATCGCCGACAACTCCGTCATCACCGCCGAGGTCAAGGTGGACGAGACCGACATTGTCAACGTGAAGCTCGGACAGCCGGCTGAGGTCACCATCGACGCTATTCCCAAGAAAAAGTTCAAGGGCACCGTGACGGAGATCGGCAATAACGCGCTGCTCCGCTCAACCGGCGTCGCGACTTCGCAGACCACGGGCGGCACCCAGGAAGCCAAGGACTTCAAGGTTGTCGTGACCTTGCAGGAGCCTCCGGAGAACCTGCGGCCCGGCCTCTCCGCGACCGCCAAGATCACCACGGCCACCAGGCAGAACGTGCTCGCCATCCCGATCCAGGCGCTCACCATCCGCCAGCGCGGCGACCTCGAGCCGAAGAACAAGGGCAAAGACAAGGGCAGCGTCCAGGCGGCCGAACCCGAGAAGGCGAAGCTTGCCAAGGAAGAACTCCAGGGCGTTTTCGTGATTCGCAACAAGAAGGCGGAGTTCGTGCCCGTCGAAACCGGCATCACCGGCACGACGGACATCGAAGTGCTCAGCGGCCTCAAAGACGGAGACGAGATCATCACCGGCAGCTACAAGGTGCTGCGCACGCTTCGCAACGGCGCCAGCGTGAAGATCGACAACTCCGCTCCGAAGAAGGAAGAAGAGCAAAGCTAAGTTCTGGTGGCCCACATCCGCCCGCAGTTGGCGAAACGTGGGAACACATGAACTTCGTATCAGGCACGGCTTCAGCCTGGCTGCAAACAGTTCCGGGGCTTTAGCCCCGGAAGCGGAACCAAACCCTCGCCAGAAACGTAGGTAGGAATGAACGAGGAGAACATCAGGATGGCGACCCAGGTAGCGAGTATCACCCAGGAGCTCAAGGCTCCCCCGGCAGAATGCATCATCGGCACCGAGGATCTCTGGAAGACCTACGACATGGGTTCCGAGCAGCAGGTACACGCCCTGCGTGGCGTGAATGTCCGGATCAACCGAAACGAATATGTCGCCATCATGGGCCCCTCCGGTTCCGGCAAATCGACTCTGATGAATCTCATCGGATGCCTCGACACGCCCAGCAAGGGAATCTACTGGCTGAACGGCCAGCTGGTCAGCGAACTCGACGACGACGAACTTGCGCGCATTCGAAACAAGGAGATCGGCTTCGTGTTCCAGACGTTCAACCTGCTCGCGCGCGCCACCGCGCTGCACAACGTCGAACTGCCGCTGATCTACGCCGGCATTCCCGCCGAGGAGCGCATCGAGCGCGCGAAGCAGGCCCTTGCATCGGTCGGCATGGAGTCGCGCATGCAACACAAGCCGAACGAACTCTCCGGCGGACAGCGCCAGCGCGTCGCCATCGCCCGCGCCCTCGTCAATCGCCCGTCGATCATCCTTGCCGACGAGCCCACCGGAAACCTGGACTCCAAGACCGGCAACGAGATCATGGCGCTGTTCGACGAACTGCACCGCAACGGCAACACGATCGTCCTCGTCACCCATGAGCACGACATCGCCGAATACGCGCACCGCATCATTCACATCCGCGACGGCGTCGTCGCCGGAGACGAAAAGACCGCGCGCGGATAAGCGAAGGCCGCTAAACGAAAAAGGGCGCCGCAAGGCGCCCTTTTCTGATGCAGCGGACCGGCCGCAGCGAAGCTTCCGCGACCGGGCCCGCAAGCTCTCCACAACTCCCCCTGCGGGCGCAGCCGGGCAACACCGGCGACCAAACTCGCTCTTCCCTTCCCGGGCATTCCTGCGGTACCCTGCCGCGCGTGGCAACGAGCGCTCAAGCCCAACCCGCAGTCGTTTCCTTGCTGAGTTCCGATCCGATTCTGACTTCGGAGTTCCAGAACATCTGCTATGTGCGCGGACTCCAATTGCATCAGCTGCGCAGAAAATTTGGGCCGCATGCTTCCGAACTGCCGGAGTCCATCGTCTATGCCATCGACTCGCAGTTCGACCCGGCCGATCCCACGTCTGTCGTTGCCGACGTGCTCAGCGCGCGTCCTGGCGCACGCATCCTTGTAGTCGCGCCTGAATTCGACCGGTCGGCAATCTTCCCGATGCTGTCCATGGGAGTTCGAGGCCTTCTTCGCCGCCGCGAAGTGCACGACCAACTCGGCGCTGCCATCGAGGCGATCGGGGGCGGAGGCTTCTGGATTCCGCGCGCCCTCCTGTCGGCGTTCATCGACTCGGTGATCGCCTCCGTGCGGCGCACCAGGTTCGCTCTGGGCCGCGCCGATCTCGACGAGCTGGATGAGAATGTGCTCGATGCTCTGCTGGAACACCGCAGCGACATTGAGATCGCGAAAGATCTCAACCTCACGGTCGAGCACGCCCACCAGCGAATTGCTGAGCTGTTGAGGAAATTCGGGGTCCGCCGGCGAGCCGACTTACTCCTTCTCGGCTATGCACAGGGTGGATAGATACAACAGAAATGCCCACGGCGGCACATGGGCTTTCCACTGCGATTCCCCTATTTCGGTACGGGCAGCGTCTGCCGAGTTTTCAGTCCTTGCTCTGTTCCCTGCCCCTGCTGCGCCCCCTGCGACATCGCTGCCAACTCCGACGGACGATACTTCGGGGTGCTGATGTAGCCGTGGATCCGGTCCTTCGTGATCTGGTTGATGACGACGGCGATCGGCTGCTCGTTGGTGCCCGTGTAGAACATCGCCGGCTCGTAGAGGTTGACGTGCTTCTTCTGGAGTTTCACGTCGTCCACCATCAACTCAAGGTCGGCGTACTGCTTCTTCGTGTTTGCCTTCTTCAGCTTGATACCCACGGGACCGTGCGTGCGGAACTCCTTCGACTTCAGCACGTCGAACTCGTAGTAGTGTCGCTCCCCCTTGCGCTGGAGCACGACCAACTCGTCATGCGTGCGCGCAATCGATCCCTGCAACTCCGTCCGAGTATTCGCCAGGTCGGCCCTGGTCGCCTCCAGCGCCCTTCCCTGCTCGTCGAGTCGCGACTCGATCTTCTGCCAGCGGCCGTCGGCCATCCGCACCATCCGCGTCGAACTGCGCCGCTGCGGGCGCGCCGCCGTGCGCTTTGCCGCGGCTGCCTGAGCCGGCTTGGCCGCGGCCATCTCGTTCAGCTTCGCCGTCAGCTGCTCGAGCTGCGCATTCGTGCTCTTCAGAGAAGCCGCAATCTGCTCGTTCTGAGCCGCGGCCGCCTTCGCCGCATTGTGCTCATGAACCGCATACGCACCTGCGCCCATGCACCCCAAGGCCAGCACACCCATCATCAGCTTCGCACGGAACCCATTTCCGTCCATCACGCCCTCCAACCTGCGTCGAGAGCACAGCAACGCGGATGCCAAGCGACGTGGACCGACAACCCTCGCCGGTCCAGCGACTTATGCGCAGGGATCGAACTCCGGATCAACATCCAGCTATGTAGATTTGCCAGAACACGCGCAGCTTTGCCGGTAACACCTGTCGGTTACCCGATTTTCGTCATCCTGAGCGAGGAGGCGCGACATCACGCGGCGGAGCCGCAGATGCGCCTCCGACTCGAAGGACCTTCCGGCTTGGCCTCCTCAGAAAGTTCGCGAAACCTCCGAAACTACCGAAACCTCCCGAAGCCTTTATCCCCGAGCCTCGCGCACCACATCTGCGATCGCGCGTATCACCGCGTCCGGTTGGTCCAGTTGAATCCAGTGGCCGCTATCCTCAACCACCACGTGCCGCCCGTTTACGGTTTGCGCCGCCAACCGGCGGTGTGCCTCGACCTCTTCGTCCGGCAACGACGACGCCGACATCACGATCAGCGGCAGGTACGGGCGGAGCGACGTCGTCGCCACCTGCGCTGCACTCTCCGGCATGGATTCAATCTGGCTCGCCAGCGAACGGTAGAACCGCGCCTGTGTCCATATCGCTGCGAGCATGGGACGCAGTTCGCTCGGGACCCGCTCCATCGGCGCGATGATCCGTTCCGAACGTCCTGCGAGGATTCCGCCGCTCACCGCAGCCGCCGCGAATCTTGCCGACCGGCGCGCGCCGCGCCGCGCCAGGGCGGCCGTCAGCCGCGCAATTCCCAGGTGCGCCACCATCGCACCGCGGCGCGCCAGCATGGCTCCCGCCCACAGTTTGCGACGCTGCTCCGCCGTTGGACGCATCCACCCCTCGGCAACCGCCGGATCCAGCACAACCATGCCGCCGACTTCCTCCGGATGTTGCGCGGCGAACAATCGGCACGTCAGTCCGCCATATGAATGTCCAACCAGGACGTAAGGCTTTGGGACCTCCGCCGCCTCCAGCAGCGCATGCAATTCGTCGGCGATACGTTGTGCGGTGCGAGGCTCCGGCCCAGCCTCGCTGAACCCCATCCCCGCCCGGTCGTAAGCAAACGTCCCGGTGATCTTCGCAATTTCCGGCTGCACCAGTGCCCAGCTGATCGACGACGCCCCAAGCGCCGCCTCGAACACTACGGTCGGCTTGCCTTCGCCGGCGGCGATCGCGTGCAGGCGATGACGGTTCACAGCCACCATGCGTCCGGGAGGAGGCCAACGTCGCCGGTCGCGAGCGCTGCCCACGAGCTGATACGCGATCCCCGCCGCGGCCAGCACCGCGATCCCCGCCACGATGTAACCCCACCACGTCACCGCGCCAGTGTAGAACGGATTGCGCCAACCCGTACCCTGGAAGACGCAAGAAGATGTTCGCCGTCCCGGACGAAGCGAAGGAGCCGCTGTTCGATTGGACACTTGCGGCACTCGCACACGACAATGATCACGAGGCTCAAATCATGCCGTTCGTCTGGCTAGTCGAATGCAAAACCTGCATGCAGCGGTTCGCCGTGGAACCGCGCGAGATCGGGTCCGGCAAGAGCATGGACATATCGCGTCCCGATACACCTCCGCGCAGCTTCGAGTGCCCGCACTGTCACGAATCCCACGAGTACAGCTTCGCCGACTACATCCCAGGCGAAGGGCGCCTGCATTGACCTCGCAAGAACCCGACGCAAGTTGAGCTTTGTCGTAAACCCGACCTCCGGCAAGCTTGCACAACTTCTTCGTAACAGTCAGACGCTCTGGTGCTAGAATGCCCGCTGATTGGGACGGCTTCCGAGGGTAGCGGCCCCAAGTGGGTGACAATGTCCGCTGTGCAATCGCGAACAATCCTGTGCGTTGACGACGAAGCCGCCGCGCTGAGTCTGCGCGCCTCGATCCTGGAGGCCGAAGGATTCACGGTTCTCACCGCCAACAATGCGGAGCAAGGTCTTTCGGCGTTCCGCTCCAACAGCGTTGACGTGGTCGTGTCCGACCATCTGCTGGGGCGCCAGACAGGCACGCAGATGGCACGCGAAATGAAATTGCTGAAGCCGAACGTGCCGATCCTCATCCTCTCCGGCACCACCGAAGTCCCAACCGACATCCGCAACGCCGACGGATTCATCAGCAAGCTCGAAGGCCCGCAGCAACTTATCGCCAAGATCAGCGAACTTCTCGAACAGGCCCGTTCCGCCCCCGCCCGGCCCGATACCGAAACCGACAGCGACCTGGCTAAGGCATACGAAGAGCTGCGCAGCAGCCAGGCAAGACTCGCGGGCATCGTTGCGTCCACCATGGACGCCATCATCACCGTGGATGAGCAGCAGCGCATCGTGCTCTTCAACGCGGCCGCCGAGAGAATCTTCGGCCACCGGGTGGAAGACATCATGGGACAGCCGCTCGACCGGCTCATACCCGAGGGTGCCCGCGCCGCTCATCGCCTTCACGTCCGGAACTTCGGGCAGACCGGCGTCACCACGCGTTCCATGCACTCTCCTCGCATGTTGAACGGACTCCGGTCCGACGGCGAGGAGTTCCCTATCGAAGCGACGATCTCGCAGGTCGAGGCCGCCGGACAGAAGCTCTACACGGTCGTCCTGCGCGACATCACCGAGCGCAAACGCGCCGAGGAAGAACTGCACAAATCCGAAAGGCTGGCGCAAGCCGGGCGGATGGCAGCCACGGTTGCCCACGAGATCAATAATCCTCTCGAGAGCGTCGTGAACGCGTTGTACCTCGTCGAGCGCTCGCCCGAACTCAGCGACCGCAGCCTCAACCTGGTCCGCACCGCGCAGGAAGAGCTCAGCCGGGTCGTCCAGATCACCAAGCTCACGCTGGGCTTCTCGCGGCAGGAAGAACGCGTGGTCTCTGAGGTTTCTCCACTCGAGCTGATCGAAAACGTTCTCGCCCTGTACGGACGCAAGATGCGCACTCTGAATGTGCGAGTCGAAAGGCGCTTCGAAACCGAGTCGAAGATCAAGGCCGTGGCTGGCGAGATACGACAGGTTCTGTCGAATCTCATCGTCAACGCCGCCGACGCGCTGTCCGAGACGGGAGACCGCCTCGTCATCCACGTCTATGACTCCGTGGACTGGAGCGACCTTTCACGAAGGGGCGTCCGCGTCTCGGTCGCCGACAATGGACCGGGCATCGGCTTCGAGGAACAGACCCGCATTTTCGAGCCCTTCTTCAGCACAAAGGGCAAGAAAGGAACCGGCCTTGGCCTGTGGATCTCCATGGCGCTCGTCAAGAAACATGGCGGCTCCATCCGCGTCAGGAGTTCGCGCGTGCGCGGCAGATCGGGAACGGTTTTCTCCGTTTTTCTTCCCTTTGAACACGTCTTCGAAGTCGCCGGCTGACGACGTCAGACCTGCGATCGCAGGACGATCCGCAGCAGCTCGCTCCGCTTCCACAAACGCATGCGCGGTCCCCACGTTCCCGTGCCGCGCCCCACGATCGCCGTCATTCCGTTCACGTCGTAACGGCCGTTCAGGAGCGGAAATGCCATGTTTACCAGGTAAGTGAACGGCCATATCTGTCCGTTGTGCGTATGGCCGGAGAGCATCAGGTTGGCGCCGTTCTGCGAGGCGCGCTCGGCATGCAGCGGCGTATGTGAAACGAACACGGTTGCGCCTGCTGCACGATTCGCCAGCGCCCGGTCCACCGCCGAGATCGCAGCCTGTTCGTTGCGCGCCCGGAACGCCACGTCGTCCACCCCTGCGATCGTCAGTCCTGGTAGCGCCTCGGCATTCTCGTCACGCAGTACGCGAAACCCTGCCCGCCCAAATAACTCGAGGATGGGGCGCGGTCCTGCATAGAGTTCGTGGTTGCCCGTCACGACGAACACTCCTCGAGGAGCGCGGATCTCCTGCAACACGGGCAGCCACCCGTCATGCGTGTCGCGCGAAGCCTCGAAGATATCGCCGGCGAGGATGATGAGGTCCGGTCGCAGCGACTGGAATTGCGCTGCCCGCGCCCGCGCCCAGCGATGTCCGAGCATGGAGCCGAGGTGCATGTCGCTGGCCACCACGACCACGGTCCCGTCTGCCGCCTTGGGGAGACCAGGCATGCGCACCTCGTATTCGGTCACCACCGGAGCGCGAACTGCCTGCACGACGGACACGAAGATCAGCACCACGGCTACCGCAAGGGCACCCGTGCGGATGAGCGGCACCCATTGCTTCATCAGGAATCCGAAGCCGGTCAGGAGGTCGGCGGCAAGAAATGCGGCGAGAAGAAGAAAGACGACGCCGATCCAGTTCGCGCCGACATATTCCAGCACGTGCGAAATGCTATTGATTTCCAGCCGCTCCAGCACACGGGCAGCGATGTAGCTGGCGCCCAGGAGCACGCCTCCCGCCACCAGGGCCCACACCGGAATATGCCGCGATACAAAAGGAATGGAGGCGACACGCCTCAGCACATAGGCATGCATCAGCGCCCAGATCAGCAGAACAACGATGAAGAACAATCGCAAGGGCCTCCGGCTTCATTGTACCGGGTGCCCCACATCCGCCCGCAGTTGGCGAATGTGGGAAGCGCTCACGACACTCCCACGGCCTTGACTTTCGCTTTCCTGCGATCCGCGAGCAGGCCTCTCCACGCCAGGAAGAACGACGGCAGGAAAGCCGCGGCGACAATCGACGTCCATACGACCTCGATCAATCCGAGCACCCCGAGGGCCGCGATCGGCGGAATCGGCAGAATCGCGCGCACCACCAGGAATACCGCCGCGAACGGATAGCTCCGGATCATCCATTCGCGATGCTGCTGGATGTTGCCCATGCGTATGCAGTACACGGCGGTCGCTGTGGTTACGATCCAGCCGAGCGACTGCGACACAGCCGCCATGAACAGTTCCGGAGGACCGAGCTTCGCCGCAACCACTACCGAGGTCGGAGCCGAGATCGCAACGCACGCAACGTACACGCGCCCGGTGATCCGATGCAGCTTGAGATGGCGCTGGCGCAAGCGGTTGGAGAACTGGAAGGGAGCGGCGAAGAGCGCGATCGCTCCGAAGATTCCGTGCATCAGCATCCAGCCCGGAATTGCCGCATACCGCTGTCGAAGCGGAGAGTCAGGGTCAAGCAGAGCAAGGTCTCTCGTAAAGATCGTCACAAGCAACATCACGCCCAGCACGGCGAACATCGTTGACTTGGCTGAGAAGTAGCGTTTGCCCGCGGAGGGAAGACCCACAGTGGCCATAGGTACCTCAGGAGGGACGCCGGCGCCCCACGCACCAGCGCGAAATTGCCGGGCAGGATACTCCGAAAATCCGGAGCGCACAATTGCCATTTCACCCCAAATTCCACTTAACACCGGCAGAGCATACGGCTGTCGAGGGTCAGACTATCCACGGCACGTTTTGCGCGTTCTGGGGTAGAATCTCCCGCCTCAAGGGAGCCGCCCGCGGCCGAGGTGTCCACGCAGGCGCCGGGGCGCGGCTGCTGTTTGGCAGTCCAACTCGCGAGGAAAAATCATGGCCGTTCACCGCGTTCACGTCATGCCGGAGTCGCAGCCCACGCCGGAGCGCGTCTTCGCCGCCGCCCACGCTTATCAGACCAGCAATGCACTGAAGACCGCGGTCGAACTGGACCTGTTCACCGCCATTCACGAGGGTGCCGACACGGCCGCCACGCTTGCCGACCGGCTCAAGTCCACCGAGCGCCGCGTACGCATCCTGTGCGACTTCCTCGTCACGGACGGCTTCCTTTCCAAGCGCGACAGCACCTACTCGCTCGCGCCCGATGCAGTGGCGTTTCTGGTCAAATCTTCGCCCGCGTATCTTGGCGACACGTTGCGATTCCTGCTCGGCGCGGGCGTGCTCGCCTATCACGAGCAGCTTACGAACGTGATGCGCAACGGCATAACGCAGGACCAGAGCAGCGTCGCGCCGAACAACGAGCTCTGGGTCGAGTTCGCCCGCAACATGGCTCCGCTCATGCGCATGCCCGCCGAAATGATGGCCGAGCGCCTCGGCGCCGACAACGGCGAGCCCTGGCATGTACTCGACATCGCTGCGGGGCACGGCACCTTCGGTATTACCATCGCCCGCCGGAATCCCCAGGCCGAAATCCACGCCGTGGATTGGGACGCGGTCCTCAACGTCGCCCGCGAGAACGCCACGCTGGCGGGCGTCTCCAGCCGCTACTGGACGATCCCTGGCAGCGCATTTGACGTGGACTTCGGCGGACCCTACGACGTCGCCCTGCTCACCAACTTTCTCCACCATTTCGATTTCGACACGAATGTCGCGCTGATCAGGAAAGTGCGTGCCGCACTCAAACCCACCGGGCGCGTCGCCACCCTCGAGTTCGTTCC
>DASPLH010000062.1:0-66104 GCA_035627675.1 Clostridia bacterium
AAGAGGCTGAAGCTGGTGAGGATCCAGAGCATCCCGCGGAATCCGGCGGGGTTGGCGGCGCTCGCTCCCATGACATCGTTGCTCTTGCCGATACCCCAGTTCATGGCGCTCCAGCCGATCTGCTGGCACAGAGTCATGAGCGCATAGGCGCTTCCGAGCCGGCGCTCTTCCACGAGGTAGGCCACCGAGGGCCACATGACTGCCGGGATGAGCGAAAATGCGATTCCGAGCATGCCAACCGGAAGCCACAGCGGCAGCTGCGTGAAGCCCATCATCAGGAATACCGGGACAACGAGGATCGAGCCGAAGGTCATCAGCAGCGCGCGCTTGCCGATCTTGTCCGCCAGCAGGCCGAATAGCGGCATGGACCACATGGACATGAAGGGCAACAGGCCGTTCAGCTTGCCGGCGGCTTCGCGCGTCATGCCGTGCGCGGCCATGAAGTAGTCGATGGCGAAGAGACGGAAGGGGAACACGATGCCGTAGAACGTGACGCACATCGCGACGATGTACCAGTACGAACGGCCGAACTTGAAAACGTCGCTCCAGACGAGCTTGTCGGCCTCGCCGCGCTCGCCCATGGCGAAGTGCCGGTCGGCGTAGGATTCCTGGATCCAGTACACGAGCGCCGCCACCACGCAGATTACGCCTGCGGCAACGCCCAGCCACAACGGCGTGCGCCATGTTCCGTCGAAGATCCATCCCGCCCACGACGGCGAGGTGTCCGCCGCGGTCGAAGCCGAGCGGGCGATCAGCAGGTTCACGGCAAAGGCGAAGCTCAGCTCTTTGCCCTTGAACCACTTCGCGAGCGCCGTTGTGACGGCGACGATGAGCGGCTCGGCGCCCATGCCGAGAATGAACCGCGCGGTCAGCATCAGGGCCGCCGAACCTTTCACCAGCATCAGGGCCGAAGCGATCAGGCACAGCGCGCTGAAGATCAGGATCGAGATGCGGGTCCCGAGCCGGTCGATCATGATGCCGCCGATCAGCAACACGACAATGGCGGCGATGTTGTAGGCCGAGTTCAGGGCGCCGATGACTTCGTTGGAGAACCCAAGTTGCGTCTTGAACAGGTCGACCAGCGGGTTGATCGCGTCGAAGATGTAGTAATTGCCGAACATCGCGAGGCTCAACCAGACGAGAGCCATCCAGCGATAGAACTTGCTCGGCTCGGGGCGTGTCGCTAACGCAACCGACATGGAAACCTTCCAGAATTACGTTGGAGATGTGAGCAGATGAAGATAACAGATTCCCCGATGAGCTACTAAGACACTGAGCTACTAAGGCACTGGGCTACGGGGCCGCTCAGCTGCGGAACACGAGGCCGGAGCGAAGAGCGGCAGCCCGTCGGCATCCGCTCTTCATTCGCTCAACGCGTGGGCTTTTGCTTCGTCGCAGGAACTCGCTCCGTGCCAGCTTTCGGAGCCTGGCTCGGAGTCACGCCGGTTCGCGCATTCATGCGGTCCACGTCGGCGTTCGTTAGTGTTCGCGGGACCGTCACGTTGCTCGGGCGGTAGCGCCGCGCGACTTCGCCCAGGCTCACGCTCGTGTCCGCCATCGAACCCGGCACAGGCCCTTGCTGCCGGGATTCGCGAGACTGGTCTCCGCGTCGAGACCGGTCTCCCGGTCTCGGTCCCTCTCCCGCTCTTGCTCTCTGCTCCCCTTCGGCTTGTGAACGTCCAAGCATGTGCTGTGCGGGTACAGCCACGCCGAAGGGACTGACCACCGCGACTGCGTCCTGGATGGCCACGACGGTCGGCGAGAGCGTGTTGCCGAACGTAACGACGGGAGGCGAAACGATCAGCCCAGACACACCGACGTAGGCCCCCGGTTGCGCCCTGGTGAACGTTCCCGGGATGGTGACCTGTGCGGCGCCAAGGCCGCAAAGGGCTGCAATGACAATCAGCACCTGCCAACTGCGCATGAGGAGACTCCCAACCGGTCGTCTCGCTCGCCAGCCTGTGGCCCGGGTATGGGGAGGCCGTGTGGCGTGGGTCACTGCTGAGAGCCGGACCGGCTCATGCAGGTCAGATTGTTATTCACAAAGCGGGGATGCCACTCTGGAGCGAACCGTTGGACGGCCCCCAGCCGGAGCGGACCCTTCACGACCCGATGAAGCGGGCGTACAGGCTGCGTGCCACGCCCGTGTCGGTCGTCCCTTTGATGATGGCGCGCCCGTCGGGGAAGAGGGTCACTTCGTAAGGCTCGCGCCAGAACTTCAGCACGAATTCGTTGTGCCGCACGGTGCCGTGCGCTTCCAGGCGGGTCTCCATCTCCGCAAAATCGACGGGGCGGTTGCGCTCATGGATCTGGACGCTGTTGCGGCCGCAGAGGGTGATGTGTGGCCGTGCGTCTCCCGCCAGGTGGATGAGGTTGCGCTCGCCGCAGGCACGGCAACCCGCGCGCGGCCTGGCAACGCTGATCTCGCTGCGGTCGTTGTACCAGACATCGTGCGAGAAGAGCGTGCGGCGCATCTGCTCCCGCGCGCCGGCCAGGTACTTCAGCGTCTCCGTGACGGCGATGGAGGCGACCATGTTCACCGCCGAATTCAGGATGCCCGAGGTGTCACAGGTCTCGACCACTCCGCGCGGCGAATCGGGGAAGATGCAGGCCAGGCAGGCGGTTTCGCCCGGCAGCACGTTCATGGTGACGCCATAACTGCCCACCGCCGCAGCGTAGATCCAGGGCAGGCTGTGTTCCACCGAGTAGTCGTTGAGCAGGTAGCGAGTCTCGAAGTTGTCGGTGCCATCCAGCACGATGTGCGCGCCTTCGAGCAGGTCCTCGATATTGTCGGGCGTCAGATCCGCCACCTGCGGATCTACTTCGATCTCCGAGTTGAACGACCGCAGCTTACGGGCGGCGGCAATGGCCTTGGGAAGCGATTCGGCAGCGTCTTCCTCGTCGAAGAGAACCTGCCGCTGCAAGTTGCTGGGCTCCACGTAGTCGCGATCGATGACGCGCAACCAGCCCACGCCGGCGCGTGCCAGCAGCGAGGAGAGCGCCGAGCCGGTGGCTCCGCAACCGACCACCACGACGCGTGCATCCGCGAGTTTTTTCTGTCCTTCGGGGCCGATCCCGCGAAAGAGAATCTGGCGGGAGTACCGGTCTTCGAACTGCCTGTTACTGTTCATCTGTTCGGCTCGCATTTATTATATGGCGCACCCACAGACGCCTTGTGGAGAGTGGAAGCTGGCGATTCCGCGCAACTTGCGCAACCTCAGCGCGTTCATCTGTTTAGGCCTGCGAAGTACAACGATGCGAAGCCGTCGGGCCATCACAGAAAGTGCTGGTCTGAACTTTCACAGAGCGCATTCTCTGCCGGTGCGTGGAGTTGACTTCGGCGGCGTACCTTGCGGTTGGTTCGAAGGAATCCCGTCGCTGCGCGACGGAAGTCGAGGGGCACCTTGTTCGTGTTCGCTAGAGGCATTCTGGGATGCTGGCTGCTTGCCGGGTGCCTGACGGGCACGACCGCCGGGCAGACCCAGACAGCGCCGGGCACATCGGCGGCCGGCGTTTCGGCGGCGAAGAATCCTCCCGCGAGGACCGACGTCGCTCCCAACCTGCCCTCTCCGGCTGCGGATGCTGTGGCCAAGCCTCCGAATCTCGGCGCCTTGAGCCAATTCCAGGGACTGATCGTTTCCGGTATCGAGTTCCGCGGCCTGCACAGCTCGATCGCCGAACCTCAGATCCGCAGGCTCTTACGCCAGAGCACGGGCGAGCCGCTGGACCGCAACAAGCTCCGCGACAGCATCAAGGAACTCTACGCCACCGGGCGCTTCTCCAACCTCCAGATCGAAGGAGAGCGCAAGCCCGACCGCACGATCACCCTCGTCTTCGTCGCGACCGAGAACTTCTTCAACGGCGATGTGGAGGTCCACGGACGTCCACGGCACGGCCCGAGCGAGACGCAGTTCATCAACGCCAGCAAGCTCCGGCTCGGCGAGCTCTACACGCGCGACAAGGTCACCGCCGGCATCGCCGCGATGCAGCGGCTGCTCGAGGATTACGGGTTCTACCGCGCGCAGATCACGTACGACGAAAACCCGCATCCCGACGCGCAGCAGATGAACATCGTGTTCCACGTCAATGCGGGCGAGGCGGCCCGCATCGGCGATGTGACCGTGAGCGGGACTCCCGGCCTCACGGTTGACGAGATCCGGCGTATCGCGAAGCTCAAGAGCGGCGAGCCCGTGCGCAACAACGTCGTGCCGCGCGCTCTCCAGCGGCTGAGGAACCACTACACGAAGCAGGACCGGCTCGAGGCCGAGATCGTGCTGCTCGCCCGCAAGTACAACGAGGCCGGCAACAAGGTCGATTACGACTTCCGCATCGAGCGCGGCCCGACCATCGACATTCACACGGAAGGCTTCAAGATCGGCCGAGGCCGGCTCCGCCGCTACGTCCCCGTTTTCGAGGAGAACGCGGTGGACGAAGACCTGCTCAACGAAGGCCGTCGAAACATACGCGATTACCTTCAGACGGATGGCTACTTCGAGGCCACGGTGCAGGTCGCGCAGAAAGCCGAGCCGAAGGACGATCACGTTCACGTCATCTACGAGATTGACCGTGGCGCGCGGCACGAGCTGACCGGCATCGTCATCCGCGGCAACAAGTTCTTCCGCACCGAGGACCTCCGCGAGCGCATGATCATGCAGGAAGCCGGAATCCTGCTCTCCCACGGCCGGTTCAGCCAGGGCATCCTGAACAACGACCTCGCCGCGATTCGAAACCTCTACGAGGCGAACGGTTTTCAGCAGGTCAAGGTCACCCACGAGATCATCCACGGCGACGACGCCGAGATGCAGGTCGTGCTCAACATCGACGAGGGCCCGCAGACCCGCGTCGAAAACCTGAAGATCGTCGGGAACAAGGCCATCGGCAGCGACGAGTTGCGGTCCATGCTCCAGACCATCGAGGGGCAGGCGTATTCGGACACCGGAGTGGCCGCCGACCGCGACGCCGTGGTGAACACCTACTTCAACCGCGGCTTCCCGGATGTGAGCATGGAGAGCACGGCGGCGTTCCACGAAAACGACAAGACCAGGATGGACGTGACGTACACCATCACGGAAGGCGATCGTGTATTCGTCGATCGCGTGCTCGTCTCGGGGACGCAGTACACGAAGCCTCACATCATCAACCGCGAGTTCGAAATCCGCGACGGCGCTCCGCTCAGCCAGGACGCCATGATCGAGTCGCAGCGCAGGCTCTACGATCTCGGAATATTCACTTCCGTAGATATGGCCGTGCAGAACGACGAGGGCGAGGCGCGCTACAAGAACCTGCTCTACAACATCAAGGAAGCGCGCCGCTGGACCCTGAACTACGGTCTTGGTGTTGAAATCGGCACGGGAGCCGATGTAGGGCAGGGCACTGGCGCGCAGGGAGACAACGGGATCAGCCCGCGTGTTTCGTTCGACGTGACGCGCATCAACTTCCGGGGGCGCGGCCAGTCGCTTCTCTTCAAGTCGCGTTACGGACGCTTCAGCAAGCGTGCTCTGTTGAGCTTCGATGCGCCGAAGTGGTTCGAATTTCCGAACTGGCGCATGACCCTGACGGCGTTCTACGACGACAGCCGCGACGTGAACACGTTTGCCTCGGAGCGGCTGGAAGGCTCCGCCCAACTCACGCAGGTGGTGAGCAAGGCGACGCAGATGCTGTACCGGTTCAGCTACCGCCGCGTGCGGGTCGATCCCAACAGCTTCCCGGCCGGCTTCAGCCCGGAGCTGATCCCGATCTACTCGCGCCCCGTACGCGTAGGGATGCCAAGCCTGACGTATATCCGCGACCGCCGCGACGATCCCACGAACGCGAGCAGCGGCAGCTACAACACGGCCGATCTCGGTGTGGCGGCGGGCTACTTCGGATCGGAGGCAAACTTCGGCCGCGTGCTGGTGCAGAACGCCACCTTCCACCCCTTCGGCAAAAGGAAGGGATACGTCTTTGCCCGTTCAACGCGCATCGGCGTGGAAGCACCGTTCGGATCGGACCTGACGGCGAGCGTGAATGGTAGCGGCCCGAGCACCAACATCCCGCTTCCTGAGCGCTTCTTCGTCGGCGGCGGAAACTCGCATCGCGGTTTCGCGATCAACCAGGCCGGCCCGCGCGATCCTTCCACGGGCGGACCCGTGGGCGGCAATGCGATGTTCGTGAACAACCTGGAACTCCGCCTGCCTCCCACGCCGCTGCCCTTTGTGCAGGAGAACCTGAGCTTCGTCGTCTTCCACGACATGGGCAACGCGTTCGGCGATCCCAGCGATATGTGGTCGAACCTGCTCCGGTTCAAGCAGAAGGACCCGGACCAGTGCCGCAACCTCGATCCGGCGGCCACCTGCGACCTGAACTACGTTTCGCACGCGATCGGCGCGGGAGTCCGTTACAGGACTCCGATCGGGCCGATACGTCTCGACTTTGGCTACAACCTGAACCCTCCGGTGTTTCCTATCAAGCAGGCATCGACCGGGGTGGTTCCGCACTCGGAGACCGTACGCCGGTTCAATTTCTTCTTCAGCATAGGACAAACGTTCTGATGAAACGAAAGCTCCTGGTACTTGCCTTGGTTGCTGCCGCGACTTCGTCCGCCTTCGGCGCCGATGTGCTGGACCGAATTGTCGCCGTCGTGAACGGACGTCCTGTTTTGCAGAGCGACCTGGACGATGCGGTTTGCTACGAGGAGTTACGGTTGGGAGCGCCCGCCGGCAGCGCCTCGCCCCGGCAGCGACAACAGGCGCTGGACCGGCTGATCGATCGCGAGATCATTCGCCAGCAGATCGAGTCGCTCTACACCCCGTCGCAGCAGGAGATCGCACGCTACCGGCAGAACATCCGGGAGCTGTTCCCGGCGGCAAAGACCGACGCGGAATGGGAGCAGGTGATCCGCAGCTACGGCTTCGGTCCCGCCGAGCTGGACGCCACCATCGCCTCCGAACTCCAGACCCTGCGCTTTGTCGAAGTCCGGCTGCAACCTGCGGTGCGCGTCGAACGCGACGAGATCGAGGCTTACTACCGCGAGAAGCTGCTTCCCCAACTGCATGCGCGAGGAGCCACCCCGGACCCGCTGCCGCAGGTGGCAGGACGCATCGAACAAGTCATCCTCGAGGAGAAGAAGACCCGCATCTTTGAGGCATGGATGACGAACTTGCGCACCCAGAGCACGATCAGGGTGCTCGCCGCCGACGACCCGAGTCTCGGCGCCACATCGGCAAAGAACGTGACCGTCGCGTCCGAGTAAACGACGCGCCCGAGCAGAACGAATGGCGGCCGTGAGAAACGACAACCCGGAAGATATCGCCCCGGTCCCGGCGGGCAGGGGGCGGTATCCGCGCGCCCGCATCATCGGCGGGGCCATCGCGGTCGCGTTTCTCGTCGCCGTTGTCGCAACGGCCTGGTACTTGAACAGCGACATGTTCCGGGAGCGTGTCCGCAGAGTCGTCGTCGAGCAACTCGAGACCGCAACGGGAGGGCGCGTCGAACTCGCGTCGCTGCGTTGGAATCTCTCCCGGCTGGAAGCCGAAGTAACGGACCTGACAATCCACGGGCTTGAGGGTCCGGACGAGATACCGTACGCGCACGTTGACCGGCTCTATGTGCGACTGAAGATCCTGTCCTTAATGACGCGCCAGGCAGGCATTCGGGACCTTTCCGTCAGCCGTCCGGTGATCCACATCGTGGTCTATCCCGACGGCACCACGAACCAGCCCGAGCCCAAGGTCAAGAAGGAGGGCGGCGACCCGATTCAGACGCTGTTCGATCTGTCCATCGAGCGAGCGGAGATCAAGGAAGGACTGCTGATCTGGAATCACCGCCGCGTCCCGTTCGACCTGACTGCCGGCAATCTCTCGGCCGGGATGACCTACGCCACGGCTGACAACCGCTACGACGGCACGATCCATGCCGGCAAGATCGACGCGCAGATGCAGAACATGCGTCCCTTCTCGGCGCAGGCCGAGGCGCAGTTCAGCCTGTTCCGCGATCGCGCGCAGCTCAAGTCCTTGAAAGCCTCCACCGGACGCACGCGGGTGGAAGCAAGCGGCAGCATGACCAACTTCAAGCAGCCGCGTTTCGATCTTGCGTATAACGCCACCATCGACCTGGCCGAGGCCGGCTCGATCGCTCGCGTGCGGCAGGTGCGCGGCGGCACCCTCGACCTCCACGGCAAAGGCAACTACTCGCTGGACGGTTTCGCTTCTACCGGCAAGGTAATCCTGAAGAATGCAACGCTCGATGACGCGTCAATTCATCTGCGCAACGTCGCTGCCGGCGCGGACTTCTCCCTGGACCAGGACCGCATCTCGATCCCGCACCTGTTCGCCACCGCGCTGGGCGGAACCGTGACCGGAGAGGCCCAGATCGAGCACTGGATGGCTACGCCGCCCGACATCGCGAAGAAGCGCGGCGAAATCACTCCCCCGCAGCAGCGCGGGACGGCGAACCTGAAGTTGACGGGTCTGCCGCTGTCGGAAATAACGGCTGCACTCTCCAGCCGCAAGCTGCCGCTCGACCAACTGAACGCGGCAGGACTGGCGGCGGGCACGGTCGCCGCCACCTGGCGCGGATCTCCCGCCAACGCGGCCGCCAACGTGGATATGACGATCATGCCGCCGGCATCCCCTGCCCCGCAGCAACTCCCGGTGACGGCGAGCATTCGCGGCATGTACCACGGCGCGAACTCGACTTTGCGAATCGACGATCTCTCGATGGCCACGCCCCGGAGCACGCTTACCGCGGCCGGATCACTGGGGCGAACGACCGGCAACGTAAGCTTCAAGGTGGCGACGTCGAATCTCGGAGAGTTCGCACCCGTGATCGACGCGATGCGAGGGCCCGGACCGATGCCGGTGGAGTTGGCGGGCACCGCGTCGTTTGACGGTACCGCGTCGGGCAGTCTCAAGGCGCTCTCCGTCGCAGGGTACCTCGAGGTTCGTGACTTCACGACCGTGCTGCCCAGGGGAACGGCGCCACCGCAGGCAGGGCCAACCCGAGTCGCCCAGACCACCGCCCCAGCGGCTCCAGCGCAGACGGTGCGTATGCACTGGGACCTGCTCTCGGCCGACGTCGCGTACTCGCCGCAGCAGGCTTCGGTGCGCAACGGTGTTCTGCGGCGTGCCGGTGCGCAGATAGACGTAGATGGAGCCGTCCAGCTCCGCAAGGGCAAGTACAACCAGTTCTCGCCGATCGACGCGCGCTTGCGAGTCATCGGGGCGGACGTCGCGGAGTTGCAGTCCATTGCAGGTTACAACTACCCGGTCACAGGACGCCTGGATGTGAACCTCCGGGTCTCAGGCACGCAGGCCGACCCGCGCGGCAATGGGCGCATTGCGCTGACGAACGCCACCGCCTACGGCCAGCCGATTCGTTCGCTGACGACCGATATCTCGCTTCAGAACCGCGAGGCGCAACTGCGCAACATCCTGCTTTCGAGCGACCTCGGCCAGGTCACCGGCGCGGCGGCCTACAACCTTGGCTCGGAGGCCTTCCGGTTCGACCTGCATGGCGGAGGCATCCAGCTCGCCAAGGTACCTCAGGCAAATCGTCCTAACCTGCGCGCCACCGGCGTGTTGACGTTCGACGCCTCCGGCTCTGGCACGGCTGATGCCCCGGTGGTCAACGCCAACCTGCGATTGCGCGACCTTACCGTGAACGGCAAAACCCTCGGCGACCTCGATGCGGAGGCCGTGACCAAAGGCTCCGAGCTGCGCCTCACCGCGCGTTCGAACATGCAGGACGCCAACCTGCACCTCGACGGCACGGTGAGCCTGCGCGGCCAGATGCCTGGGCAGGCCGTGCTGACCCTGTCGAGCGCGGACCTGAACCCGTTGCTGAAGGGATTCGTCAGGACGGACCTGACGGGCAAGACCGCGATTTCGGCACGCGTCGAGGCCTCCGGCCCGATGAAGAACCCGAAAGCCATGCGCGTCGAAGCCGTCGTGGATCGACTGTCCACGGATACGCAGGGCGTTTTCGTGCAGAACCAGGGGCCCATCCGGGTGCGGGTAGTCGATCAGGTCGCGACCATCGAGCAGTTTCGCATGGCCGGGGAAGGGAACAGGTTCCTGACCGTCGGTGGAACCGTGGAACTCGCGGGCGCGCGGCGGCTCAACCTGAAGGCCGGCGGCGACATCCATCTCAAGATCCTCCAGACGTTCAACCCCAACATCATGTCCGGCGGCTTCACGGATTTCGACCTCGTGGTTGGCGGCACCATTCCGAAGCCGGCGGTCGAGGGACAGATCAACATCCGCGACGGTGCCGTGGCGCTCATCGACTTGCCCAACGGTCTCAGCAACGTGAACGGCTCGCTGGTGTTCACCGAGAACCGTTTGGAAGTGCGAACCCTCAACGCGCGTACGGGCGGCGGCGATATCGCGCTGGGCGGGTTCGTCACCTTCGACCGTGGTGTCGCGTTCCACATCACGGCCAAGGGTCGCGACATCCGGGTTCGTTATCCCGAGGGCATGAGCTCAACGGCAAACGCCGACCTGCTGCTCTCGGGCACGATGAAGAACGCGCTGCTGTCGGGCGAGGTGACGGTTACGCGCTTCGCGATGAATTCGCAGTTCGACCTGTCGCTGTACCTGGCGAGAAGCAAGCAGCCGCCAACCACCCCGAAGCCCGACTCGCTGCTGAACAACGTGAATTTCGACATTCACGTCAGTTCCACTCCGGAGCTGCGCGTTCAGACATCGCTGGCAAAGATATCGGGCAACGTGGATATCCGGGTGCGCGGGACGGCCACGCGTCCGGCGATCCTCGGCCGCGTGAGCATCGTGGAAGGCGACATGCTGTTCAACGGCACCAAGTATCACCTCGAGCGCGGCGACGTGATCTTCACGAACCCCGTGAGGATCGCGCCGATCCTCAATATCGAGGCTTCGGCGCGAGTGCGCGATTACGACATCACGCTCGGGTTCCACGGGCCGGTGGACAAGCTCAGCACGAACTATCGTTCCGACCCGCCGTTGCCTTCCGGCGACATCATCGCCCTGCTGGCTTTGGGCCGCACGCGCGAGGAAGCCGCGAACCCGGCGATGATGGCAAACGGCCAGCCGCAGCAGACGTTCACCGAGAGCGCCTCGAACGCGCTGCTCGGGCAGGCGCTGAATGCGACCGTCAGCAGCCGCGTGCAGAAGATTTTCGGGATCAGCCGCGTCAAGATCGATCCGCAGGTCGGCGGGCCCGAGAACAACGCCAACGCCCGCATGACGGTCGAGCAGCAGATCTCGAACAAGATCACGCTGACCTACATCACGAACCTCACGCAGTCGGCGCAACAGATCATCCAGGTGGAGTACAACGTCAACCGCAACCTGTCGATCATCGCCGTGCGCGACCAGAACGGCATCGTCGGATTCGACGTCCGGCTGCGCCAGCGCAAGAAGTGACATGTGCCCGCCCGAAGATCCGCGTCCGGAAGATCCACGCTTCGTGGCCGCGCGTGAGCGCATGGTCGCCGAACAGCTGAGCGCGCGCGGCATTCACAGCGGAAGAGTTTTGGCCGCGATGTCGTCGGTTCCGCGACAGGTGTTCGTCGCCCGGCAGTTCTGGAACGAAGCGTACGAAGACCATCCCGTTCCCATCGGCGAAGGCCAGACGATTTCGCAACCGTACATCGTGGCCGCGATGCTCGAGTCCCTCTCCGTTGAGCCGGAGGATCGGGTGCTGGAGGTCGGCACGGGAACCGGCTACCAGGCGGCGTTGCTGGGGCATCTCGCACACTCGGTCGTGAGCATCGAGAGACAGCCGCAACTCGCCGAGAACGCGCGCTCGAACCTTGCCCTGCTGGCGTACAGCAACGTCGAGGTGATCACGGGCGACGGCAGCCTCGGGTACCCTCCGCGCGCGCCGTACGGCCGCATCATCGTTGCCGCCGCCTCCCCGGCGCTTCCGCGAGGGCTGTTCGAGCAGCTGGCCGAAGGCGGACGCATGATCGTCCCGGTCGGCAACCGCGACGCGCAGGTGCTGCGGCTGGTCCGAAAGATCCATGGAGAGCCGCACGTCTCAGACCTCGAGGCGTGCCGCTTCGTCCCGCTCCTGGGTGAGTCGGGATTCAAGCTGTAGGCGGGAGACCGTTCAGGACGAAGCTTCGGCGGAGTGTGCCATGCCCGCCTCGCGGATGGCCTTCCACAGCTCATCCTTGCCTTGCCCGGTTTTGGACGAGAACGGCACGATGCGCTCGATGCCGAGTTCGGACTTCAGCGCGTTGAGCGAGGCCTGCAGGCGCGAGCCGACACGGTCGCTCTTGGTGGCGACCACAAGGAACTTGCGATTGGCCGTCCTGAGGAACTCCACCAGCTGCGCGTCGCTCCCCTGCGGCGGAATGTTGGCATCTACCAGGCAAAGGCAAAGCGCCAGTGGTGCACGCTCGGACAGATATGGGTCGATGAACGACGACCACTGGTCCTTCAGTTCCTTCGGAACCCGCGCGTAGCCGTATCCCGGGAGGTCGGCGAAAACCAGCTCAGGTCTCGGATGCCCGGGCCAGCGCACATCGAAGAAGTTGATCGTCTGGGTGCGTCCCGGCGTGTTGCTGGTCTTCGCGATCTTCGAGCCTACGAGCGAATTGATGAGGCTCGACTTGCCGACGTTCGAGCGCCCGAGAAACGCGATCTCGGGCGGGCCCGGCGCGGGGAACCTTGCAGGGTCGGCAGCGGAGATCAGAAAGCGGGTGAGTACCTTCATCCTGATTCCATCTTAACCCGCGGTCTTCCGCGTTCGGAAGAAGAAGCTCCGGGGCGCGAAATAGCAAGGCCCGCCGAGTTACGGCGGGCCGTGGCGGGTGCTGTGTTCCCGCTACTGGTGAGCCGCGGGAGGCTCGGGCGTGCCGGGCAGCGCGGTCCCGAGCGGTGCTGGCTCGGCGACCGGCTCTGGCAGCGGCTTCTCCAGCGCGTACTGAAGAACTTCGTCCATGCTGTCAACGAAGTGAAGCTTCATCGCGCCGCGCAGGTTTTCGGGCACCTCGGCCAGGTCCTTCTCGTTTTCCTTCGGCAGGATAACTTCGAAGATCCCCGCGCGATGAGCTGCGAGGAGTTTCTCCTTCAGTCCGCCGATGGGCAGCACCTTGCCGCGGAGCGTGATCTCTCCGGTCATTGCCACATCGCGACGCACGGGGATGCGACTCAGTGCGCTGGCCAGCGCCGTTGCCATCGTGATACCTGCCGAGGGGCCGTCCTTAGGGATGGCGCCTTCGGGCACGTGAATATGAATGTCCACGTTGCGGTAGAAGTCGCGCGGAAGCCCCAGCCGTTGCCACCGCGACCGAACGTAGCTCATGGCCGCCTGCGCGGATTCCTGCATCACGTCGCCGAGCTTGCCGGTCAGCGTCAGCTTGCCCTTGCCGTCTACGATCGCGACCTCGGTCGTGAGGATCGAGCCGCCGACTTCGGTCCATGCGAGGCCGGTCACGAGACCCACTTCGCTCTTCTCGTTGGCCATCGTGTCGCGGTAGCGCGCAACGCCGAGGAACTCGGCTACGCTCTCGCCCGTGACCGTGCTGGCGTACTTGTCGCCGTCCTTCACAACCTTGCGCGCGACTTTGCGGCAGATGTTCCCGATCTCGCGTTCCAGGTTGCGGACTCCGGCTTCGCGCGTATATCCGCGAATGATCGCCAGGATGCCTTCGTCGGTGAACTTGATGTTCTCCTCGTTCAGGCCGGCCTGCTCGCGCTGCTTCTTCAGCAGGTAGTTCTTGGCGATCTCGAGCTTTTCGAGCTCCGTGTAACCGTGCAGTCGCAGCACTTCCATGCGGTCCTGTAGAGGAGCCGGGATGGTGTGCATGACGTTGGCCGTCGCGATAAAGAAGACCTGCGAGAGGTCGTACTCCACGTCGAGATAGTGATCGACGAACATGAAGTTCTGCTCGGGGTCCAGAACCTCCAGCAGCGCCGCCGAGGGATCTCCGCGGAAGTCCATCGACATCTTGTCGATCTCGTCCAGCATGAAGATCGGGTTCTTGGTGCCCGACTTCTTCATCATCTGGATGATCTGGCCGGGCAGCGCTCCGATGTACGTGCGGCGGTGTCCGCGAATTTCGGCCTCGTCACGCACTCCGCCCAGCGACATGCGGACAAACTTGCGTCCCGTTGCGCGAGCGATGCTCATGCCCAGCGACGTCTTGCCCACGCCCGGAGGTCCGACGAGGCAGAGAATCGAGCCCTTCGGATTCTTCACGAGCTGGCGAACTGCCAGGAACTCGAGGATGCGCTCCTTGATCTTCTCCAGGCCGTAGTGGTCTTCGTTCAGCACCTTCTCGGCGTACTCGATGTCGCGGATTTCCTTCGATTTCTTCTTCCACGGCACGGCCAGCAGCCAGTCCAGGTAGTTCCGGGAAACCGTGGACTCGGCCGACATCGGCGGCATGGCCTCGAGCTTCTTCAGCTCCTGGACGGCCTTGTCCTGCACGTCCTTGGGCATTCCGGCGGCGTCGATCTTCTTGCGGAGCTCGTCGAACTCGCTCTTCTCGCCGCGGCCCAGTTCCTTCTGGATGGCCTTGATCTTCTCGTTGAGGTAGTACTCTTTCTGCGCGCGCTCCATCTGCCGCTTCACGCGCGACTGGATGGTGCGGTCCATGTTCAGCTTTTCGATCTCGATGTCGAGCACGTCGGCAACGCGGTTCAGGCGCTCGGCGGGGTCGAAGATCTCGAGCAGCTCCTGCTTCTCTTCGATCGAGAGCTGGAGGTTGGCGGCAATCGTGTCCGTGAGCTTCGCCACGTCTTCCATGCGAACGGTCGCGGCCATGGTCTCGTAATTGAGAGACTGGCAGAGCTTCACGTACTGCTCGAATAAGGACACCACGCGCTGCATGGCGGCTTCTACCGTGGGCGTGACCTCCACCTCGTGCTTCACCGTGCGTACGGTCGCCTCGTAGAAGCCTTCGGTCTGCGCCACCTGGAGGATCTTCCCGCGCTCCACGCCTTCGACCAGCACCTTGATGTTGCCGTCGGGCAGCTTCAGGCTCTGGACGATGTTGACGATCGTGCCAACCTGGTAGATCTCGTTCGGCTTGGGCTCGTCAACGCTGGCGTCGTGCTGAGTGGCCAGGAAAATCTTCTTGTCGCCCGCAAGCGCCTCTTCCAGGGCGCGGACGCTCGACTCCCGGCCGACGACGAAGGGCGTCATCATGTGCGGGAATATGACGACATCCCGGATGGGCATCATCGGAAGTTTCCGCGTCTCGAACTTTTCTTTATTGGGACTCACTCAGCATCTCCCCGTGTGCCCAAAGGTCGGAAAATCAAGAACTTGCGACAAGCGTTCCGGCCTGTCATTCCAGACGTCCTTGATTGGGGCCCACATTAGCGACCGTTGAATCGAGCCTACTACATCGACATGGTGGCGGCAACCAACCGGGGTAACGGAAAAGGCGACTTTTCAAGCCAAATTCGCGGCCTTTTGGCCCAGCAATCCCATGCCCACTCGCCGCTACTCCGCGTGGCTTCTGCCGGTGTACGCCCTGCTGCCACTGTCAACGGATGCTGGCGGCGGTTCATTAACCAGATGCCCGCTGAAAGCAAACGCCCGGCGGGAGCCGGGCGTTCGTAGACGACACTTTGCGTCAGCTCGCCTGTTTTTCGATCAGCGGGCTGGAGACTTCGCGCTTCTCCACCATCTCACTCGTTACCTCGAAGTCCTTCAGCTTCTTCTGGCTCGGCAGGTGGTACATCAGATCGAGCATCAGTTCTTCGAGAATCATGCGGAGTCCGCGTGCGCCCACCTTGCGCTGCAAGGCTTCGCGTGCGATCGCGTGCAGCGCCTCGTCGCTGAACCGCAGCTTCACATTCTCGAACTCGAACAGGCGCACGTACTGCTTGGTGATGGCATTGCGAGGCCTGGTGAGAATCTGCACGAGCGCGGATTCGTCCAGGTCGGCGAGCACACCCATGACCGGAAGGCGTCCGATGAACTCGGGAATCATTCCGAACTTCATCAGGTCCTGCGGCTCCGCCATCTGGAGCAGCTCACTGTCCCGGCGGTTGGCGGCGAGGGCTTCCTGTGTAGCCTGGCCTTCCTTGCCGTCTTCACCGCTGCGGAAACCGAGAGCGCGCTTGCCAACCCTCTTGCCGATGATGCGCTCGAGTCCGACGAACGCGCCGCCGACGATGAACAGGATGTTCGTCGTGTCCACCGGCGTGAATTCCTGGTGCGGGTGCTTGCGGCCGCCCTGGGGCGGAACGTTCGCCACAGTGCCTTCCAATATCTTCAGCAGCGCCTGCTGCACGCCTTCGCCGCTGACGTCGCGCGTGATGGACGGGTTTTCGTCCTTGCGGCCGATCTTGTCGATTTCGTCGATGTAGATGATGCCGGTCTGTGCGCGGCCCACATCGCCATCGGCAGCCTGCAAGAGCTTGAGGATGATGTTCTCGACGTCTTCGCCCACGTAGCCGGCTTCGGTCAGGGTGGTGGCGTCCACGATCGCGAAGGGCACGTCGAGCATCTTCGCCAGCGTCTGCGCCAGCAGCGTCTTGCCCGTACCCGTCGGCCCGATCAGAAGTATGTTCGACTTCTGAAGCTCGACTTCGCTGGTGCGCTGGCGGTTCATGTAGATGCGCTTGTAGTGGTTGTACACCGCTACCGCCAGCTTCTTCTTCGTCTGCTCCTGGCCGATGACGTATTCGTCGAGGAACGTCTTGATCTCGGACGGCTTGGGCAGGTGATTCGGGCCGGTGGAAGTCTGGGTCTCGGTCCTGTCGTCTTCCAGGATGGAGTTGCAGACGGCCACACACTCATCGCAAATGTAGGCGCGCGGATAATCGCTGGGCGAGGAGATCAGCTTCGCAACAGCATCCTGAGACTTGTGGCAGAACGAGCAGCGCAATACTTCTTCGTTACCGGACCTCGATCTCACAAAACGACTCCTTAGGGTTTCCCGATCACGGCATCACGCTTGCCAGCCGGTTCGTTTAGAGGAAATGTGGTCTGAAGCAGCCTGCCACCCACGGCCCGCTGCGTTCTCGAAGTCTCAGCTTCGACCGACGACTTATCAACCATTGAGATCACTTAGGTGCTTCTATTTTCGCCTTATTACCTTTTCACGTAAAGGTAACGGGAGGTCAAATTTGGCCCTCCCGTTCCATGCACCATCGATGCGGCAATTTGGGAAAGCCCCGCCCGTGGCCCGATGCGGGGCTTGTACTCGCAAATGAGACCTCGACGCTTACCCCACATTAGCTGCGCCTTCGGCTCCGCACATGTGGGCCACCGGCGACCGGCGACTACTTGTGCTTGTAAATGATGTCGTCGATGATCCCGTACTCGCCCGTGCCGGCGCAGCCGTCGAGACCACTACTTGTGCTTGTAAATGATGTCGTCGATGATCCCGTACTCGCCCGTGTCGGCGCAGCCGTCGGGACCACTACTTGTGCTTGTAAATGATGTCGTCGATGATCCCGTACTCCTTCGACTGCTGAGCGTTCATGATGAAGTCACGCTCAACGTCCCGCTCCACCTTCTCCAGCGTTTGGCCGGTGTGCTTGGCGAGGAGTTGGTTCGTGATCTCCCGCATGCGCAGGATCTCGCGAGCGTGAATGTCGATGTCGGTCGCCTGGCCGCTCAGTCCGCTCATCAGCGGCTGGTGAATCAGGATGCGCGAGGTGGGCAGCGCGTAACGCTTGCCGGGCGCGCCGGCGGTCAGCAGCGTCGCAGCCATCGAGGCAGCCTGGCCGATGCAGATCGTCGCCACGTCGGGACGGATGAACTGCATCGTGTCATAGATCGCCATTCCGGCCGTGATCGAACCGCCCGGGGAGTTGATGTACAGCGAGATGTCCTTTTCCGGATCCTCAGCTTCCAGGAAGAGCATCTGCGCGATGATCAGGTTGGCCACCTGGTCGTCGATAGGAGTGCCGAGGAAGATGATGTTGTCGCGCAGCAACCGGGAATAAATGTCGTACGCGCGCTCGCCCCTGCTGGTTTGTTCGATCACCATGGGCACAAGCATAGGTTCCGGCTCCTTTGGTCGGGCCACCTCACATCTGGTGCTCCCGGAATCCCGCGCAACGGCGGGGACAATCGTACTGCTGGAGAGGTTTGCGGAGTCGAAGCGCCGGTCATCGGCTCCCTGGGGCTATGACCGGCCACCCACCGCTACGCTGACTGCTGGTAAAGCAAATCGAGAGCTTTTTCGTTCCGCATCCGTTCGCGAATGCGATCGAGTCCGCCGCTCTGTTCCATGCGGGCGCGAACTGCTTCCGGCGTCTGCTGCATCTGGCGCGCGACCGCCTCGACTTCCCGTGCGATTTCTTCCTCGCCGATCTCGATGTTCTCGGCGTCCGCAATCTTATCGAGTAGTAGAGATGCTTTCACTTCGCGTGCTGCCGCCTCGCGTTGTCCTTCCCGGAGCCGGGCGAAATCCATGTTCTTCAACTGCTCCTGGCGAAGCCCCTGGGCGGCGAGCGCGCGCAAACCGCGATCGAGCCGCTGGTCGATTTGATGCTCGACGAGTACCTGCGGAACCGGGAAGTCGTAACGGTTCACAAGCTCTTCGATCATCCTGTCCTTCGCCTTGTGCTCCGCCTGGTGGTGCCGCTCGGTTTCCATGCCCTCGCGGATGCGGGTGCGCAGGTCCTCGACCGTCTTGAATTCCTCTCCCAGCTTCTGCGCCCACTCGTCATTCAACTCGGGCAGCTCGCGCTGGCGGATACCCTTGACCTTCACGTCGTAGTGCACCGTCTTGCCGGCGAGCCGCTGGTCGTTGAAGTCCGCCGGGTACGCGACGTCGAACGAACGCTCGTCGCCGGGCTTCGCTCCGCGGAGATTCTCCGAGAACTCCTTGATCGTGTTCTCGCCCGCAATCGGAACCAGTACCTCTTCCATCTCGACCGGCTCTCCGCCGTCTTCCACGCCCGTGCCCTTGAAACTGATCACGGCGTAGTCGCCGTCCTGGAGCGCGCTCTCGCCCTCGACGTCGATGAACTTCGCCTGCTGCTCCTGGAGGTGCTGGAGGGCGTGTTCGACGTCCTCGTCTGACACCGTAACCTGCTCGCGCTCGATCTTGATGTCCTTGTAACCGGGAATCTCGAACTCAGGCAGCACTTCGAAGGTCGCCGTGAACTTCAACGGCTGGCCGTCGTTCATTTCCAGATGCGTAATCTGCGGCTGCGAGATCGGCGAGAGCTTCTGGCGCTCGGTCTCCTGGCGGAAATACTTGGGAACGAGCTGTTCGATCAGGTCTTTCTGGATGTCTTCCGCGAAGCGCTGCTTCACGATCGTCGCCGGAACCTTGCCTTTGCGGAAGCCGGCAACGCGGGCGTGCTTCACGTAGTTCGCCAGGACCTTTTTCTGCTGGTCAGCCACCACTTCGGCCGGGATCTCAACCGAGATCTCACGCTGGCAAGGGTTTACGGTCTCCGCCTGCTCGGTGCTGGCGTTGTTCTCGTTCTTGGTCTCTTCGGTTGTGCTCAAGGAAAATGCCTTCAGAAAGGAATGAGCCGGCAAAGCATCCGGCCGCTGGGAACTCACGGCAGAGCGAACCCATCACTCCACCAACCACCAAGTCTATTCGTCTGAACGAAAGACGGTCAAACGGCGGGGGCCTCGAACCGGCGGAACCTAAAAAGCGAAGGGCCTGCTCGCGCAGGCCCACGTGGTTCGTACGCGCCCGAAGGTGACCCACATCAGCGAAGCAGATGTGGGTTCCCACTGCTGAGAATTATCGAGGCGTTGTAGTCGTACTGCCGCTGGCGCCTGCCCCGGTCGTGCCCGAGGCGCTCGAGCCTGTCCCCGGATTCGTGTTGATGGACGAACCCGTTGTGTTGCTGATGGAGGAACCCGATGTGTTGCTGACGGAGGAACCGGTGCCGCCCGTCGAAGGAGTTGTGGAGATCGCCCCTGCCGTGCCGCTTGATGTCCCAGACGTCCCGGCCGAAGGCGGGCAGTTGGCGGTCGCCGGCCCGCTGGTGGATGTGCTTCCCGCCGCAGCCGAAGACGGGGTCGCGCCCGTACCGCTGGTCGCGCCCACACCCAGGTTGGGTGAGCTAGTGCCAGTTGTGCTTGCCGTCGTGCTGGGGCAGGGACTCGTCGTGCCCGTCGAGCTTCCGAGGCCGCTGCTCGATTGAGTGCTGGGCGGAACCGTCGTGCCCGCTGCCGTGCTGCCGACCGTACCGGAGGGACGCGTAGCGGCCGCTCCCGAGGGAGATGTGATCGTGCTGCCCGTGCCCGCAGCCTGTCCGCTGCCGGCCGTGCCCGTGGACGGGTTCATCACCGTGCTGCCTGTGCTCGTGGTTCCGGTCTGGGCAAAAGCTACACAGGAGCTTAAAGCCAGAGTTGCCATCAGAAGTCTTGTTCGCATGATTCTCCTCGCCTTGGATCGTCTGTGCCGGTCGCAATGGACCGCCTGCAAATTGAGATGGCCAACCCTCCAGGGATGTTGGGTGTGGCGCGGGCGTCCCGCCCGCGTTGGCCTTTGGTGTGTGGCGCGGGCGTCCCCGCCCGCGTTGGCCGTGAGTGTGGCGCGGGCGTCCCGCCCGCGTTGGCCCTTGGTGTGTGGCGCGGGCGTCCCCGCCCGCGTTCTCCCAAGCTCCCGGCAAAAAGCTTGCGACCCCCGTGGCCGGGAGCATCTCTCATAGGTATGTCTCATGAATCCAGCTACACCTTCGATCTCGCGGCAGAGATGGAGCGCGCCAAGTCGCTTCCGGCTGCGGGCGGACGCGCATCGCTGCCCGTCGTCAGCTATCCCAGCCTCAAACAACTTGTGATTTACATGCCCGAGGGTTCACGGTGGGACGAGCACTCCACGCCCGGACGTGTCAGCGCACAAGTGCTCCGCGGAAGGGTGGTCTTCTCCTTCATGGACAGCCAGCGTGAGTTGCGCGCCGGAAACGTCCTGGCGCTCGACAGCTCAGTCAAGCACAGCGTGGAGGCCATGGAGGAATCCTGGTTCCTGCTGACGGTCGCGCGCTGCGATGGCTTGGCATGACACTGCCCGGCCCCTGCCGGAGAAGTTCCGACAGCATGAATGGTGCTCCCCAGAGTTGGAACCGCGCCAACTCTGGGCCACGCCCCGCCCACCCGCGGCGGAGAGAAACTAGCACCCGGCTTGGCGTAACATGGTCCTCAACTGGTCGTACCGTAGATTCCATGCCCTCCAGTCTCGCCATCCTGCATTCCGAAGTGATTGGGTGCTGCCGTTGCCCGCGGTTGGTCGAATATCGCGAGGCTGTTGGGCGCGAGAAGCGCCGCGCCTACATGGATTGGGAATACTGGGCGAGGCCCGTTCCCGGCTTCGGCGATCCGCAGGCGCGCGTGCTGATCTTGGGACTAGCTCCGGGAGCACATGGCAGCAACCGTACCGGGCGTCCGTTCACGGGAGACCAGTCGGGCAAATTCATGTATCCCATCCTCTACCGGGTGGGATTCGCTTCACAGCCAGACGCGACACACCGCGATGACGGCTTGCGGCTTCTCGACGCGTACATCACAGCCGCCATACGCTGCGCGCCTCCGGACAACAAGCCGACGCCGGAAGAGATTGCCGCGTGCTCTCCATTTCTCGACCGGGAGTTATCTTCGCTGAAGCGCGTGCGCGTGGTGGTTGCCTTGGGGAAGATCGGCTTCGATGCGTATCTGAGCTACTTGCAGCGGCAGGGGTTTGCGTTCAAGAAGAGTGAATACATTTTCGGGCACGCAGCCGAATACATCATGCCCAACGGAGTCGTGCTGCTGGCTTCGTATCATCCTTCCAACCAGAACACGGCGACAGGCAAGCTGACGGCGAAGATGTTTCAGCAGGTGTTCGAGCGAGCGCGAACCATCGTCCGGAAGTGAGGCAGGGATGCAGCGCGGATGCGGCTGGAGGTTACCTGCGGGACACGCAACGGCTACGCGGTGAGTTCGCGTTCTCCGCGCTTGCGCTCCAGTTGATGACGCAGCGCCTCGGGGACTTCAGGCCTGGTCAGTTCGCGCAGGAACGACAGAAGAAACCACCAGATCAACCCAACCGAAAACAGGAACGCGACGAAAGTTAAGGTCATGGCCGCGGCCACCCCTCTGCCCCGATACAGGGCGAATCCGGAAAAGCTTGCTGCTGCGACCGGGGCCCACTGCGGCAGCCAGTTGCTTCTCCACACGTATGATGCTGAATTTTCGCCGCCAGTTACATATAACGAGAGGTCGATGAACCCTGGGCGATACTCGAGGCACTGAAGTGCTAAAGCTGCTGAGCTGCTGAGCTACTGAGCTACTGAGCTGCTGAGCTGCTGAGGATGGTGATCCACATTTGCGGAGCCGCTGGCGCATGTGATGTGGAGCCGAGGTTACTTCCGTGTCGGGTTCAGGCGGGCGTTGCGGATTTTGTACAGCTCGATGACGGCGACCCACTGGCCGCCCGAGCTGCGCTGCCACGCGATCTGGCCCTCCAGCATCTGCGCGATCTCTTCCGGCCGCATATCGGAGTGGTAGTCGAAATACCGCTCCTGGATGCGGTTCCACCACGCGAAGCGGTTGAAGATGTTTCGCGGCGGCTCGTACTTTGTGTTGAAGGCCACGACGACGTCGTAGCTTTCCCGCTGCTGTTTCGCCCGCAGCATCTGCGCGAGAGTGAAGTTCTCCACCCGCACGATCGTCAGCGGTTCCTTCACATAGCCGAGGAATGGGCGGTTCAACTCGTCCGAAGCCGGCCACGCCGTCAGGATGCGGTCGTCGCCGTAGTGCTGCTCAACGTACACCGCCGCCGACTTGTGCATCCGGACGAAATCGCTGTACGCGAGGTTGTCCTCGGGCGCGATGCGCCAGGGCGGATTCACCAGCAACGCCGCGACGAATGCGATCGCTACCGCCGCCGACCAGATAGGCCACTGCGGCACGCGACGCACGAGCGTCGAAGCGCAGAGCAGGATTACCAGAGGGATCACCGGGACGAGATACCGCGCGAGCGGCGCTCCGCCCAGGACGGAAAACTCGACGACGTGCGCCAGTACCAGGCACCCGAAGACCGCCTGGTACTTCAGCGCGATCCGTGGACGCTCCTGCCCGTTGTCACGCAGCGGCGGCATGCGCATCGCGATCACGGTCGCGGCCGTCAGCACGAACAGGTTCATGTAGCCGGTGACGTGCCACACCCGCATGAAGAACGCGATCAGGACGCGCAACGGCGTCACGGTCGCGCCGAGGTTGTAGCGCAGGTACTCGGGATTGCCGAGGATATGTCCCGTTACGTGCGCGTGATAGGCGTACCAGAGCGCGAGCGGCACGAGCGCGACGAGATATGCAAACGCGCGCCCGAGCGGCTGCGGGTCCATCCCCCACAGCGCCGCCCATTGCGGCCAGCGCTTGCGGGCCACCCGGCAGACGATCTCCCACGCGAAGAACGTCAACGGCACGGCTACCGCCGTCTCCTTAGCCAGGCACGCCAGCGCGGAGAAGAGGAGTGTCCATCCCATCCTCCGCGTGATGTAGAAGTAAGCAGCCCAGACGGTCAGCGCGAACGCCGCGATGTCGAGCTGCGCCATCGAACTCTGGGCGAAAACCGTCGGGTAGAGCGCCGTCAGCACGACGGTCAGGACCGCAACACGCGTGTTCGCCACACGCTCGCCGAGGCGGAACACGCCGAGCATGCCAAACGAGGCGACGACGAGCATCGCGACACGCGAGACCGCCGGCGCGAAGTTGCTCAGCTTCCACCATGCCGCCAGCCAGATCATCACCAGCGGAGGATGCGCGTTGCTGAGCGTGGTGTAAGGGATGAGATCGCCGGTGCGGAACAGGTCGTAAGCGGCGGGGACGAAGTAGCCGGCCTCATCCCAGAAATAGGGCAGGCGCAGCAGTGGCGCGTGCGTAAGGAACAGGACGGCGAAGATCAAAGGAAACAGCAGGAGCGACGAAGTATTCTGGCGCGGCTGTTCCATGAAACGAGGGTAGCAGAATCGTGTGGGTGCCACGAGTTCGGTCGTGCCGCAAGTGCCACGCTCGACGGCGGCTTGAGCCGCTGCGGCATGGGCGGAACTCGACCGCGCAGGCCGGGCCGTGCGGCCCGGCGTTGATTCCGAACACTCAATCTAGTGAACCGGGCCGGGACCGAAGCGGGGATCGAGCTTGATCTCTCCGAAGGTCTGCTCGTAGTTGGCTACGTTCTGCTGGAGCATTACCGAGAGTGCCTTCGCCTGCTGAGGGCTGAGGTACACGCCCTGGAAGTTGCGGACCTCCAGACGGGTTTCGGTCTGCGGCACCAGTGTTCCGAACGCCAGGAAGAAGTCCCACACGCTCATTCGGACCTGCACGCTGTTCGAGTAGCCTTCGCGGTACTCGTCCGTGTTGGAGATTACGATTTCGGGCTGCTGAGGATTCATAAGGATGTCTCCGGAGCAGCAGAGTATCAGAACGGGCGTTCTCGCGACGGCACATGGCCGAAGCCCGCGGCCTCACAGATCAGGACGCTGGCGCGTCCTTCAGCTTCGATTCGAACTTCGCACGAACCTTTTCGACCTTGGGCGCGACGACGAACATGCAGTAGGGCTGGTAGGCGTTGTTGGCGAAGTAGTCCTGGTGATAGTCCTCGGCCACGTAGAACTTCGACGCCGGCTCGATGGTCGTGACGATCGGGTTCGGCCAGGCCTTCCTGTCTGTGAGTTCCCGGATTTTCTGCTCTGCTTCCGACTTCTGGCGCTCGCCGGTGTAGAAGATGACGGAGCGGTACTGCGTTCCAATGTCGTTGCCCTGACGGTTCAGTGTGGTTGGGTCGTGGACGGTGAAGAAGACGTCCAGCACTTCGCCGAAGCTGATCTTCGCCGGGTCAAACTCCACGCGCGCCACTTCCACGTGTCCAGTCTTACCCGAGCAGACCTGCTTGTACGTGGGATTCTCGACTGCCCCGCCCATGTAGCCCGACTGCACGGTTTCCACGCCGTCGAGCTGCTTGAAAGCGGCTTCGACGCACCAGAAACATCCGGCTCCGAGGATTGCTGTTTCGCGTGTCGCCATGCCGATTCGATGCTCCGTCGCGCGCTCAGGTAGCAGCGGTCCGCGACCGGTTCGCAGGCTCCACGATAGCGGCTGGGAGCACGACCGAGACGCTGGTCCCGTGATCCTCGGGACCAACCTTGCTTTGGATATTCACGGAACCCTTGTTTTTTGCCACAAGGTCCTTGACCACGAAAAGGCCGAGGCCGGTGCCGACGATCGGCTTGGTGGTGAAGAACGGTTCGAACACGTGCTCCATGACCGATTCGGGGATGCCGCATCCATCGTCCTCTACCTTGACGGTGACGAACTTGTCCGCGTGTTCGTACACGGCGACCGTTACATTGCCGCCGTCTTGAATCGCATCGACGGCGTTGGCGATGAGGTTGGAGAAGATCTGGTACATCTCGCCCGACTCGGCGAAGACGGCGTACTCGGCCGAATGTTCGATGGTCAGATGGATGCCCTTGGCGTTTGCCACCGCCCGGAACGCCGCGACCACCTCGGTCAGCACAGTTCGGATGAGCACAACCTCCGGACGGCCCTGTCCGCGATAGAAGCCCAGCGACTGCCGGGCGACAGCCGCCACTCGCCGCAGCTCGCGCTCGGCGGTCTGCAAATACTCCTGCGCGCTGCCCGGTTCCGAGCGAGCCAGGTACACCGAGTTCAGGGCGGCTGCGAGCGGGTTGTTGATTTCGTGCGCCACGGTGGCCGCGAGGCGACCAGCGGCGGCGAGTTTCTCCGTTCGTATGAGTGCCGCCTGCGCCGTCTTGCGTTGCGCGTCAACCCTGTTCAGGGTGGCGGCCGTTCGGAGGCCCACGACGGTGAACAACAGAACCATCGCCGCCACGAACAGAGCTGTGCCGAACTCAAGAGGAACAAGGCCGTAGTTCTGGAGCTGGAGACGCAGCCAGCCGAGTAGCGGCAAGGCCAGCATGGCCACCGGGCCGAGGCGGCGCAACACCATGCCTCCTGCTTCGCTGCTGGTCAGCATCAAGCGAAGCCAGCTGTGGTCGGCGGCCGCGACAAGCAGTACACCGGTGAGGAGCAACAGGAGCGCCGTCGGCAGAGCCATCAGATAGCCATAAAAGGGCTGAACCCCGTAAAGGTATCCGAGCAGTGCGACGTAGGCGACGGTCAGCACTCCACCGGCGCTGATGTCGAGCGGCAAGGGCCGCTGGGTGCGCTGAAACGCCAGGTGTATCCCGGTCAGAACAAAAGCCAGGGACGTTGAGGCCGAGACGCGCCCCGCCGGATTCGGCAAGTACCAATCCGATAGCCGGGACCGGAGGAAAATGTCGTCGATACCGAAGTCCGCGCCCGTTACATGCTGCACGAAGATGGCGGCTCCGAACACAGCGACGAAGGCCCCCAGCGCCCTCCCGGGGATTCGCCCCCTCGAATGCATCTGCAGCAGGGTCGAGATGCCCGTCAGGCAGAACAGAAGCGCCGTGTTCGGAGCAACCAAGGTGCCACGATAGTCTCCCCTGAGCAGGGGAACCCGGAATACCCAGCCGGCAATGATCAGCAACCCGGAAAGCACAATCAGGGATGCGAGAAGCCCAACTAAGCGACGGTCAGGAGCACGGGATTCCAGATTGTGGGAGGAGTCCGAAGGCATAAGTTCGGGAGCACGGAGCCGAGTTCGTCCGGGGATTATCGCACAGAGAGGCCGCAGTCCGTTTAGGGTGCTCTCTCCTGTTCCTCGATCCTCTTCCGCAGCTTCTCAATCGGCTTCTTGGCCTCTCGCGACTTGAGGAATTGATCTCCCAGTTCCGTTGACCAGAGCACATTATTTGTTGCTGGATCAATAACCTTGAGGTGGTAGCGGTGCAGGGGGATGCCGAGAAGCATTCCTGTGGATGTTCCGTACGCCGTTCCCCCAGTCGCGGTGGCGGTAGCCGTCGCGGTAGACAGACCGACTGTGCCGTTGTTTGATGTGCTGAGTGAAAGGATGATGTCGGCCTTCGCGGGATCGTCCACAACCGTCCATCGGTCCCACTCGGCAAGGGCCTTGTAAGCCTGCCTGTAGTGATACTCCGATGCATCTGTCTCAACCGACAGAAACACCGTTTTCGCGCTCATTAGATTTGGAGGCAGCTTGGGGATGGGCGGATTCTTTGGGTTTTTCTGCGGAAAGGCGGTACAACACGCGAATAGCATGAACACCGCGATCATGAGCAGTCGGTTCATATCGCGCCCGATTGTGCTACTTCCTTCTTGAGCTTGCAATCGGTATTGCTTGTGAGGGCACTTTTCGCGAGCGCCGTTAAATGCTTGGTGCGAAAGGGGGGACTCGAACCCCCACGGGGGTTACCCGCCAGATCCTAAGTCTGGTGCGTCTGCCAATTCCGCCACTTTCGCAAGACTCTCATGCGTCATCGCCTGTTGCTGGCCCTCTGAGGTACTGACCCAATTTTATACGAATGCTGCCCGGGCGCATGAGTTCTGGGGACGCATTGTCACGAACGCATTGTCACGAGCCGCTTCGCAATCCCTCATCCCCGAATGCGCGCAGATGTGGGGCACCCGGCCCTGTCGGGGTTTCCTCTCCTGCAATTACGCAGCGCCTCACGCGGAGCTACAATAAAACCACTACATGGAGACCGCCGCGCCGCACTACGTAGACTCCCGCCCCAAGCTGGAGTCACTGCTCGAACACCTCGGGTCACATTCAGTCATCGGCCTCGACACGGAATTTATTTCAGAAGGCCGGTATGAACCCGCCTTGTGCCTTGTCCAGCTATCTACCGCCGACGGCATATGGATCGTCGATCCGGTCGCTATTCCGGACCTCAGCGCCATGTGGAATCTGCTGGTCGCGCCCGGTCGCGAACTGGTTACGGTGGCAGCGCGTCAGGAGATCAAGTTCTGTGCCAAGGGGGCCGGGGCCCCTCCTGCGAGCGTGCTCGATCTTCAGATCGGTGCCGGACTGATCGGCCTGGGGTATCCGCTCAGCCACACGAACCTTGTCCTGCGAATCCTCAACCACAAGGTGCATGGCGGCGAGAGCTTTACCGACTGGCGCAAGCGTCCGCTGTCTTCCGTGCAACTGAAGTACGCGGCCGACGATGTGCGCTACCTGCTCCAGATGAGACAGAAGCTCCTGAACAGGGCAGAGAAGCTGGGACGCGTGGATTGGGTGCGCGGCGAGTGTGCGCGACTGGTCGCCGACGTCATGCGCGAAGAGGAGCGGTGGCGCGTTTCCGGCAGCGCGCGCCTGAACCGGAGGCAACTGGCGGCGCTGCGCGAGGTGTGGCGCTGGCGTGACCAGCAGGCTCGCAAGTCCAACCTGCCGGCCTCGAGAGTCCTGGGAGACAGCCTGCTGATCGAAGTCGCGAAACGTTCGCCCGTCACGGTTGACGATCTTTTCGCCATCCGCGGCCTGGACCGGCGACTGTTTCGCAATGCCGAGGCCGACGTGGTCGCCGCCGTCAAGCGCGCCCACGAAATCCCCGACGGGCAGCTTCCCAGCAACGAGCGTCGCGAAGACCCGCCGCAGGTCTCGGTTCTTCAGAAGCTGCTGTCTGTAGCCGCAAACGGGCTTGCCGCGGAGTACGACGTAGATCCGGCACTGCTGGCGACCACCGCAGACCTTCAGGACCTCGTGCGATGGTTTCTCGACAGTGATGGCAACGAACAGCCCGCGGTTCTCGCAGGCTGGAGAGGAGAAATTCTTCGCGAACCCCTGCTGGGCTTCCTCGAAGGGAAGCGATGCGTTCGCGTCGGGAACGTGAAGCGGGCGAATCCCCTGGTCTTCGATGACTGTGGGAAGTGACACGGCGGCGAGTTGCAAAGCCGCGTTGCAGGTCTCCCCACCCCACTCGGGACCCGGTCACGAGACAGGGATTTGCGAAAGCTTCACCTGTTCGCTTAGATCTGGCTGAGGCCGCGCCACAGCCACATCGCGCCGATTGCCACGATCAGCGCTCCGGATGCCGCTCCCAGCCAATTGACATAGGGCGTAACCCGTTGCATGCGCACCTGGAGCTCCTGTTGCTCGCGTTCCATGTGAGCTTCGGAGGCGTCGAGGAAGAGCTGATCGTCCTCGTGCATGCTCAGCGTGCTTCGGTAAATGATCAAGACCACGAGGATGGTCGTGAGGACCGCCCACACGGTCACCAGGAGATTCATCGGATCCATTTGGACACCTCTGATCGGTTTCGACGAGCCGCCCGGAGCGTGAAAAGGGGCGCTGCTAACCGGCCCTTGCCGGTCAGTACCGCTCGATGTCCTGCCCGGGCACTGGATCACCCGGCGCAGCGGAAGCCACCGGTTCCCGCCGCTGCACCGCTGTTTGGTCGAGGATTATAGCCCCGGTTCCGAGCGGCTCAACGGGTAAATTTCGACTTTCGAGAGTAGTGCGGCGGCAACGCAAACCAGGGCAGCCGCATCCCGGAGAACAGGACGGGTTCTGCGACGAATCCCAAACGGGCCTCATCTAATCAGCAGACAGGCAAGGCAATTTCGGGCGGAACCGGGTGCGGTTTGTCACAGCCGTGTGTGATCCACCTGCCTGCTTTGCTGCTATAATTTCCCTAAGCGAACATCAGGAGAACAAATGTCCACGATTACCACGACGCCCGAAGTGAAAAAGACGAATCCGGTGACCCTGACTGCGAATGCGATCGCGAAGGTCAAGGAAATCATGGGCCAGCAGAATCCTGTGCCGGCCGGCCTGCGTGTGGGCGTTGTCGGCGGCGGATGCTCCGGCTTCCAGTACAGCATGCAGTTTGAGAACGGCGCCGGCGCCATGGACAAGGTGTTCGAGTACGACGGCCTCAAGCTGTTCGTTGACGCCACCTCGCTGATGTATCTCCAGGGCGCGACCGTGGACTACATCGAGACGATCGAGGGCGCGGGCTTCAAGTTCGAAAACCCGAACGTCAAGAGCACCTGCGGCTGCGGCTCGTCCTTCCAGGCGTAAGCCAACAATTCCTAAACTCGAAAGCCCCGCCACATGACTGGCGGGGCTTTTGCTTGTGGCTACAGCATGCGCCTTGCCTGTGCATTTGGAATTTGGCCGGACAGCAGAGTAGGGTGTCGCTTCAGTTGCTTGGAGTAACTGGGTATCCCACATCCGCCAATGCGGGCGGATGTGGGACACCCTCAGCAGCTCAGTACCTTAGCAGCTTTATCGCGGCGATTGATTAGGCTGCGGCTGTTGTGTCGTGCCTTGTCCGCCGAAGAGGCCGCCTTGTCCGGAGACGCCGGGGATGTTCGGCATTGCGCCGCCCGGACTGGTCGTTGTGGGCGAGGTGCCGGTCCCGGTTCCTTGTGCGCCGGCGGGAGTGCCGACCGCATTGAACTGTCCGACGAACGCCTTCGGATTGTACGGACCGCGGATCAGGCCGCCACGGTCCATCATCGGGTCGTAAACGAACAGCCAGTCCTTGTAGAGCTTCTTGCCGCCGAACTCGTGAAGGCCTTCTTTCTCGCTCTTGCTGGCTACGCCGATGATCGGGCCTCCGCCGAAAGTCTGGCCTGACAGTCCGCTGCTGAAGCCCGACGTACTGCCGCCCGTGGTCCGCGCCCCTGTACCGTCAGATGTGCCGCTCGTGCGCCCCGCCCCGGCGATGGACTCCGCCGATTGCGGCTGCTGCGTGCCGGAGGCGATGTTCAGTCCTCCGCCCTGGCCGAAGTTTACCTGGCCGAAGTTGACCAGCTTCCAGTTGCCGTCCGGACTCATCGGGTCCTTGTATCGTTTGCGCAGGAAGCGGAGGTTATTCGTGTTTTCCAGTTCTTCGAGTCGAGTCGGATAACGTCCGAAGCGCTTGAAGTACCGCTTGATCGCCCTCGCGTACTGCTCGCCGCGATGGATCATCTCAATCTCGCGTTCGCGCTTGATCTGGGTTGTGAGGTACGGAACGGCTGCGGCCATGCTGATCGCCAGGAGCGCCACCAGCATGATGAGCATGAGCAGCATGTAGCCTGCGTCGCGCCTTGTGCGGCGTGACGTCCGGGCGCGAAGGGCGCTGTGCTGGTAAACCACGACTACCCCTGTGTCAGCGGAATGCTCTGCCGGTTGCTGTTGAGGACGTCTTCGATCTCGACCGCGTTCGGCCCGATGCGCAGCACGCGGTAGCGCCGGTTGACGATGTCGCCTTCGCGGGCGATGAAGACGCTTTCTCCCTGCGAGAGGAAGACGCGGGGCTGTTCGCCCGGCCGGCTGGCGAAACCGAAGAATTTCAGATCGATCGGCGGCGGCGGAGGCGGTCCCTGCGGAATCGGCTCGGGCTCAGGCTTCCTGGCGATCCGGATCGGCGGAGCCACCGGCCTTGGGATGTCTTCGGCGCGGCTGATGAAGATGTTGCGGCCCTTGCCCTCGTAGGTCAGCGCTTCGGTGGCGCTCAACAGGTCGAGCCGCAGAGTGGGATCCAGCGTGTTTGCCAGCACCTTGGTCCCGCGGGCTTGCGCAGGCTGTGCCGCGGTGGACGTCGCGGCCGGCGCGGGCGTGTCGGAGGAGAACATCCAGCGACCGACGAGCAGCAGCGCCACCGCCCCGAGAACGACCGCGAGGATCAGCTCGACACGGTTTTCCGTACCCACTTTCATTACGCTGCTTCCCTCATATAAGTATCGACGCTGATCTCGACCCGGACATCGTTCGCGGCAACGCCGGGACCGGTGCCCGCGCCGGCGAAGTTTACCTGGCTGAGGACGAACAGCGTCTTCTCGCGCTCGAGCGCGTTGATGAACCGGACGCACGAGGCATAGTCACCCGTCATCGAGACTCTCACCTCAACGTGCTGCAATCCGGGGATCTGGTTCTTCTGGTTCTTGGAGTCGTAGCGAATCGCCGAGAGTCTTACCCCGTGAGCCTTGCTCAGCTTGCCGAGCACGTCGGCCACTTCGGAATATCGCGCGGGCAGGCGATCGCGATAGAACTCGCCCACCTGCATGCGTGCCGTCTCGAGCTTCTTGTCCATGTCTCGCGCCGGCAGCGACTCGCGTCGAGTCTCGATCATTTCGCTGCGCAGACGGTCGTACTCCTGCTGCCGCTCCGCCCGCGAGCGCCCGATCGGCGAGAGCAGCACACCCACGGCAGCCACGTCTGCCAGCAGGCAGAGCGTAACGATCGCCAGCATGATTCGGCGGACTCCACGCACGCTTCCCATCAGCGTTCCGCTCCTTGCCCGACGGGCTGAGCAGCCGCCGTCGTGTTGCCCGCCTCTGTTCCCGAAGCGGCCGCAGCCGTCTGAGGAACGTAGATCGCACTGATCTCGAATTGCACGTTACCCGCGGCCTGCGCCTCTTCCAGCGTCCTCTCCGAAAGCAGTTGTGCGCGACGGAAGGTGTTCGATCCCTCGAGCCGGCGGACGAGTTCGACAGCCGCGTCGCGTGCGTCCCCGACCACCATCATCCGTAGCTCGAGCTGGTTCTCCGGGTTCAACTCGGGAGCCATCGAGACGACGCGAAGCCGAGGCGGCATCATCTCTTCCAGTTGCATGAAGACGCGAGTCCACGAGAAGGCCTTGCGCGCGATCAGTTGATTGAGGAACCGCGACCTGGCCGCCACGTCGCGGTTCTGAGGACTCTCCAGCAACGCCGCCGCGCTGGCGCGCTGGCGCTCCAGCGCTTCGATCTCGCGGCGCACGTTGGCAATCTGCCGGTTCACGTCGCGCGACTGCCGCCACGAGAAGACGCTGTACCAGCAGAGCACGATGGTGATCGCCACCACCAGGAACAGCAGCGGCATGTAGCGCGCGAGGAAGCGTCCGACATCCTGGTAGGGCCGAGTGGCGAGATTGACGTTGACTCGCATCAGAGCAGCGCTCCGATCGCACCGGCAGCCTCGGCACGGGCTCCCGAGGGCAATGCGGCGGAGAGTTCCTCAATCCGCGCAGAAGTCTGATCCCTGAGTGCGGCCTTGAGTGTCTCCGAGCCTGAAGCCCCGGACAGCAACACGCGCTCGACGTTCATGCCGTAGGTGTCCTGGAAATACACGAGCGAGGGATACACGTCTTCGGCCACGCGCTCCGGAGCCACGTCGCCGCCGGCGTCCATGGTGCGGAAGAGCAGCAGTTGATGGCTATCCACGATTGCCACCGAAGAGGTGGCTCCGTCGAGTTTCAAGAGCATCGTCGGGCGTGAGCCATCCACCGCGCCGAGAGCGGCCAGGGTGGAGGGCAGCACCACGCCGGGACTGCATCCCGCGTCGCGGAAGACAGCCTCGTATTCGTCCAGCACCGAGCGCAGAATGACGGCTGCCGTGACTCGAACCCCGTTGGACCCTTTGGAGGAATCGTAGCTGACGATCGCCTTGTCGAGATCGAAAGGTATCGATTTCTTCACCCTGAAGCGGACCACCGGTTCGGCGTCTTCATGTTTGTCCGGCAGGCTCTCGAAGTCGAGCAGCAGGATGCGAACCGCAGCGTCTGGAATGACGGCGATGATGTCGCGACCGCGGCCCCCGATGGAATCCAGTACCTCGGAGAGAGCCTCGCGCACGGCTTCGGGGCGCGCGATGTTCTGCCCGTGAAGCGAGGGCGTGACCATTCCCGCCGCCAGCGGTCGTGTCTGCACCATGTCGAGTTCGCCTTTGACAACGCGGGCGCCTGACACGGCGCGCATGGTGATCTCGCACGCGAGCGGCGGTCGTTCTGCTCGGTTCTTGTCTGCCATCAGCGGGTCGTCTCGATGAAGGTGACCTTGTTGATCTCTTTCAGCGTCGTAACGCCGGACCTCACTTTATCAAGCGCGGACTCGCGGAGGAAGTGCATACCTTCTTCGCGCGCCGCCTTCCTGATTTCGGAGCTCGGTTTCTTGTCCAGGATCATCTCGCGGATACGGTCGCTCAGTTCCAGCAATTCGTGAATAGCGGTCCTGCCGCGGAAACCCGTACCGGCGCACTCGATGCAGCCCGGGCCCTCGTAGAACGGGAACGAACGCCACTCCGCCACGTCCAAACCGCTGGTCTCAAGCACGTCCTCGGGGTACTGGACCTGTTTCTTGCAGAAGTCGCAGATAACGCGTACCAGCCGCTGCGCGAGGATGCAGTTCAGGGCGGAAACGAAGTTGTACGGCTCAACGCCCATGTTGAGGAACCGGCCGATCACGTCCACGACGTTGTTGGCGTGCACCGTGGTGAACACCAGGTGACCGGTCAGCGCCGACTGGATTGCAATCTGGGCGGTTTCGGGGTCGCGGATTTCGCCGACCATGATCTTGTCGGGATCGTGGCGGAGGATCGAGCGCAGGCCGCGGGCAAACGTCAGTCCCTTCTTTTCGTTCACCGGGATCTGCGTCACGCCGCGAATCTGGTATTCGACCGGATCTTCGATCGTGATGATCTTGTCTTCGTCGGTCTTGATCTCGTTCAGTGCGGCGTACAGAGTCGTCGTTTTGCCGCTGCCCGTGGGGCCGGTGACGAGCACCATGCCGTAGGGCTCCGCGATGTAGCGCCGGAAGCGGCGGATATCGTCGTCGCTGAACCCGACCACGTCGAGCGTGAGTTTGTGGAACTTCTCGCTCATCGACTCCTTGTCGAGCACGCGGAGCACGGCGTCTTCGCCGTTGATGCTGGGCATGACCGAGACGCGGAAGTCAATGGAGCGGCCGTTGTAGCGCACGCGGAAGCGCCCGTCCTGCGGGACTCGGCGCTCGGCGATGTCGAGCTCGCTCATGACCTTGACACGCGAAATGATGGTCGAGTGATGCTCCTTGGCGATAGGCTTCATCGCTTCCTGCAGCACGCCGTCGATGCGGTACTTGATGACCACGGAGTCGTCGCGGGTCTCGATGTGGATGTCGCTGGCGCGCCGCTGAAGGGCGGTGAAGATCGTTGTATCCACCAGCCGGATGATGGGGCTGATGTCGGTCTCCTGCGTCAGCCGTTCGATGGAGATCGTCTCGTCCGTCCCGGCTTCGTCTTCGCGGATCACGTCGAGCGTGAACGTCTCGCCGGCTTCTTCCAGCACGCGCTGCGACTGCTCGGTCTTCTTTAGGATGTCGGTGATTTGCGAGAGCGTGGCGACCTTCGGCACGATGCGCCGCGCGAGCATCAGGCTGATCTCGTCGATCATCATCAGCTGGCTCGGGTCGGCGATGGCGATCGCCAGGCGTCCGTCGTCGAACTCTTCCAGGGGAATGAAGTTGTTCCGGAACATCAGCTCGACGGGAACCTTCTTCATCAGTTCGTGGTGAATCTTGTAACTCCGAAGGTCAATGAACTCGCAGCGGTAGCGCTGCGCGAGTTCTCGCGCACGACCCTCTTCTTCGTTTCCACCTACCCCTGGCGGTTGTACAAAAAGTTGAGCCATCGAATCCCCGGAGGGCGGCTAGCGGATGCCGCCCGCGCCGATGCTGAACACCGGCAGGTAAAGAGAAATCAATATGAAGCCGACCACCACGCCCATGACGACGAGGATCGCTGGTTCAATCAGCGACATAGCGGCCGTCAATGCGTTCTGCACGTCTTCTTCGTAGAACTCCGCCACCGACGTCAGCATCGCGGGCAGAGCGCCGGTTGATTCACCCACCTCGATCATTTCGACCGAGAGGTCGGGAAATATCTTCGTATCCTCGAGGCCGCCGGAAAGCGTGCCGCCTTCGCGAACGCGCTGCGTGGCCGACGAGATGCCCTTTCGCATCAACTGGCTCTGCATCGAGTCCTGCGCCGTCTCGAGCGAAGGCACCAGCGGCAAGCCGCCGGCCAGCAACGTCGAGAGCATGCGGCAGAACATCGACACCTGGTAACGCAACCAGATCGGCCCCACGACAGGAAGTTGCAGTTTGATCCGGTCGACCGTCTGCCCCCCGGCGGGCGTGCGCGACCACCTCCAGGCGATGATTCCGCCGGCGACACCCAGGACCAGGAGCAGCGGAAGCGCCGTGTTGATCCGGGAGGCCATCGAGATCGTGAACTGCGTCAGCGCCGGCAGCGGCGCACCGAGTTCCTTGTACAGGTCTTCGAACTTCGGCACCACGTACACGACCAGTGCGGTGATCAGGACGATGACGCCCGCCACGAGCACCGCCGGGTAAATCAGCGAAGAGATCAGTTTCTTTCGGAAGCTCAGCGTCAGGCGCTGGAAGCTGACGAAACGGCCGACGACCTCTTCGAGGTTTCCGCTCTTTTCACCCGCGAGCAGCGTGGTGGAGTAAATCTTCGGGAACACGCCCTGAGCTTCGAAGGCCTCGGAAAGCAGCTCTCCGCCCTTGACCCGGTCGCGTACGTTCTCGAGCAACTGCCGGAAGAACGGGTTCCGCTGGCGCCTGGAGAGCAGATCGAGCGCCTGCACGATCGGCAACCCGGCGCGGATCAGGGTGATGAACTGCTGGTTGAAGATGACGAACTGTTCCAGCTTCACTCGCCGGCGGCGAGGGAGGTTCACTTGTCCGCCCGAGAGCAGCCCTCGTGGCTTCACCCAATAAACGAGGTACCCCTGCTGTGCAAAACGGTCGCGCACCTCAGAGGCTGAGTAGCCGTTCTGGGTCTGCTGGACCACGTTCCCGCGGTCATCAGCCATCTTGATGACGAATTCGGCCACGCCGCCTCCGACCAGTACATCAAGTCTAACAGACTGAAAAGAGAAGGGATTGTAGCTGAAGAACGCTACGGTTCCAACTCCGTGGCCTCCATCAGTTCGACTCCCGGCGGCGGAGCGAACTTGAACCTGGCGTCAGCAACAGCCGGGTTGTCCTTCTGCTGGTTCAGGCGAAACTCCGTCTGGGAGCCATCGAGCTCCTCAAGGTAGATCCGCGCAATGCGGTTCTCCGGAGTGATCTCCAGCAGAACGTAGCTCACCCGCTCCTCCATGCCCCTGGGCACGCCCCTGAGGACGACGTTGCCGCCCGGCAGGGTCTCGGTCACGGTCAGCCCGTTGAACTCCCGTTCCAGCTTGGTCTTGCCGAGCAGGTAGCGAAGAGGGGAGCGCAGATCGTCGAGTTGTTTCACCTTGGCGCGACGGGCCTGTTTGTCTCCAGGGACGTAGAACCACGCCGTCTTTCCATCCGTCACAAACACTTTGTGCCGCGGCGAAGAATACTCCCAACGCATCTTTCCCGGTTTCTTCATCCACATCGTGCCGGACTCGGTGCGCTGCATGCCCGCTCCGCGATAGGTCTCGACGAAGTCGGCCTGCAACGATTGGAGCGAGTTATAACGCTTGTCAACCGCCTCCGCGAGCTTATGCAGGTCCACTGTTTGGGCCGAACCCGCGGTGGAAAGCGCCACAACGGCGACCAGGAAGGCAAGTCGCTTCGACAACAGCCGTACATCGACGTGAATCATCGTGATAGGAACCCGAATCGGAGTGAAATGTTGGGCCGCCTTGAGAACTGCGGCCCGTTATGGGTTAGACGCCTACGAGAGCCGGCCGTTGTTGCGGGCGGTTGCCGCGAGACAGCGCTAGCTCGGTTTTTTCTTCAAGTACAGGGTCGGCTCCTGTCCCGGAGGAAGGCCCTTGGTGATAAACGGAAGGTCATCGGGATTAGCGACCTCGACGCGTCCCTCACGCAACACATAAGGATTATTGAGCGGATCGACCGGGATTCCCCGCATATATCCGGCAGCAATGAGCGCTCTCCAGTTCGGCGGAGTCGTGCCCGTGCGCTGGCGATAGGCGTCCACGACATTCTGCAAGGCCATAACTTCGTCGTCCACGCGCAAGGCCTCAAGGCGCCGGATGGCGTTCTGCTGGATGCTCTTGTCGTCCGTGCTGTTGAGGATGTTCGTCCAGAGATATCGCGCCGTCTCGGCTTCTCCGGCGTTTTGCGCGAGGGCAGCGGCCATGGTGCGCATCCACGGCAGGGCGCCAGGGACTTGCGAGCCTTTCAGGAAGGCCTCGCTGGCCCTCTTCGGATCCTTCATCTCCTGAAAGTAGATAAATCCCAGGTGGTAGTAAAGCCGCCACGCCGTCGGGTTGTTTCGAATGCCGCGTTCCACCAGGCGAACGGCGGCCTCGGGATCGCCGGCGCCCTGCGGAGGCTGCTGGGCCAGGAAGATCGATCCGAACTCGTAGGCCACCAGGAGCTGCGGATCGAGCGTGGTGGTGATGTCCAGCAGAGGCTCGAGCAGTTGGTACTGCTTGCTCCTGGCGTGGTGCTTGCCGCCGAAGTACTGAACCGCGCGGGTCCAGTAGAGGTCGGCCATCAGTCCGGTGTAGCCGAGGCTCAGCCGCTTCACGGCCTTGGCAGAGGGGAGGTAAAGAACCTCCTGCAGCGTGGCCTCTCCGCGAATGCGGTCCACGCGCCTCAATACAAGGACACTTGCCGCCAGCAGCGCGACAACGAGCAGCGACGCGACTACGGGGACCCTATTTCGCGGCCCGTGCGTCTTCAGCGTTGCGGGTTGAGGTGCGGCGTTCATGGGCTACTTGAGATTGCGGCGCTCGAAAATCAGCACGGCAGCGCTGGTGACTGCGGCCGCGTAAACCAGCACGTACACGGTGTTCCAGAACACCAGTTGCCCCGGGACCGGCACAGAATGCGCTACCTGCGAGATGACATTCAGGGCGGCGAAGTTCGGCACCAGGTAGGCGAGGCCGGTCGCGATGTACTTGCCGATTCCGCCGGCCATCACGGCGAAGGCCCTGAGGTCCTCGGCGAAGGTCCCGATCACAAACAGCGCGAAGGCGAATACGGCCGACATCAACGGTGTCGTGAACGTGCTGAAGAACAGCGCCAGCGCGGTGATCAGCACGAATTGCAGCACGATCAGGTACAAGGCGGACAGCAGGTGCAGGTCGGCCGCCTGGAAGCGGTGCGTCATGTAGAGCAGCGCCGCGAAAAACCCGATCGCCATCAGCCCGGCATTTACGGCCAGAGTGCCGATCAGCCCGAGCAGCTTGCCAACGATGAACTCCCACCGGCGCACGGGACGTGCCGCCAGGACCGTGTAGAGCGTGCGCTTCTCGATTTCTTTCGAGACTAGCTGGATGCCGATGAAGATGGCGATGACGATGCCGAACAACGAGATCGCCGTCAGGCCGAGGTTGATCAGGACTAGGCGCTCGACGCCAATGGATATCTGCCCGACGAGCAGCGATGAGCCGACAATCAGGATGGCGAAGATGACGAGGTTGTACAGGACGCGGTCGCGTACGGCTTCGCGGAACGTGTTGAACGCAATGGCTCCGATGCGGTGCATCATCGCGCCACCTCCGACGCCGAGTGCGCCTCGAGCTTCTGAAGAAAGTAGTCTTCGAGACTGGCCTGCACCGGCGTCACCGAGATCAGGCGCGCGCCCGACGTCCGTATGAGATCGAGCGAGCGGTCCAACTCCCTGTCGGCAACGACCACCCGCGCAATATTGCCGCTCACGTGCGCATTGTCCGCGAGCGAGTGCAGCGCAGCGGTGCCTTCGTAGGTGATTTCAACCTGGCCGCTGACCTGGCGAGCGAGATCCGCCACCACTCCCACGCCCCTCAATTCACCCTTGTTCAGCACGGCGACGCGGTGGCAGAGGGTTTCGGCGTCGGAGAGGATGTGGGTGGAGAAGAAGATCGTCTTGCCTTCGGCGTTCAGCTCCTGGATGAGATCGCGCACCTCGCGGCGTCCGATGGGATCGAGTCCCGACATCGGTTCGTCGAGAAACAGCAGCCGCGGGTCGTGAACGATCGCCTGCGCTATTCCGACGCGCTGGAGCATGCCCTTGGAAAACTTGCGAAGCTGGACGTTCACCGCGTCGGCGAGACCCACACGCGACAGGACCGAATCGATGCGGCGGCCGCGGTCCCTGGCAGGCACGCCCGACAGCGCCGCGTAATAGCCGAGAAGTTCCTTCGGCGTCAGGTAGTCGTAGAAGTACGGCTGTTCGGGAAGGAAGCCGATCTGCGACTTCATCCATGGGTCGTCGAGCGGCCTGCCGAGGATGCGGGCCGAGCCCGCGGAAGGGAAGACGAGTCCCATCAGCAGACGAAGGGTTGTCGTTTTCCCGGCGCCGTTGGGACCCAGATAGCCGAAGACTTCGCCTTGTTCGACGGTCAGGGTCAACGGCTTCAGTGCGTGCTTGAGGCGATTGTGCCAGAAGCCGACTCGGTAGTGCTTCTCCAGGCTGAAGGTTTCGATCGCGCCCATGGCCAAGTTCGTTCGTGGTGTGCCAGACGATTATAGGTTACGTAGTGTGCGGGGCGGAGTTGCAGCCGAGGTGCGCGCCACAAAAGCAAAAGGAGCGAGCTTTCGCTCGCTCCCTGGCTTGTACCCTCCCCCAGGTACTTGCCAAATCGATGTTTACTGCAGAGCCGGATCGGCGATGGTCGGAACCGCCGTACCGGTCGTGTTGTAGCGGATTACGCCGCTCGTATCGCTGAAGAAGCCACGCTGTCCGGTCTGACCCGGGGTGACCGGAATGCCATCGGCCGTGTAGGTCTGCGCCGGTACTTCGGCGGAACCGGTGGTGTTGAACTTGTAGCCGCTCTTGATGCAGTTGGTGCCGGCAGCGCAGCCGAGCACGGAGTCAAGAAGGCAAGCGCTCGCCGAGGTGGCAGCCGCGCAACCGGCCGCGGGGGTTCCGAGTTCCTTCAGGCTGGCAGCAAAGCCGACCGTCGGATACGTGGAAGCATAGGAAACCTGCGCGGTGTTGATGCTGCGGACCGAGCCCACAGCCGACGATTCGTTCGCGGCGATACGCGAACGCAGCAAGTTCGGGATAGCAATAGCCGCGATGATCAGGATGATCGCAACGACGATCAACAGTTCGATCAGCGAGAAACCTTTCTGTTTACGCATTGTTCTTCTCTCTCCGTGCAGTCTGGATGGCGTCCAGTACGGCACTGCTAACGGCACGTTCAATGCCCAACTCCCCAGAATGATTACTAAGGTAACACTCTGGCACGAGAATACCACGTATGTGTTTGGAAAGTAGATGGCTTCGGCTGGTTACCTCGCGGAGCATTGACCAGATTGAACCTTGTCCAGCTGTGGTAAATGGCAAAAAAGGTCAATGTATCCGGCCGAAAAATGTCAGTTTTCGCCCCTCGTGTATTCCTCGCATGACCCAAAGGCCAGCAAGGTAACTTCCCGGTGTGTTCCCTCGTGTCCCTGCGGTGACCTCCCCTGGGCTAGCAGGCCAGGGCGTCGCGGGTGATCTTCAGGCCGTTCAGGTTTCCCAGGACGGAAACGGCGATCTGGTCTGTATGGAAGAACTCCTGCGCGACCTTCATCACCTCGTCCACCGTAACGGCCTCGATGCGATCGATCACCTCGGACATGCTCACGAAGCGTTCGTAGTACATCTCCTGGCGGGCGAGGTTCGACATCCGTGCTGTCGAGGATTCGAGGCTCAGCATCAGGCTGCCCTTGAGCTGCGCCTTGGCGCGCTGAAGTTCCTCTTCGTCCACCGGGGCGTGCTTCAGCGTACGGAATTCGTCCACGATTGACGAGACCACCTTCATCGCCGAGTCGCGCGAAGTACCGGCATAGACCATCAGGCATCCTGTGTCGCGGTAGGGGTTCAACTCGCTGTAGATGGAGTAAGCCAGTCCCTGTTTCTCGCGGATGTTCTGGAACAGTCGCGAACTCATTCCGCCGCCGAGCAGCGTGTTCATCACGAACGACGAATACCGGTTCTGGTGCGATATGGAATAGGAAGGCACGCCGATGCAGATCTGCACCTGCTCGAGGGACTTCTTGTTTCGGAGCACGATCTTCGGCTGTGCCTTCGGGGGCACGTCGGACATGACATTCGCCAGCGGTTGCATGCGCTCGAACTTCTGGCACACGAGTTCGACGAAATCGTCATGCTTCAGATTGCCGGCGGCGGAGATGATCATGTTGCCGGGCAGGAAGCGGGCCCCGTAGTAGTCGAACAGAACCCGCTGCTCGAACTTGCGTACGGTTTCCTTGGTTCCGAGGATGGGGCGGCCGAGCGGGTGGCCCTTCCAGAAATTCTGGACGAAGAGCTCGTGGACGAGGTAGTCGGGGTTATCTTCGTCCATCTTGATCTCTTCGAGGATGACGCCGCGCTCCTTGGTGATGTCGTCGTCCTTGAATACCGGGTTGAGCACCAGGTCGCTAAGGATGTCCATGGCGATGTGCAGGTGCTCATCGAGGACCTTGATGTTGAAGCAGATGGTTTCCTTGGCGGTGAAAGCATCGAGGTTGCCGCCGATCGAGTCCACCTGGCGCGCGATGTCCTCGGCCGAACGCGAATCGGTCCCCTTGAACACCATGTGCTCGACGAAGTGGGAGATGCCGTTGACCTCGGCGTCTTCGTGCCGTGATCCCGTCCTGATCCAGATTCCAGTGGAAACGGATCGAAGATGATTCATCTCCTCGGTCACTATCGTCAGACCGTTGGGGAGGACGGTTCGGCGCACGGTGCGAAGTTCGTCCACAAGCTGTCGTTCTGCTTTCATCTATGACTCCGGTACGAATGCGGCAAGAAAACAATTCAGCGTTTTGGGGAACAGCAGCGAACGCGGGGCGTCTAGAATCTAAGGTAATAAGATCACAAAACCGACGGAACGACCCGTCGCGGAAGCCGCCCAGCTTAGTTGGATGCATGAGTGAAGTCACCCAATTCGACTTATTAGGTCTTGATTATCAAGAGCTTAGCGCCATCATTGAGCGCCAGGAACAGCCCTTGTATCGGGCCAGACAGCTTTACGAGGCGGTGTACCGGCAGCGGCTGACGGGTCTGGAGACCGTCAGCACGCTCCCCAAGAGCCTCCGCGCGGATCTTGCCGGTCAAGGGTGGGGCATACGGCAGCCGGAGGTCGAGAGGCGCTTTTCCTCCGTGGACGGAACAGTGCGTTACCTGCTGCGCTTCACCGATCAACAGAGCGTCGAAACCGTCTGGATGCCCGAAGGCGATGGCGGCGAGACTGGCGATGGAACGGACGCTGGCGACGAAACGACTGCCGCGAAGGCATATGACCGCGCCACGATCTGTGTCTCCAGCCAGGTTGGCTGCGCCGTCAACTGCCAGTTCTGCATGACGGCCTTGCTCGGCCTCAAGCGGAACCTCACGGCGGGCGAGATCGTGGGGCAGATCCTGGTCGTACTCAACGATCACCAGGTCGATCTCGAGCGCGAGCGCATCAACCTGGTCTTCATGGGACAGGGAGAGCCTTTCCTCAATTACGAGCACTTCATCAAAGCCGTGCGGCTGCTGGTTGACGGCGTGGGCATCCCCGAGTCGCGCATGACGGTATCCACATCGGGCATCGTGCCGCGCATCTACGAGTTCGCCAGCGAGCCGGTGCGCCCGAAGCTGGCAATCTCGCTCAACGGGTCGAACGATCCCGGACGCGAACGCGTGATGCCGATCAACCGCAAGTGGAACCTGGAACACCTGCTGGGAGCGGCGCGGTCGTTCCCGCTGCGAAATCGCGAGCGCCTGACTTTCGAATACGTGCTGCTGGCTGGGGAGAACGACGCAGTCGAGAACGCTCGCGAGGTCGTCGAGCTTCTGCGAGGTCTGCGCGCCAAAGTCAACCTCATTGCGCTGAATCCCGGCCCCGGCATTCCGTTCGGAGAACCCGAGGAACGACGCGTGCTGGCCTTCCAGAAGGTGCTCGTTGACGCAGGCATTCCGGCCTTCCTTCGCCGTCCGCGTGGCCGCGACATCTACGCCGCGTGCGGACAACTGAAGCGCACGACCGAGCTGGTTACGCTCGGCTCTTAGCCGGGGCGCCTTACTCCGCGCAACGCCGCTCCCGGCCATCGCATCTGCTCTCTTACGCGCAACGGGAGCATGTCTTTCGGGCCATTGCTGAACCGAGCCGCGCGAAGACATGGGGCTCTTGTGCGGAAGCAGATCCTGGCCGTAGCTCTTCTACTGACTTTCACTTTCGCCGGCTGCAATCGCGGCAAGCAGTCGCTCGCGACGGCCGAGCAACTGGAGCGAGAGGGGAAGACGCCGCTGGCTCTCGATGCCTATCGCGATCAACTCGCCCGCACTCCTTCTCGCGACAAGAAACAGCTCTCAATCATTCAGTTCCATATCGGCGAATGCCTGAGTGCCCTGGATCGCCCCAACGAGGCCTTTTCGGCGTACCTGCGTGCCGTCGAACTCGACGATCGAAACACGAAAGCCCACCTGCGCCTCGGTGAGCTGTACCTGCAGGCCGGAGAGATGGAGCGCTCGAGCGAGCACGCATTGGCGGTGATCAGGAGTTCGGGTGCGAGCCCGGATGCGCTCGGGTTGGTCGGCGCAGCGGCCGCGGCAAACGGGAACACGCAGCTCGCGGTAGATGCCTTCACCCGCGCCTTGCAGATGGATCCGGGCCGCACGAAGATCGCGATCGCACTGGCCGAAGTGCATGAGAGCGAAGGCCGCTCCTCCGAGGCGCGTGAGGTCCTGATCAAGTCGGCGGAGGCGCAGCCCGGGAGTTCCGTTCCGTGGCTTACGCTGGGGCGGATCGAAGAGCAGGAAGGCAAGATACATGCCGCCGAGGGCGCTTATCGCAAGGCGGTGTCGGTGGAGGACACACCGGAAACGAACCTCAGGCTGGCGCAGTTCCTCGAACGCACGGCTCGCGTCGAGGAAGCCAGGCAGGTACTGAAGAAGGTCGATGACATGCGGCCGTACTTCGCGGCGGCGCAAGGGGACTTCAACTTCCAGATCGAATCCACGGTCGTCGCGTCGAGACATTACAGGGCTGCCTTGGAATCCGGCGCGCCGAACCCTGGCAGTCCCGAGGCGGCACAGAGCCGCTCGCAACTGGTGGCACGCCTGGTCGAGGCTGATCTTGCGAACGCCAGCACGGACGCTGCGATGACGCGGTCGTCGGCAATCCGGTCGGCACAGCAGCACCTCGACCGGTACCGCAGGGAAATCGACGCCGCGACTGGACACCTGCTCGCAGCCGAGATCGCACTGGCCAATGACGACCTCGTGCAGGCCTCGCTGTCGGCGACCTCCGCGCTCGAGTTGGCCCCGGACTCCGCGGCCACGCACTACATCTCAGGCATCGTTCGCTATCGATCTTCGGACCCGGCGGGCGCGCGCGCCGCATGGGACAAAGCCTTGCAGGTGCAACCATCCTACGTTCCGGCACGGCTCGCGCTGGCCGAGCAGGCGTTGCGCGAACGCGCGTACACGCAGGCGCAGGACTACGTCGTTCCCGTGGTGCGCCAGGAGCCTGCGAACGTCAGGGCGCTCGTGCTGTTCGCCCGCGTGCTGATCGCCACCAAGTCGTATGACTCGGCCGCCATCATCACGCAACGCGTGAAGGCGCTGGCCCCAACGGCTGCATGGGCAAACATTCTGAATGGCGAGAGTGCCCTGGCCCAGAGGAAGTATGGGTCTGCGTTGCTCGAATACCAGCAGGCGATCCTGCTCGACACGCAATCGCGTGACGCCATGGACGGATTGATTAAAGTCTATGGAACGGGGCGGGTGGACCGCTCGATGCTGACGCGCATGGAGCGCATCGCCGCCGCGGAGCCGGTGTCGCCTACTCTCATGGAGATTACGGGCAGGGTGTTCGCGCGCATCGGACACTTCGAGGATGCGCAGCGCTGTCTCAAGGCCGCGCTCCAGATGGATCCGGATCGCCGCTCGGCCGCCGAGTGGCTGGCGAGAATCCAGGCGCATCGTGGAGACCTGCACGGGGCGACCGAGGCCGCGACCGGGGTCTCTGAGCTGTCGCCGATGTTGAACGGAGTCGGTGCCGAGCAGCGGCAGGATGTGGATTCGGCGATCAGGAACTACGAAGCTGCTGTGCGCAGCGGCGACACGACCGGTGTCGCGGCCAACAACCTCGCGTGGATCTACGCCCAGCAGCGCACCAACCTCGATCGCGCCCTAATGCTTGCGACACGCGCACGCGAACTCCAGCCCGACAACCCCGCCGTGCTGGATACGCTCGGATTCGTTCTGCTCGTCCGTCGCGAGTATTCGCGGGCGATCTCGGCGCTCGAGCAGGCCCAGCAACTCGCCTCGCAGCGAGGCGATCCCTCGGTGCTGGCCGAGGTCAAACATCATCTCGTCGAGGCGTACCTTCGCGCCGGCCAGACGGAACGCGCACAGTTGCTGGCACAAAAAGCCGCCTCTCCGGCGACGAAGTGAACAGCCCCTGCTCGTGCAGTAGCGCTCGAAGGCCTCCGCGGTCAGCGTACAGCGCGATGCAACAACGCGCACGGGTCCGCGCTCTAACCTGCGCAGATTTTGCAGTCCAACCGGATTTCACAAGGAGAGAAGTGATGAGTAAACGTTGGGTCGCCCATTCTCTTGCGCTTGCCGTGACCATGGCAATGTCGCCTTACGTCCTGGCGCAGGACGCTCCCGCCGAGTCCGCGCAGGACGCGCAGCAAGGAGCGCAGCAGGCGCCGCGTGAGCACAAGGGCCACAGGGGGATGAAAGGCGCGAAGAGCGGCAAGTCGATGGATGCCATGTTCGTGAAGAAGGCCGCCAGCGGCGGCATGGCCGAGGTTGAGCTGGGCAATCTCGCCAAGGACAAGGGCAGCAGCGACGCCGTCAAGCAGTTCGCCGACCGCATGGTGACCGACCACGGCAAGGCCAACGACGAGCTCAAGTCGCTCGCCGGGCAGAAGAACTGGACGATGCCGGACGAGATGATGCCCGAACACAAGAAGCACCGTGACATGCTCGAAAAGATGTCCGGCGCCGATTTCGACCGGGCTTACATGCGCGAGATGATGCGCGACCACCGCAAAGACGTAGCGTCCTTCCGCCGTTGCGCCCAGAACTGCACCGATCCCGACCTGAAGGCCTGGGCGCAGAAGACGCTGCCGATTCTCGAAGAACACGCCAAGCTGGCGCGCGAAACCGGCCAGCAGGTGGGCGTAACGCAGAGCGCCGCAAAGGGCGCCAGGTCGAAGAAAGACGGCGACGCCAGTGCTCCGACCCACCCGTAGTCGATTGGCGAAAGGGGCCGCGGCCGGAGCCATCGCAGGCCTGGCCGCCTCCTGGGCCATGAACCAGTTTATGGGCATGGTTGCGCGCGCGGTTGCCGGACCCAAGGCGGGCAACGACCCGCAGCGGCGCAAGTTCGCGATCGCCGAAGCCACGCGCGAGTGGCAGGAGAAAGCAGACCCCACCGGGCAGGTCTCCGATGCGTTGGCCGTTCGGCTTCTCGGGCGGCATCTCGACGAGCATGAACGCGCATTGGCCGGTCCGGTCGTCCACTACGCTTTCGGCGCACTCGCCGGAGCCGGATACGGAGCCGGCTGCGAAATCGCACCGGGACTGAACCGCGGATTCGGGGTGCCGTTCGCGTGGTCGCTTTGGATCGCAGGAGACGAGATCGCGAATCCGCTGCTTCGGCTCACGCCTCCGCCCAACCGGATTCCGCCGGCTTCGCACGCGGCCCAGTTTGCATCGCACATCGTGTACGGGGTGGTCCTGGAAGGCGTGCGCCGCGCAATCCGCAACCCCTCGCTCGCTGCACGCGATGGCAAACAGGGCTGAGATTCGCATCGGCTGTTCGGGATGGCACTACAAGCATTGGGTGGGCCGCTTCTATCCCGAGCGATACCCGGCGTCGAAGATGCTGGACTACTACCTCCGGCACTTCGACACGGTCGAGATCAACAACAGCTTCTATAAGCTTCCGGAGATCAACACGTTTGGCTGCTGGCGCGATGCGACACCCGGCGACTTCCGCTTTGCCGTGAAGGCGAGCCGGTTCATCACCCACAACAAGAAACTCAAGGACCCGCAGAACGCGCTGGAGAACTTCCTGCCCCGCGCCGAGGCTCTCGGCGACAAGCTTGGCCCGGTCCTGTTTCAACTTCCTCCGAAGTGGGGCATCAACCTCGCGCGGCTCGAGGAGTTCCTGACGGTGCTTCCGCGATATCACCGTTACACCTTCGAGTTCAGGGAGCCGAGCTGGCACACCGGGGAGACGTACGCGCTGCTGCGCCGGTTCAACGCGGCCTATTGCATTTACGAGCTCGCGGGCTATCACACTCCCCTCGAACTCACGGCCGACTGGACGTACGTGCGGCTGCATGGCCCCGGAGGCAAGTACCAGGGGAGCTATCCGGCTGACACGCTCGAGGCATGGGCCGAGCGCATTGTCGAGTGGAGCGAGCGGCTGCGCGCCGTGTACGTTTACTTCGACAACGACGACTCGGCATACGCGGCACACAACGCCATCGACCTGAAGCGCATGGTGGACCACAAACTCCAGGCTGCGCACGCCGCGTAGCGCGGAAAGCGCCGCCGACGGCCGCCGCATCTATCTCCCTCGAAGAGGCAAACGAGAGGAGCGCAATGCCCCGGCAATCATCACCCCAGAAGAGTTCTCCTAAGAAGAAAGCATCGTCCAGCGTGCACGAGATGCCTCGGCGCGAGGAAACACAACCCGGCGCACTGGAAGAGCCCGAAGCGCCGTATCCTCGGCAGCACCAGGAGCGGCCGGGCATCGAGGCCGAGATGGAGCCGAGGCCGCGATACCAGGCTCCGCGGTACAGGCCGGCGGCGAAGCTGCAAGGCAAGGGTGCGCTCGTGACCGGAGGCGATTCCGGCATCGGCCGCGCCGTCGCCGTGCTCTACGCCAAAGAGGGCTGCGACGTCGCGATCGTGTACCTTCCGCAGGAGGAGCGCGACGCCGAAGAGACGCGCGAGGCCATTGAGGCCGAAGGAAGGCGTTGCGTGTTGATCCCGGGCGACCTCACCGACCCGGAGTTCTGCAGCGAGGCCGTGGAGACCGCGGTGGAGGAACTGGGCAGGCTCGACATACTGGTCAACAACGCGGCGTTCCAACAGCATCAGGAACGTCCGGAAGATGTGACGGACGAGCAGTGGGACCAGACGTTCAAGACGAACATCTATGGCTACTTCCGCATGGTGAAAGCCGCGCTGCCGCACCTGAAAGAGGGCAGCGCGATCATCAACAGCGGTTCGATCACCGGCCTCGAAGGCAACAAGATGCTGCTCGACTACTCAGCCACGAAGGGCGCGATTCACGCCTTCACGAAATCGCTGGCGCAGATGCTGGTCGAACGCAGGATCCGCGTGAATTGCGTCTCGCCCGGGCCCGTGTGGACTCCGCTGAATGTCGCGGACAAGCCCGCCGAGCAGGTCGCAGAGCACGGACAGAACACTCCGATGAAGCGCGCGGCGCAGCCTGAGGAAGTCGCGCCGGCATACGTCTTCTTCGCGAGCGAGGCAGACTCCAGCTACATCACGGGCGAGGTGATCACCCTGCTGGGCGGCGAAACGGCGGCGGCTTAGCGTCCCGGAAGAGAAGAAGCCCCGCTTTCGGGCGGGGCTTTCCTGTGTCTTCGCGCGCTACTTCGCCGGCTTCTCGGTGAGCTTGCGTTCGAGATACTCGACGTGTCCCGCCTCGAACTCCGCCAGCTCCCTGTAGATGCGGCGCAGCGGAGCGTCGGTCGTGTTCTCCGCCAGAGAAGCGTAGAACTTCCTCGCCTGCTGTTCGGCGTTGAGCGCCACTTGCAGCGCGCGCTCCCGCGGAGAGAGGTCGGTCGTGCTGCCGGTGCCGAAAACATCGGTGTTGTCGAGACGCGGCAACTCGATCAGCTCTTGTAGATCTTCTTCGGTGATGGCGCAGGCGCGCTGCCCATACTGTTCGGTGTACTTGTGCTGGAGCAGCGTGCTGTGCCGGCGCTCCTCGGCCGCCATGTCCCAGAAGACGCCGGCGATCTCCAGCGATTCCAGGTCGCGAAACTCAACGAACATCTCGGCAAAACGGTGATAAAGCTCCGAGTTGCGCTCTTCGATAAAGACGGCTGTGTGCAGCGCTTCCTGCGGTGTGAGCGATAAGAATGAGCGCTTCATGGGCGAACTCCCCAGTCCCCACTGTTACGTACTTGGACGCTGCCGCCGAGAGACTCGGCGCAAAAACTTTCCTTCGCTGCCGCGCTCGCCTCCCGCCCCGGTTTCGTTCAGGCGGATTTTGCGTCGCGCTCCCGCAGGGCGCTCAACCGCGCAATGGTAGCTCTGAGCCACTGTTCCAACCCCAGCACCAGCCGGGTCCGATCGCCCGAGGCCATCAACGAAGCGACGGTCTCGCCGCCATTCAGTTGGATGTAATGGCACGGTACGTCCTCGGTCCTGGCCCACTCGGGAACGAATTCGGACAGCAGGCATTCGCGGCAGGCGTGAGGCCGTAGAGGATTGCCGAAATTGAGGCACGAGTAGCTTGCCTGGAACGGGGAGTTCAGTGCGCCGTCACCATTCCGCCTGTACCCGCCCTGCTCCAGGTAGCTCAGCTCGTACCTGAGTACTTCCAACACGTCGCGCGGATCGCCCGCCATATCTTCACCGCCGGGGCCCAGGACCTGAGACCGCTACATGATTGTTGTCCTGTTGCCGGTGCGCCGAAGTGATTGCCCTCACAGGCTGGGGTGACGCCCGTGACTTTGGTCATCGTCGGCGCGCTGCCCGGGTGCGAGATTGAAGGTGTCAGCGGGGCTCCGCGGCGCAGGAGGCAAGGTGGACTTCAACATCGACTTCGACGAGCGGCCGTTCATCGTGATCTGGGAGACGACCCAGGCCTGCGATCTCGCCTGTGTACACTGCCGCGCCTGTGCCCAGCCGGCCCGCAACTCGCAGGAACTCACGACCGAACAGGCCAAGCGCCTGATCGACGAAGTTGCCGCGCTGCGCGCTCCGCTGTTCGTGATGACCGGCGGCGACCCGCTGAAGCGCCCCGACATTTACGAACTGGTAGCGTACGCCGCCGCCAGGGGCATCCGGCCGTCGCTGACTCCGAGCGCCACGCCGCTGCTCACTCGCGAGGCGATCGTGCGGCTCAAGGAAGCGGGGCTTGCCAGGCTTGCGATCAGCCTCGACGGACCCACGGCCGTGATACACGACGCCTTTCGCCGCGTGCCCGGATCGTTCCAGTGGACCCTGGATGCCGTGCAGTACGCTCGCGAGATCGGACTTCCGGTCCAGATCAATACGACGATTACGCGCCACAACCTCGCGCAACTCGACGACATGATCGCCCTGCTCGAGGGGCTCGACATCGTGCTCTGGAGCGTCTTCTTCCTGGTGCCCACCGGGCGTGGAGCCTCGATCGATCTTCTGTCGGATGAGCAGTTCGAAGACGTGTTCGCGAAGTTATATGAGACCTCGCGGCGCGCGAAGTTCGACATCAAGAGCACGGAGGCGCAGCACTACCGCCGCTACCTGCTGCAAAAGCGCACGGGGATGCGTCGAGAGGGCGTGACCGACCAGAAGCAGCTTCCGTCGATCCTCGGCATGGGTCGCACCGAAGACGGCATTGGGCGCGCGCCGAAGGGCATCAACGACGGCAAGGGGTTTGTCTTCATCTCGCACATGGGCGAGGTCTTCCCCAGCGGGTTCCTGCCCATGTCCGCCGGGAACGTTAAGACCGAATCGCTCGCTGGACTCTACCGCGAGTCGGAGCTTTTCAAGTCGCTGCGGGACGCCGACAACCTCAAGGGAAAGTGCGGCGTATGCGAGTACCGGCAGATCTGCGGCGGATCGCGTGCGCGCGCCTACGCCATGACCGGCGACATCTTCGCCGAGGAGCCCTGCTGTGCCTACGTCCCTAAGGCCGCGGAAGGCATGGAGCGCAAACCGGCGCCGCCCGCACTGCCGCGGGTGATCGACCAGTGGCCCGAAGGAGCACTGGGCTGCGGCCGCGGATAAAAAGTTTTCCCGTTGTAACTCGCACAGCCTCGGCCGACCTCCCCGAGGCTGTTCTTTTTTGGCAGCAAAAGCCCCGCAACGTTGCACTTGGGAGCGTGCTACTCGGCGGGTTCGGTCAGGCGGTTGTTGATCGCGAACAGGGCAAGTTCCAGGCGGCTCGAAACCCCGACTTTGTCGAAGATATTGGTGAGGTGATGCTTGACCGTGTCTTCGCTGAGAGAGAACTTGTGCGCGATCTCCTTGTTGCTGAGCCCGGCGACGATTGCGCCGAGGATCTCGGTCTCGCGGCGCGTCAGGCCATACGCCTTCGCGCGCGAGGCGGGCTGCGACGCGCTTTCGCGACGGAGATACTGCACCACGTCCGACACCGGTTCGCGGTCCACCCAGAATTGACCATTCATCACCGTCCGGATGGCCTTCATCAGGATCTGCGTTGCGGCATCCTTGAGGACCACGCCGCGAGCGCCGATCTGAAGGGCCTCCAGCACCTGGCGCTTCTCGATGGCGGCGGTGAGGATGATGACGCGAGTGGGAGCCTGCATCGCGATGAGTTCGCGGAGCGCCTCGAGCCCCGGCACGCGAGGCATCGCAAGATCCAGGATCAGGATGTCAGGACGGCTTTGCTGAACCATGGCAATGGCTTCAGCGCCGTCGCCGGCTTCGCCCACGACGCTCATTCCGCCTTCGGATTCGAGCAACCGGCGAAGTCCGTCGCGAAAGATCGTGTGGTCGTCGGCGATGAGGAGGCGAACCTTGGAGTCCTTATCCATGCAGGGCGTGTCCTTTCTGGGGAACCACGATGTCAAGCTTGGAACCTTGATGCTGCCAGGACTCGATGCTGAGACGTCCACCGAGTGCGAGCACTCGGTCGCGAATCACCATCGGACCCCGGCTCGAAGGTTGCCGCTCGTCGAATACCACTACACCCTCGAAATCGAAGCCCTTGCCGTCGTCGGCGACCGTGAGCCGCCAATCTCGTGAGTTATGTCCAAATGTTACCAGCACACTTTGGGCCTTGGCGTGCTTCCTGACGTTCGTCAGCGCTTCCTGTAGAACACGAATCAGCTCGTAGCAGCTGTGAGGACTCAGGGCTACGTCTTCCTGCACGTCGGTTACAAACCTTGCATGCAGGCCCGTGTCGCGCCGGAAGCGGTCCACCGTGTCGGCCATGACGTCAATCAAGTGCTGCGGGGAGACGTCGATCGGCCTCATCTGCTGCATCAGCTCGCGCAGGGTGAGGACCTCGTGCCGCACCAGCTCCTGCACCTGGCCGATCTCGGAACTCAGCTGCGGGGTCGCATCTTCGGACTTACGGCGAAGCACGTCAAGCCGCATCTCGGCCGAGATCAGCGATTGGATGGCGCCGTCGTGCAGTTCGCGCGCAACACGTGCCCGTTCCATGGCGCCGGCGCGCGAGCGAAGGCGGCGCACGAGATACACGCTGTAAATCGCGGAGATCGCCTGCCGCAGCAGCTGTTCGGCAAACCGAAGCTCTTGCTCCGGGTTGCTGCCCAACTGGGCATTGACCAGGAAGAGATGCGCCGTCCACTCGCTGCCGAGTTCAGCCCGCGTGCTCAGCAGCGTGTCCATCGGTTCCGTATGGAACGGCAGTGCAGGGAACTCCGGAACACTGAACTGACGGCAGGCGGACGCCGCCACTTCCTTCGCGATTGCGCCGTCGCGCGTGCGCTGGAAGAAAATCGTCTCTTGCCAGGAATCGATCGGGCCTGAAGCGTCCGCCGCCTGCTCCGTCGCGTAGGGCGAGGTGTTCGGATGCGAGCGCGTTGGACCGTTCCAGAGATACGTGCGCCCTGTGGCCAACTCTCGCGTGACGATGTACGAGCGCTCGGCGTCGAAGATGCGCATGTACTCCACAAGCGTGTTGTACACCGTTGCAGAGAGCCCTAGGTCGGCTCGCGCGCCCCGGAGCACGCGAGTAACAACCACGCGTTCCGCCCTGCGTTCTTTTTCGTTCTCGCCAAGAGTCCCCACCAGCACGCCGATCGCCACGAGGTAGGCGCACCGGATGATGAGGCGGTTGAGGCCGAACTCTCCACCCGGCAGCAAGGCGGAGGCGTTCGGCACGGCCGTCATCAGGACGGCTTCGATATCGAGCAGGGCGATTCCGGCGACCGATGTCGCCATGGTCTCGTGCAGCCCCCATCGGAAGGCCGCCGTGATCTGCGTGAACGCGAAGAAGGAAAACAGCGGGCTGGCCGGCCCGTGCGTGAACAACGTCAACACGGCGGGGAACAAAATGTCGAGCGCGTGGATCACCTTCTGCGCGCGGTCACTCACGCCATGGAAGCGGATGTAGGCAAGTATGCCGACACCGTGGATCATCCATGCGCCCAGCAGCGTGTTCACCAGCCGGACGTAGGTTCTCGGCTCGGTGGAGTCGATTGCCACGGCGACGAATGCGAGGACGCTGAGCGTCAGCCTCGCGATGGCGATGGTGTTTTCTACTCGATGGCGCTCCGCCTCCGAGGGAGGCGCGTTCAATCGCGTGAGATAGCGGCTGGAGGTGAACCGGCGCAAGCGGATGTCCTGCGCACGATTATTCCCCAATTTGGGGTCCGGAACAAAGCAATACCGTGCCAAATCAGCTACTTCAGCGCCAAAGTATCGAGCCTCACCCCCTCCTGTGACACGGTTCACTGCGGCCCGGAACCGGCGGACGTACCGTTGCGCTGTTCGGAGAAAGTCGATGTTTTCAGGCAGCAAAATACCGCGCCCCACAAGAGCCTCCCCGTGCCGGACCCGGCAAGCGAGGCCGCCACAAGTCCCAACGACAAAAGGAGTCGTGAGCCATGCTACGACTAATCTCCTGGAAGTCCCTGTTCGTGATAGCTCTCATCGCACTGTTCTCGTACGCCGTCCAGGCGCAGGGGGTGAGAAAGCCCCCCAAGTATGAAAAGGCATCCGAAGTAACTCTGAAGGGAACGGTCGAGGAAGTGAAACTGATCCCCGGTCCCGACGAGGGCGCGCACTTTGTCCTGGCGACCGCGGACGGCCCTATCCTGGTGCACGTGGCCCCGGAAAAATTCCTGAAGGAGATCGTGGACACGACGTTCCACAAGGGCGACCTGGTCGAGGTAGTCGGCGCGAAGATCAAGGCCGAGGAAGGCCCCGAGGTTCTGGCGAAAGAGATCACGCGGGACAACAACACGTTGACACTTCGCGATCCCAGCGGAACCCCGGTCTGGAAAGGCTGGATCAGGTAAGAATTTCGAAACGACTCGAACCTGAGCACTGCAACGGCGAGATCCCCCACTCGCGTACGGCTTCGGAGCTGTCACCGGTCGCGACACGGCTGAGAGCTGGGGGACCGTTTATGTTACGTCTGGGCAGGCTTGTCGGCTACTCCTGTGACACTCCGCTGAGAACCGCCGTCGCTGTGGTCGTGGTTGGCCTCGCCGTGGGGCTGTTCAACTTTGGGGTGGACCAGGCCCTGATCCAGTTTCAAATCAGCCCCGACCTCCATTCGGGCGTCCAGGCAGCCATTGCCGGAGTTGGCGCCGCAGTCGCAACGCTCCTGATCCTGCTGGCGATCCGGGAGCGAAGGCGCAGAATAGCCGATGAGCTAAGCCGCGTCGCGGAACTGAACCACACCCTGCGCAACGCCCTCGAAGTGATCATCGGGTCCCACTATCCCGACGACGAACAGCACAATCACATGGTGCTGGAGAGCGCCAGGCGCATCGACGCAAAGTTGAAAGAGCTGTTCCCGGCACTGGGGGTCGAGCGCCGCGGAGGCAAGCGGCTCGGCGCCGGTGGCAAACACTCCACCGCAGATTAGAAAACGCCCGCGCATGCGGGCGTTCCTGGCTGCGATGTGGCGCTTATCTGCGCCGCGTCTTGCTGTCCTCTGGCGGTATCACGACGGGAGGACGGCGCATGGGAACGATCGCCCCCTGCTTCAAAACCTGGTCCTGCGCGCGCGCCATCACTTCCTGCTGCACGTAGCTGACGAAGTCCTGCATCTGGCGCTGCATGTGCTCCATCTTCTCGCGCATGTTGAGGATGATGCCGATGCCCGCGATGTTGACGCCGAGGTCGCGAGCCAGCGACAGGATGAACTCCAGCCTCTTGAGGTCTTCTTCGGTGTAAAGACGGGTGTTGCCCTCGGTGCGCGATGGCTTCAGCAGCCCTTCGCGCTCGTAGAGACGCAGCGTCTGCGGATGGATGTCGTACATCTCCGCGACAACCGAGATCATATAAGCGCCCTTGCCCCGTCGTTTGGTCATCGAGTTCCTTCGCTGCGCTCAGGATTTCGCCTGCGGGCTCCCGCTTCGCTCACGCCCGCAAAGCGGCTCCATCAGTTTCGAGTTTCAGGTTGCAAGTTTCAAGTGGCGATCAACGATGCCGTGTTGCTTGCCCTAGACTTTGCTCCAAAGATCGGTGCGCGGGTCTTCCGGTTGCAGCTTCTCCAACTTGTGCCATAGCTCTTTGGCTTCGACGTTTTGAACTTCAGGCACCACGATCTTGAGCTCGACGATCTGGTCGCCCATCGCGCCTTCGCGCGTGGCGCTCTTCACGCCCTTCTCGCGCATGCGCAGCTTCTGGCCGCTCTGGGTGCCGGGCGGGATGCGGAGTTGCGCGCGCCCGTCGATCGTCGGAACCTCGACTTTGGCTCCCAGCGCAGCCTCCCACGGCATGATCGGCACCGTCACGTAAATGTCGTCGCCTTCGCGGCGAAAGATCGGGTGCGGATCGATTTTGACGACCAGGTAGAGGTCGCCATTCGGGCCGCCGCGCTGTCCGGGATTGCCCTTGCCGGCAAGCCGTATGCGCTGCCCGTCGCGCGTGCCCGCCTTGATCCGGAATGTAATCGGCTCGGTAGTCATGCGGCCGTTCGCGTCGGGATGCTGGATGTTGATCGTGCGCTCGGTTCCATGGATCGCCTGCCAGAACGGCACGTGCACCTGGTACTCGAGATCCGAACCCGCTTCAGGCGCTTGCGAGGCGAAGCCTCCGCCGCCGAAGATGCCGCTGAAGATGTCGCGGAACGAACCGCCGCCGCCGCGCGATCCCTGTGCCTGCCCGAAGTCGAAGTCCGAGAAGTCGAACGGCACCTCCTGGTAGCGCACGTTGCCGCCTCGGCCCCCGGCGGAGCCTCCGGGAAATCCTCCAAACCCGCCGGCGCCGAAGCCCGCACCGCCGCCGCGGGCGTAAGCCTCGGCCGTCGCGGGATCGATCTGGTCGGAGTAGAAACCAAGCTGATCGTAGATCTTGCGCTTCTTGGGATCGCCAAGAACGTCGTTGGCCTCGCTGATCTCCTTGAATTTCTCTTCGGCCTTCTTGTCGTTGGGGTTGACGTCGGGGTGATACTTGCGCGCAAGCTTGCGGAAGGCCTTGCGGATCTCGTCGGCAGACGCAGACTTCTTCACCCCGAGAATGCCGTAGTAGTCCTTTTGCTGCGTTGCCATCGTCGAGATCCTTCTATCAATCGAAGTTTTTGATCCACCAGCGCTGAGCAGAGTATCCGTCTTCCCGATTGCTCGCGCCAGTCCGAATCGAGCGGCGAATCAGTTGACCTGCTGTTCGTCGCTAAACTCGTCCGGAATCAGCACGGCGCCGATCATCGGCGCGTTGTCATCCAGGATGTCTATGCGGCGGATGCCCCGCAGCGTCGGCGTGAGCAGAATCCAGCGCCCTTCGCCGGGATTAAAATTCAGAAAATATCTTTGTCCGTTGACCTCGAAATGCATTTGTACCTCAGGGGCTGAAGCCCCCTTTCCTTGTTGCACTCTGCGGCACGCCTAAAGCCGTGCCCTGATACGAATGTCGTGCGCACGGATCAAGCAATGCCCCTGATACAAAATCCCCGCGGCGCATGCCCTGATACGACCGTCGTCCCTACGGGACTCTGATCTGCTCCTGCGCATCCCAGCGCTGAAGCGCTGGGCTAGGGTACGGCCGTCCCTACGGGACGTTGAGCATCGCGTACTATCCCGCGGTTGCGCGGCTTCGCGACTCCGCGACTCGTGACTCCGTGACTAGTGACTCCGCGACTTCTGAATCGACGAAAGGGCGCACGTGCATGCGCCCTTCACCTACTGAATGCTGAGTGCTGACCGCTGACGGCTCTTACTTCTTCTCGTCGACGTCAACGTACTCGGCGTCGATCACGCCCTCGTCCTTCTTCTGGCCGCCGGATGCCCCGGCTGCGCCGTCCGTTGGACCGGCCTGCGGACCCGCTCCGGGGTTCGCTGCCGAGGTCGCCTTGTACATGGCTTCCGCCAGCTTGTGAGAAGCCTGCTGGAGCCGGTCGCGCGCGCCCTGCATTGCCTTCACGTCGCTGCCCTCCAGCGCCTTCTTGGCGTCGGCCAGCGCGTTCTCGACGTCGCCGCGCTCGGAACCGGAGATCTTGTCGCCGTTCTCGCGCAGCATCTTCTCGATCTGGTAAACCATGCCGTCGAGCTGGTTGCGGGTTTCGATCTCCTCGCGCTTGGCCTTGTCTTCGGCCGAGTGCGACTCGGCTTCCTTGGCCATGCGCTCCACTTCGTCCTTGCTCAGGCCCGAAGACGACGTGATCGTGATCTTCTGGTCCTTGCCGGTGGCGTTGTCCTTGGCCGTGACGTTCAGAATGCCGTTCGCATCGATGTCGAAGGTGACCTCGATCTGCGGCACGCCGCGCGGAGCCATCGGGATGCCCGTCAGGTGGAACTTGCCGAGCGTGCGGTTCTGCGAAGCCATCGGGCGCTCGCCCTGCAACACGTGAATCTCAACCGATGTCTGGCTGTCGGCCGCGGTCGAGAACGTCTCCGTCTTCTTGGTCGGGATCGTGGTGTTGCGCGGGATCATCGGCGTCGCAACGCCGCCCAGCGTTTCAATCGAGAGCGTGAGCGGGGTCACGTCGAGCAGGAGCAGGTCCTTCACCTCGCCCTGCAACACGCCGCCCTGGATGGCAGCGCCCACGGCCACGACTTCGTCCGGGTTGACGCCCCTGTGCGGCTCCTTGCCGAACAGGTTCTTCACCAGGTTCTGGATGAAGGGCATGCGCGTCTGCCCGCCCACCAGCACAACTTCGTCAATCTTGTCGGCCGTGACTCCGGCGTCTTTCATCGCCTGGCGGCAAGGCTCGGCCGAACGCTCCACGATGTCGCGCACCATTTCTTCGAGCTTCGCGCGCGTCAGCGTTTTGACCAGGTGCTTCGGGCCGGTCGCATCGGCCGTGATGAACGGCAGGTTGATCTCGGTCTGCATCGTGGTCGAGAGTTCGATCTTGGCGCGCTCGGCAGCGTCGCGCAGACGCTGGAGAGCCATCTCGTTGCCCTTGCCGCGCAGGTCGAGACCTTCGTCCTTCTTGAACTCGTCAATGAGCCACTCGACGATGCGCTGGTCGAGGTTGTCGCCGCCCAGGTGCGTGTCGCCGTTCGTGGACTTCACTTCGATGACGCCTTCGCCCACCTCGAGGATCGAGATGTCGAACGTTCCGCCGCCGAAGTCGTACACGGCGATGGTCTCGTTCTTCTTCTTGTCCAGTCCGTAGGCGAGCGCGGCCGCCGTGGGCTCGTTGATGATGCGCTTCACTTCAAGGCCGGCGATCCTGCCGGCATCCTTGGTGGCCTGGCGCTGTGCGTCGTTGAAGTACGCCGGAACCGTGATCACGGCATCGGTGACGGTTTCGCCCAGGTAGTCTTCGGCCGCCTTCTTGAGCTTCTGAAGGATCATGGCCGAGACCTGCGGCGGAGTGTATTCCTTGTCCTGCGCCAGCACGGCCACGTGGTCGCCCGACTGCACCACCTTGTAGGGCACCATCTTCATCTCGTCGCTGACTTCATCGAAGCGGCGACCCATGAAGCGCTTGATCGAAAAGATCGTGTTCTCCGGATTGGTGATGGCCTGCCGCTTCGCCACCTGCCCGACGAGCCGCTCGCCCGTCTTGGTGAACGCGACCACCGAAGGCGTAGTCCGGCCACCTTCTTCGTTGGCGATGACCTTGGGTTCGCCGCCTTCCATGACGGCAACCACGGAGTTGGTGGTGCCAAGGTCGATGCCGATCGTTTTAGCCATTGGGTCTGCCTCCTGAAACTGGGGAACTTAACTTTGAGTGCGATCCGGGTGCGTGGGCGAGCCTTTAACTCACCCCTTCTACGATGGCGATCATGGAAGTTGAGTGCATCATTGTCAAGTTTTAGATGCTGGGCAGACAAGGAAGTTGCAGCGCTCGCCTGGAAAACACACCTTTGTCTTTCAACGGGATGGGCGGTCTCCGGTCGAGAAAGCAGTGCAGCGCTTTCCGCCAGGTTGCGGGATTGTGCTGTCCGGAGACTCGCCCTGGGTCGGTCAGTCCTGGTCCTCGTCGGGGTCTCCGGCGGGCATGCCGCGCATCAGGTTGCCCATGTCGAGTTTCTGGTACCCGGATGGGATCTGGAACAGAGTTGGGTCCTGGCGGCCTTCCTTGAGGTTCAACAGATCGATCTGGGAACCGTCGGCCAGCAGCGTGCGGATGGCCATTGGGATCTTCTGATCGACCCACATGAACATCTCGTGCTTGCCCGTCTGCTTCAGGCTGAAGTCCCACTTGACGGTGCTGCGGCCGTTGACGGATTCGGCGCCCACTCTCTTGCAACTGTACTCGGTGCCGGCGCAGGGGTTATTCAGGTCCAGCTTCCTGAGTTCGGGAGTGCGCGGTCCGCGTGCGGCCATTGGGTTTGGCTGCTTGAGATCATGCTCCATGTACATGTTCTGGCCGACCATGATGGTGTAGGCGCGCTGGGCATTGACGTCGGTGATGTGGCGCATCTCCTGACCCTCGGTGTTCATGTCCGTGCGTATCTTGCCGCCGGCGAAGTAGATCTTCCCGTTGAAGGCTTCCTCGCCTTTGGTCTTCATCTGCATGTCGGCCGAGAACTCGGGTGAGGTTTGAGCGACGGCAAGAGCGGCGACAACGAGCATCAAGAATGCAGCGGCACTTAATCGGCGACGAATCATTGACATCCCCCTTTTTGTGTCCACATCCGTTCCGCGCGAAATGATAGCTCATCGGCGGCGCGCAGCTACACCCGGCGCGTGCCGGGTGCTATTGACTGTTAGGGACGCGGGGAATTCGCTCAGTCGTAGCGCTCGTAGACGATCTGCTTGCGGTCCCAGCCGAACTCCTCTTTGAGCAGTTTGCGGTTAGCGGAGACCATGTCGTTGAGTCCGCAGATGTAGGCTTCCATGTCCTTGCGGCCGTTGACGATCTCTTTCACGCGTTCCTGCACGTATCCGCGCGGCCCGGTCCAGTCCTCTGGCGGGCGGCTGAGAGTGACAACATAGTGGAAGTTAGGGTGTTCGGCTGCTAGCTTCTCGAACTCTTCTCTGTAATAGATATCCTGCGGGTATCGCGTGCCGTAGATGAGCCAATAGTGGTGTCCTTCATGGCGTGCCGGGTCGGCGAGCAGCCAGTGAACCATGCCGCGAAAAGGCGCGATGCCGGTTCCGGTGCCGACGAAGATCGTGTCGCGGCGTTCGGGATGCAGCACGAAGTGGCCGTGAGGTCCGTGGAGATGGACTTCGTGTCCGACCTCGAGATCGCAGAGGTAGTTGGACATGAAGCCTTCGTCCACGCGGTTGAGGCAGAGGTCGAACGTGTTGTCGCCGCGAGGCGGAGAGGCGAGCGAGTAGGCGCGCGTGACGAGTTTGCCGTCCTGCTTCGGCTCGCGGATGGAGACAAACTGTCCGGCGCCGAAGTCGAAGCGGTCGTGTCCCAGCACTTCGAATTCGAGATGACTGGTCTTGTCCGAAAGCAAGACGGAGCGCGTGAGCCGCGCCGTAAGAAGATCTCTTTCCAATCCCGTCCCCGGCGGTTTTGTAGAGTACAAATGATTGTAGACCAACCCCTCGCTCGAGGAGTTTGACTGGGTGTCCATAGGAGAATGGATGGCGGAAACGTTTCGCGGGCTTCTTTTCCTTCTGCTTCTGAGCGTTTGCGCATCGGCGCAGTCCGGGCCGAGAACGGTGGCGGTCACGGTTGACGATATTCCGATCGGCGGCCGCAAGAACCCGGCGACAGCGAAGGAAATCCAGAACATCAATCGGCGAATCGTCGAGGCGCTGAAAAAGCGCAAGGTGCTGGCCGTGGGCTTCGTGAACGCCGGCCGTTTCCTTGATGTTCCGGGCATGGAACCCAAGATCGCCCGGAGCGTGCTCGGAGAGTGGCTGCGACAGGGCATGACACTCGGCAACCACACGCACTCGCATCCCAACCTGAACGAGATTACGGTCGAGGAATATACGAAGGACATCGTGCGGGGCGAAGCCTTGTTGAACGAGGTCATGGCTCCGACCGGACGGAAGCTGCGCCACTTCCGTTATCCTTACAACTTCCTCGGGCCGACGGAGGAGAAGAAGAGGCAGGTGCAGGAGTTCCTCGCCGGCCGCGGATACCAGATCGCGACCTGCACGGTGTACAACGCGGACTGGGTGTTTGCCGATGTGTATGCGGACGACCTGAGCCGCAACGACCCGGCGTCCGCGCGGCAGGTGCTGGAAGCGTACCTGCAATTCACGGCGGAGATGTTCGACTACCACGAGCAACGTTCGCGAGAGCTCTTCGGCCGCGAAATCCCGCTGGTGTTCCTGGTCCACGCGAACCAACTCAACGCCGATGCGATGGAACGACTGCTGGACCTGATCGCCCGGCGCGGCTACCGCTTCGAGACGCTCGACCGCGTGCAGGCCGACCCGGCATACGCGACACCGGACACTTATGTCGGGACGAGCGGCCCGATGTGGCAGGAGCGATGGGCGTCCTCGCTCGGCAAAGAGTCGAAAGTGAATAAGGATCCGGATCCGCCGAAATGGGTGCTGGACGCGTATCGCAAGGTGAGTCGAAGACCGTAGGTCGGTACATCATCCCGGAACATCTATCGCCGAGGACCTCGATACTCCTCGAGCGAGAAATCCCTCAGCGACAGCTCAGTGCGCAATTTGCGCACTGGTTCGGGATTGCTGAGGGTGACAGGCGTCCCGGGGCAAATGCCGGTACTACTCCGCTGGGGGGAGTCGGTCCAGTGCGTAAGACCCACACTGAACTCCTGCAGCGGGTTGATGCCAGGCTCGGCAGGTGCCGAGCTCTCGTCGGAGATCCATCCCCTTGCTATTGCACCTTTCTCCGGCGGGGATTGTTCGTCGCCACTCTGACAGGTGCTACGGGAGGCGTCCGCGGTGATCAGCAGAAATGATGGTCGTCGCAAGGGAGCGCGACAGTAAAGACTTCTTGTGAATCGATGCTCTGCTGAGCACACCCCGGCATCGGCCAACGCGAAGTCCCCTGATGGAACGACAAACTCCCGCCGGTTTTTGTCCTCGTAGACCGTGACGGCAAGCGACATGTGCAGGTTTACCGGCGAGGACTTCATCCGCTCATAGACGCCCCTCTTAAGCTGGAGAATCAGCTGCGTGTTCTTCTGACCCGGAAACAGAAACACGCCCTGGTACTTCCAGCCGGAGTCCCACCGGAAGCCATCACGAGATTGGACTTCGTACAGGACGCCATGCAAGCGAACGATAGAGTCGGGTGCGATACCAGACACCGCGAAAGGCAAAAAGATCAGTACATCTTCTGCGCCGCGCTCTGAGGGAAGATCGGTTGGTTGCGGCTTGAGATCGGGAACGAGCGCCAATTGAAACGGCGGTTGATCTCCTTCTGAGAGTTGCGGAAAACGCCGCGCTACGAGACTCCGATACGGAGTGACGGCGAGGAGGACGATGCAAGCGATACCGAAGCCGACGATGAGCAGTCGAGAGGCGAAAGTCTTCCGGCGGGCGTATTGCAACAGTATGACCGCGAGACAGACAGCGATGAAGAACACGCCAGTGAGCGAACCGGAGGAGCCAAACCGTGAACTTGGGATTTGCTCTGACAGCCATGACCCGCCGATAAGGTAGAGCAGCACCAACAGCAGAGCCAGAAAGAACTGTGCAACTGACGCTGTCACGGTGGCGAGCGCCGCCGCGGGCAAGACCAGAATGATCAGAATGGTCAATTGCATCCACAGCAGCCCGGTGAGGTATTGCTGGGGCGCAAAGCCCGCTGCCTTGAGCAGGAAGACATCCAATACGAAGAGTGGCAGATTGATGAATGTTAAGACGAACAGTGTCTTAGCGGCGAGCAACTTCGTCCATTCGAATGGCCGCGTCACCCAGAACTGGCGGTCGCCGACGAGGGACTCTCCCTGGATAGCGCGCGCGATCACAAAAAGCCAGACGACGGGGATCAGGAACCCAACCAGCCCCGATATAGGTGGCCACACGGACGAAACGCCGTAGCCGACCGCATAAGCGCCTAATCCTCCTTCAGACCAACTGCGCACCTCCTGCCAACCGAAGGCGGATAACAGAGCTACGGCAGCCAGTGTCTCGCGCCAGTAATGACGGAGATCCTTGAGGAAAACGCTCATCACTTGGTTCATCGTTCGAACCTCGCTACGCGGTCTCTCGCCCGGCCCTGGCCATGGCAAGGAATATTGATCTGAGTGACATTGGGGCGAATGTCACATCCTTAGCTTCCCCGAACACAGTGCGGACGTCGGCGCTGGTCCTTGCCTCATCAAAGCGGCTTTCGACGAAACGGATGACCGCAGCCGAGGAGGCAACATGCATCCACGTCTCCGGCAACCTGTTTGGCATACGTGGAGGAGCGGCAAACGTCAATTCGACCTCGCGAAAACGCTCGGCCAACGAGGTCAGTTCCTCGGAAAAGCGCAGACAGCCTTGCTCGAGATAGCCGATGTGACTTGCGAAGCTCTCGATTTCCGCCAGGTCGTGAGAAGAGATGAAGATCGTTGATTCCTCGGCGCGCTCCAGAAGTCCCTGGATGAGTTCATCGCGCACGAGTGGATCGAGACCCGTGAATGGCTCGTCCAGCACGATGAGCTTCGGATGGTAAGCGAGCGCACTCGCCAGAGCGGCCTTCACTCGCATTCCACGCGAAAGGTTGCGGAGCTTGCGGTCAAGCGGCAATTCAAACTGGCGTATAAGCTGCTCTTCCAGGCTGCGGTCCCAGGTGGGATAGAACGGCCGCAGGAAATCGAAAAACGACCCTACTCGCATCCACTCCGGCAATTCCTGGTTTTCCGAGACGTAGCCGATCGAGGTGAAGGCGCGCCCGCGCAGTTCTGTGGAGTCGAGGCCCAGAACCTCTGCGCGCCCTTGGGTCGCACTGATGATATTCATCAGAATCTTTATTGCCGTAGTCTTGCCGGCGCCGTTCGGTCCGACAAACGCGTAAACGGCGCCCTCGGGCACGGAAAGACTGAGATCGCGCAGCGCATCGAACTTGCGGAATGTTTTCGTTAAATTGTCGGTGCGAATAGCGTCTTTCATGGATCGCCACGTCCTTCCCGGCTGGACTTGCGTGAGACTCGGGCTTCTAAACGCTTCCAGTGCGAAGAAACCGATGTGAGGATTTCCTCCAGCCCGATGCCGAGTTTTTTGGATTCGACGACGAGCTGTTCGACATCATGACCAAGCAATTGGGCGCGTTCGGCCGCCCTGGGTTCAGGCAACGATGAGACGACGGTACCAATGCCGGGGTGGGTTTCCAGTAGTCCCGCTGTGATCAGGTGAGTCACAACTTTGTGAGCCGTATTGGGATTGATCTTCAGTTCCCGGCTGAGAACACGCACCGAAGGGAACGCATCTCCGGGACGGAGCTGGCCGGAAATGATCGCTTTCTTCGCGGCGTAGACGATCTGCTCGTAAAGGGAGACGCCAGGCCTGAAATCTGTACGGAACGGAATCACGGAGCCGTACTATAACGCGTGATACACCTCAGCGCAACTGACAATTTCCTTCTGACTTCATGAGTCGGGCCGGGGAGGGAGACATGGGCGAGCGGCGATTCGCGGGGAAAGTCGTGCTGACCACGGGTGGCAGTTCGGGCATTGGTCGCGCGACAGCCCCTCTGATTGCGGATGGCGGGACGACGTCGTCGTTCCGATAGGGAAGGAGAAGGCCTCGGCCGCTGCGCGGCCTCGGGCTGGATCAACACGCCACCCCTCCCCAGAGCTTACGCGTTGCTCGCGACGCTCTCCCACCCCAGCGAGCTTCGCTCGCCGGGGACCCCGGTTGGGCTAACTCCAGGCCCGGCCTCGCTGCGTTGGACGGTTCGAGGCATCGCCTCGGATTTTGACGAGAAACGAAAACGGCGCTGCCGATGCGGCGCCGTTCTATTTGTTTCCTTGTTGAGGTTCGCGTTCCTATTCCACCGTGACCGACTTTGCGAGGTTGCGGGGCTGGTCCACGTCGCAGCCTCTGCGGACGGCGATGTGGTAGGCCAGCAGTTGCAGCGGCACCATTTCGACGATCGGGGCCAGCAGTTCCGGTGCGTGCGGGACGTAGATGACGTGATCGGCGGCCTCGAGGATTTCCTCGTCGCCCTCGGTGGCAACGGCGATTACGCGTCCGCTGCGCGCCTTCACTTCTTTCAGGTTCGAGATGGTCTTTTCGTAGCGCAGCACGGAGTTGGGATCGTTGCGGTCCTGGGTGGCGATGATGACCACGGGCAGGTTCTCGTCAATCAGGGCGTTGGGGCCGTGCTTCATCTCGCCCGCCGGGTAGCCCTCGGCGTGGATGTAGGAGATTTCCTTCAGCTTGAGCGCGCCCTCGAGTGCGATCGGGTAGTGAATGCCGCGCCCGAGGAACAGGAAGTCCTGCGCGCGGCTGTATTCCTTCGCAAGGTCCTCGAGCTGCTCCTCGTGCGTCAGCACGGTTTCCAGCTTGCCCG
>DASPLH010000063.1:0-8502 GCA_035627675.1 Clostridia bacterium
GCATCGCGATCACGGCCTCGCGGACTCGCGCAGTCGCCGTTCCGCCCACCACATCATGGCAATCGAGAACAGCCCGGAGCGACACGGCTGCGTAGAAGTCCTCGCCGAACTCAGGCGCGATCCGCCGCAGTTCGTCCAAGGAAAGGCCGGCGAGTTCGCAATGCTTTTCGAGGCAGAGCCTGACGGCAGACGCCACGATTTCGTGCGCGCGGCGGAATGGGATGCCCTTGTGCACAAGGTACGTGGCGGCGGCCATCGAATTCATGAACCCGCTCTCGGCCGCACGCTGCATAACGCCGGAGTTGAACTCAACCTCGGCCATAAAACCGGCCGTCACCCGCACGCACATGAGCACCGTATCGACAACATCGAATACAGGCTCCTGCGTTTCCTGGAGGTCCTTGTTGTAGGCGAGCGGCAGTCCCTTGGCGGCAATCAGAAGGTTCTGCGCCGCGGCGATCACGCGCGCCGACTTGCCGCGCACGAGTTCCATCGCGTCGGGATTCTGCTTCTGCGGCATCGCGCTCGATCCGGTGCTGTAACTCTCCGGCAGCCGGACAAAGCCATACTCCTGCGTGGCGAAGAGGATGAACTCTTCCGCCAAACGGCTTAGGTGAACCCCGAGAACCGACGCCGCCTGGGCGAACTCGATGGCGAAGTCGCGGTCGCTTGTGGCATCCATGCTGTTCGCGGTCGGCGCGTCGAACTCCAATGCAGCGGCCATGGCGTGCCGGTCGAGGGCAAGCGTCGCTCCGGCAATCGCACCCGACCCAAGCGGACATAGATTCAGCCGCTTGCGGCAATCCTCGAAGCGCGACGCGTCGCGCAGGAACATCTCGCAATACGCGAGCAGCCAGTGAGCCACCAGCACGGGCTCAGCCCGCTGGAGGTGCGTGTACGACGGCATGGCTGCGCCCCCGGCCTTCTCCGCCTGTGCAACCAGCGCCGATACCAGGCCGGCGATCGCGTCGCGAATCTGATCGCAGGCGTCGCGGACGAACAACCGCAGGTCCGTTGCAACCTGTTCGTTGCGGCTGCGTCCCGTATGGAGCTTCAGCCCTGCTTCTCCAACCCGCGCGGCCAGGTGCTTCTCCACGAAGTGGTGAACGTCTTCGGCTTCGTTGTCCGGCAGCAGCGACCCGGAGTTCTCGCCGATGTACTGCAGTCCTGCAACGATCTCGTCGAGTTCCACGGGCGAGAGCACGCCCGCCGCGTGCAATGCCTGTGCGTGCGCGCGACTGGCCTGCAACTCCTGCCGGAGCAGGCGCCGGTCGAACGGAAAGCTCCGCTGCCAGCCTTCGAACTCCGGGTTCAGCGGCTGCCGAAACCGCCCCGACCACATTTTCATTTCACCACCTCTGCCGATCTGGCCTTCGCCGCCAGCGCACGCGAACGTGCTGGAAGCGCAAGGATCTTGATGAACCCGGCTGCGTCCTTCTGGTCGTAGCTCGACCCCATGGTGAACGACGACAGGTCGGTGTTATAGAGCGAGTGCTCCGAGTGGCGGCTCGCGATGGCGATGTTCCCCTTGTAGAGCGACAGCTTCACCGATCCGGTCACAGTCTGCTGAGTGGACTCCACGAACGCGTCCAGCGACTCGCGCAACGGCGTGAACCACAGGCCGTTGTAAACCAGCTCAGCATACTTCAGCGAGATGTGCTGCTTGAAGTGTGCCAGGTCGCGGTCGAGACAAAGCGCCTCGAGTTCCCGATGAGCCGCCAGCAACAGCGTGCCGCCCGGAGTTTCGTATGCCCCGCGTGACTTCATGCCGACAAACCGGTTCTCCACCAGGTCGATGCGTCCGATCGCGTTGCGCCCGCCAATCTCGTTCAACAGCTCGACAAGCTGCACGGGCGGCAGTTTCATCCCGTTGACGACAACCGGCACGCCCTTCTCGAAAACGATCTCCACCTCTTCGGCGCAGTCGGGAGCGCCCTGCGGAGAGTTGGAGATCTGCCACGTCGAATCCAGCGGTGCGTTCGCCGGGCTCTCCAGTTCTCCGCCTTCGTGCGAGATGTGCCACAGGTTGCGGTCCCGCGAGTGAATCTTCTCGCGGCTGGCGGCGATCGGAATGCCCTTGGCCTCCGCGTAGTCGATGCAGTCTTCGCGCGACTTCAGTTCCCACTCGCGCCAGGGAGCGATGATCTCCAACTCCGGCGCAATCGCCTGGAACGCGTGCTCGAACCGCACCTGGTCGTTGCCCTTGCCCGTGCAGCCGTGTGCGAGCGCCTGGGCCCCTTCCGCGATCGCGATTTCGGCCTGGTACTTGGCGATGATCGGACGCGCAAGCGACGTGCCGAGCAGGTACTTGTGCTCGTAAACCGCGCCGGCCTTGACGGCGGGGAACACGTACCCGGTCAGGAACTCCTCGCGCAGGTCCCTTACGATGACCTTTGAAGCGCCGGTCTTGGTCGCCTTCTCCGACACGGCTTGCATGTCTTCGCCCTGGCCCACGTCGGCGACGAATGCGATGACCTCGCACTCGTAGTGCTCCTTCAGCCACGGAATGATGATCGACGTATCGAGCCCGCCGGAGTATGCAAGTACGACTTTCATAGACATGTATGCTCCCCTTACGCGAAAGAACTTCTGGGCGTGAAGCGGCGCATACCGCCACCCAACAGCAACAGAAGAACTGCTTTCTGAATGTGCAGGCGGTTCTCCGCCTGGTCGAAAATAACGGAACGCGGCGAGTCGATCACTGACGCCGTGACTTCGTCTCCCCGGTGCGCCGGCAGGCAGTGCATGAAGATCGCGTCCGGCGCGGCTTCCGCCAGCAGCTGAGGATTCACTTGGTACGGAGCGAAGATCGCCTTGCGCTGCTCTGCCTCATTTTCCTGCCCCATGCTTGCCCACACGTCGGTATAGATGGCGTTCGCGCCACTCACGGCCTGCGCAGCATCGCGCGTAATTTCGATCTTCGCGCCCGTGGCGGCTGCGATGGCGCGGGCTTGCGCCGTCACCTGCGGGTTAGGCTCGTATCCCGCCGGAGTCGCCACAGCGATGTGGCTGCCGAGCGAGGCCGCCACGAGCATCAACGAGTGCGCGACGTTGTTGCCGTCGCCGGCGTAAGCCAGCTTCACCTTTTTCACGTCGCCGAACTTCTCCTGCAGCGTGAAGTAGTCGGCAAGCGCCTGGCACGGGTGTTCGAAATCGCTCAGCGCGTTGATGACCGGGATCGACGCATGCTCGGCCATCCCGGCTACCGTCTCGTGCGAGAACGTGCGCAGCACGATGCCGTCAACCCAGCGCTCGAGGTTGTGCGCGACGTCGCTGAGGCTCTCGCGCACTCCCAGCCGGCAGCTCGTTTGATCGACGAAGAACGATACGCCGCCAAGCGAGTTGACGCCTGCCTCAAACGTCAGTCGCGTACGAAGCGAAGGCTTCTCGAAGAAGAGAACAATCTGCTTGCCCGCCAGCGCGCCGCGAAAGTCCGCCGGGCGCGACTTGAGCAGCGCCGTCACATCGAGAACGCTCTCGGTCTCCGATGGCGAAAAGTCGCCGGCCGAAACCAGGTCGCGCGACTCGAATCCGCGCGCCTGAAGCTCCGCGGAAATAGGGCTTCCCTGCACAGCCGATGTGGCCATGTGTTTGTACCTCCCTGCGTGGGTGCTATTGCTGGTTGCGTCTGCTGTCTTTTTGGGCCCTCCGCCGAGGGCTCTGGCTCGCGGCCGGAGCGTCAGCGGCCGACGCGCAGGAGGACAGGACCTGGTGGAGCGCTTCTACAACCTGGTCAACATGCTGCCGCGTAACGATGTACGGCGGCAGGAACCGCAGCGTGGTTTCGTGCGTGCGGTTAATGATGATCTTATGCGCGAGCATCTGCTTCACGACTTCCTTGGCGACATCGGGCGAGCTCAACTCCACGCCAACCATCAACCCTACGCCGCGCACGTCAACGATGGAACCGTGCTGTGCGTCCAGTTTGCGAAGCCGATCGAGGAAGTACGCGCCGACACTCCGGGCGTTCGCAATCAATTTCTCGCGCCCGATGACGTTCAGGAACTCGACCGCTGCGGCACACGCCAACGGCCCGCCGCCGAAGGTCGTGCCGTGCATGCCGGGATGGATCACCTCCGACACCTTGTTCGTTGTGATGATCGCTCCGAGCGGCAGTCCCGCCGCCAGCGGCTTCGCGAGCGTAAGAATGTCGGGCTTTACGCCATAGTGCTCGAACGCGAACATCTTGCCCGTGCGTCCCATGCCGCACTGAATCTCGTCGAAGATCAGCAGTGCATCGTGCTTGTTCGCCAGCTCGCGCGCAGCCTTCGCAAACTCGATCGACACCGGGTTGACGCCGCCTTCGCCCTGCACCGGCTCGAAGCCAATCGCGCAAACCGTATCGTCGAACTTCTTCCGCAGGTCGTCCACGTCGTTGAACTTGACGAACGCCACACCCGGCATCACGGGCAGGAACGGCTTGCGGTACTTCGCCGTGAATGTGGTTGCCATGGAGCCGAAGGTACGGCCGTGGAACGAGTTCTCCAGCGCAAGGATCCTGGTCTTCCCTTTCCCCTTGGCGTTCGCGTACGCGCGCGACAGCTTCAGCGCGCCCTCCCACGCTTCCGTGCCGCTGTTGGAAAAGAACGCGCGATCCATGCCCGCCAGCTTCGTGAGCCGCTTGGCAAGCTCCGCCTGGTAAGGGTGGTAGAACAGATTCGAGGTGTGGATGAGCCTGGCCGCCTGCTCGCGGATCACCTTCGTGATTGCCGGGTGCGCATAGCCAAGCGCGTTCACTCCGATTCCACTGAGGAAGTCGAGGTACCTGTTCCCCTCCGAGTCGTACAGGTAAACGCCCTTTCCATGTGTCACCAGCATCGGGTGACGGTCATAGGTCGGCAGCAATAGATTCGATTCGGCCTGCTTCAGCGTTTCCAATTTCACGATGCCATCACCTCGGTCCCGGATTCGATCTTGCTCTGGTAGAACGCCGGCAGCGCCGCGGCGTCGGCCGCCGGTAGGATGCGGACACGCGCAACGCCATGCCGCAACGCTTCTTCACAGGCCTGGAGCTTCGGCAACATGCCCCCGCGCACGACGGAGTCGCGTACGAGCTTCGGGATGTCCTGAAGCGGGAGCCAGCGGATCACCGTTCCGTCCGAGCCCTTTACGCCCGCCACGTCGGTGAGGAAGATCAGCGCATCCGCATTGCAGCCCGCTGCGCACGCCGCCGCCATCTGATCGGCGTTCACGTTGTAGTACTCGCCGTCGCTTCCGATGGCGATGCTCGACAGCACCGGGATGCCGCCGCCATTCCAGATGGCCTGCACCCAGCGCGCGTCAACGTTGCTGATCTCGCCGACGAAGCCAAGGTCGCAGCCGTTCGTCTTCTTCTTGCGAGCCGTGAAGGCGAGGCCGTCGCCGCCGCAGAGTCCGACCGCAGGCTGGCCTTCGGCATTGATCGCCGCCACGAGTTGCTTGTTCACCCTTCCGGCGAGCACCATCAACGCCACATCGCGCGTCTCGCCGTCGGTCACGCGCAGCCCGTTGACGAACCGCGATTCCTTGCCGAGTTGCGCGAGTGTGCGCGTAAGGGCCGCCCCACCGCCATGCACCACGACAACGTTGTGTCCGTCCGCCGCAAGGTCCGCGACGGCATGGGCGCACTTCTTCAACAGCGACTTGTCATCGAGCGCCGCGCCGCCAATCTTGACAGCCAGTTTCACTGAAGTCCCTCCCGCTCGCTCCAGCCGTACATGACATTCATATTCTGGAGCGCCTGCCCTGCCGCACCCTTCATCAAATTGTCGAGGCAGGAAACAACAATCAAGCGCTTGCCGTCGGGGCCAAGCGAGAAACCGGCGTCACAAAAATTCGTCCGCAGCGAGAACCGTATCTGCGGCAGATTGCCGGCGCCGAAGACGCGCACCCACGCCGCGTCCGCGTAAAAGTCGCGGTAGATGCCTTCGATCTCCGCGGCCGTGGAAGGCCGCTTCAACCGCACGTACATCGTCGAGAGGATCCCGCGCGGAATCGGCAGCAGGTGCGGCGTGAAGATCAACTGGTCAGCCGCCAGTCCCACCTGTTCGAGAATTTCGCCCGTATGACGGTGTCCAAACACCGAGTACGCCGACAGGTTGTCCGCGACCTCGACGAAGTGCGTCGTCCGCGTCGGCTTCCTGCCCGCGCCGCTGACGCCCGACTTCGCGTCGCACACCACTCCGTGCTCCACATCGACCACTCCGGCGTTCACCAGCGGAGCCAGCGCGATAATCACCGACGTCGCATAGCAGCCGGGGTTGGCCACGAGCCGCGCCGCTGCGATCTCGTCCCGGTGCAGTTCGGGCAGTCCATACACGGCTGCATCGTCCAGTTTTTGCGCAGCCGCGGGGTCCGCGTCGCTGAATGCATAGACGGCGCGATTCCCGGCGTTTTTCAAACGCCAGGCGCCGCTCAGGTCCACGACACGGATGCCGCGCGCAACTGCCTCCGGGACCCACTCGCGGGAGACTTCATGGGGAGTCGCCATGAACAGCAGGTTCACTCCCTCGAGTTTGTCCCAGGAGAACTTTTCCAGCGGGTACGATCCGTTCCCGCCAATGTGCGGATAGAGCTCGTTCAGGGTCGCCGACCCACCCTCGCAATCGCGCGAGAACAACAGCGGCTTCTCCACCCGGGGATGACGCAACAGCAGCCGCGTCAGCTCGAATCCCGCATACCCCGCCGCACCTACCACGGCGGTCCTCACCCGGGCCGTCACGCCAGCATGCCCCGCAGCCGCATGGCGAGCTTGTGGGCGTTCTTTTTGTTCTGTGAAATCACCAGGATCGTGTCGTCGCCGCCCACGGTGCCCACGATCTCCGTCCAGCCCTCGGCGTCGATGGCCGCTGCGACGGGCTGCGCCGATCCCGGAGCCGTCTTGATGACCAGCAGGTTCTGCGCCTCGCGCACCTCGGTCACAAACTCGCGCACGAGGCGCAGCGCCGGCGGCAGAGCGGGCTCGCCACCCTGGTCCCCCTGCGCCACCGCGTAACCGTCGTGGGTCTTCACCAGCCCGAGTTCATGAATGTCACGGGAGAGCGTTGCCTGCGTGACGTCGAATCCGTTGCGCAAAAGCACCTTGCGCAATTGCTCCTGATTGGAGATAGTCTCCTGCGTCACGAGCTCGAGGATGGCGTTCTGGCGCGAAAGCTTTGACATGGCGTATATTCGGAATGATTATGCACCGACATGCATAATTATTCATATCGCGGCCGCACATGTCAACCCTTGCAGCCGAAAATATCGTCGCCGGCGAAACACGCCTTCGATACCCGGAGTGTTTCTCTCTTCCCAAAACAAGACAGGCGCCCCGAAGAGCGCCTGCATGTTGGGATTCTTGGAATCTATGCCTTTAAAAGCGCCGTCCTCGACTGCTCCTCCGCAACTACCGCCTTGAAGTAGTCCAGCGACAACTGCAGCCCTGTGCAAAGATCGATCTTCGGTTCCCAGCCAAGAAGGACCTTGGCTTTTGTGATGTCCGGACGACGCTGCTTGGGATCATCTTCCGGCAACGGCTCAAATGCGATCTCGCTCCTGGAGCCGACGACTTCCTTTACCAGCTTCGCGCATTCCAGGATGGTGAACTCGGTGGGGTTGCCGATGTTGACGGGCAGGTGCTCGTCGCTGCGCGACAGCCGCAGGATTCCCTCCACCTCGTCGCTTACATAGCAGAAGCTGCGCGTCTGCGAGCCGTCGCCATAGACGGTCAGCGGCTCGCCTCGCAGGGCCTGCTTCATGAAGTTCGAGATCACCCGGCCGTCGTTGAGCTGGAGCCGCGGGCCGTACGTGTTGAAGATACGAACGATCCGCGTATCCACCTGGTAATACCGGTGGTACGCCATCGTGAGAGCTTCCGTGAACCTCTTCGCTTCATCGTAAACAGAGCGCGGCCCGATGGGGTTCACGTTCCCCCAGTACGCCTCGGTTTGTGGATGCACCAGCGGGTCACCGTAGCACTCGGATGTGGACGCGACGAGGTACTTCGCACCGTACTTCCGGGCCAGTTCCAGCACATTCCGTGTTCCGGCCGAGCCGGTCATCAGCGTCTCTACGCCAAGCTTCATGTAGTCAACAGGACTCGCCGGAGACGCCAAGTGGAACACGAAGTCGAACTTGCCGACCTCGAAAACAGAAGAGATATCAATCTGCCGGAACTCGAAGCGAGGCTCGCGCTCGAGGTGGCGGATGTTCGCCACATGACCTGTGCAGAGATTGTCGACTGCGACTACGCTGTGCCCTTCCGCCAGCAGGGCCTCACATAAGTGTGAACCGATGAACCCTGCACCGCCCGTTACCAGAACTCTGAGTCGAGTGCTCACATCATTCTCCCGGGATATTGAGTGGATACGCCCTTGTCGTTTGTGCCCTAAACCGCGGCTGATTTCACCGTTGTCTCTTCCACCTTTGTCTCGCGCTTGGCGTTCGCCAGCAGCCGAAGCATGTAACCCACCGTTGCCAGTCCGCCCGCGAACAGGACCAGGAAGATCACAATGACGCTCGTCTGCGGAGACACCGGCGTGG